>NZ_JAGSXH010000264.1 GCF_018283645.1 Actinocrinis puniceicyclus | reverse complement strand
TCTCTCCGGTGTCGGGCGGGCGGCGGGCGGACCGGCCACTGATTCGACGTTTGTCTATGCAGAGCTTGCCGGAGTGCATAGACGACTGTCAAGATAGATGCATGTCGAATCAGGGTTCCGTGCTTGCGCTCGCCGTCCGCGGGGCCGCGGCGTGCTGCCCGCCGCTGAGCTCGGCTGCGCTGTCGCAGGTGGACGCGGCGCGGATGGCGGGGATGTTCAAGGCCCTGGCTGATCCGGTGCGGCTGCGCCTGTTCTCCCGGATCGCCGCGCACACCGGCGGCGAGGCGTGCTGTGCGATATCCAGGACGTGGGTGTCTCACAGCCCACCGTCTCCCACCACCTGAAGAAGCTGCGCGAGGCGGGTCTGCTCACCGCGCAGCGGCGCGGGACCTGGGTGTACTACCGGGTCGACCCGGCCGTGGTCGCCGCCTTGGCCGGGCTGCTGGACCTGCGCTGACCGGCGCGTGTGGTCACGGGACGCGCCGGCAGCGAGCTGCGCCGTGACACAACAGCGCTCGCCGCGAGGCGGCGACCGGGACGTTCAGGTCGCGCGCAGCAGGCCGCGCACGCGCTTGTCGATCTCGTCGCGGATGGGACGTACCTGCTCGGCGCCCAGGCACTCGGGGCCATCCGGTTCCCATCCAGGTAGGGCTCGCCGGGCAAGGCGGGGCGGGCGTCCCCGCAGCCCATGGTGACTACGACGTCGGCTGCCGTGACTGCGATCCTCGCCCGCGATGCCGGCGGCGCGCGGGGGCGAACGTCCCGCGCCCTGCCGCCGCAGGGCACGCACCGGTCACCGCGTTCGGCCTGTCTTTGGCCCGGGTGGGTGCGGCGCGGGCCGTCGAGCTTGACCGCCGGACGGCGGCGTGCCTACATTTCAAGCGTGGTTGAATCAACTGTGACTGAAGTATCAGTGGGCGCCCCCGTCGGGACGGACACCGCCGGGCAGGGCGCCGCGGCGGTGTCCCTGCTGCAGGTCGTGGCCGACCCGGTGCGCTGGGCGGTGCTGGCACGGCTGACCGGCGGCCCGTCGTGCGTGTGCAACCTGCAGGAACACGTGCCGGTCCCGGCGAACCTGCTCAGCTACCACCTTAAGCTGCTGCGCGAGGCCGGGCTGGTCACCACCAGCCGCCGGGGCCGCTGGATCGACTACGCCCTGGCCGACGACGCCCTGGACCGCCTGCACGCCGCCCTGCCCGCGATGCCCGCCGCCGAGCGGGTGCGGCCGTGAGCATCGCCGAGCACCTGCCCGCCTCGCCCCGCACCCGGGCACTGGCCCTGGCCGGCGCGGCGGCGGCCTGGATCGGCGCCTACCTGCTCAACGAGCCGCTGTGGGACCACCTGCTCTACGGCGCCGCGGGACTGAACCCGGCCGGCCGACTGGGCAGCGCGATCCACTTCTTCGCCTACGACACCGTCAAGATCACCCTGCTGCTGGTCGGCATCATCTTCACCGTCACGGTCCTGCGCTCCTACATGAGCCTGGAGCGCACCCGCGCACTGCTCGGCGGAAAACGCGAAGGCGCGGGCAACGTCATGGCCGCCGGCCTGGGCGTGATCACCCCGTTCTGCTCCTGCAGCGCGGTGCCCGCGTTCATCGGCTTCGTCGCCGCGGGCGTGCCGATCGGGGTGACCCTAAGCTTCCTGATCGCCAGCCCCCTGGTCAACGAGATCGCGATCGGCATGCTGTTCACCCTGTTCGGCTGGAAGATCGCAGCGCTCTACGTCGCCGCCGGCCTGACGATCGCCGTCACGGCGGGCTTCACCCTCGGGCGCCTCGGGGTGGCGCGCTGGGTCGAGCCGTTCGTGTTCGAAACCCGCCTCGGCGGCCAGGTCATCGACTCCACCGCAGGCCTGAGCCTCGCCGACCGCCTGCAGATGGGCGCCGAGGAAGTCGTCAGCATCCTGCGCAAGATCTGGCCGTACCTGCTGGTGGGCATCGCGCTGGGCGCCGTGATCCACGGCTGGGCCCCGGCGCGCCTGTTCACCACCTACGCCGGTGCGGGCAACGCCTTCGGCGTCCTGGTCGCCGTCGCCATCGGCGTGCCGCTGTACTCCAACGCCGCCGGGATCATGCCGTTGGTGCAGGCCCTGCACGAAAAAGGCCTGCCGATGGGCACCCTGCTGGCGTTCATGATGAGCGTGGTCGCCCTCTCGCTGCCGGAGATGATCCTGCTGCGCCGGGTGCTGCGGCCCCAACTGCTGGCCACCTTCGTCGCCGTCGTCGCAGCCGGGATCGTCGCGGTCGGCTACCTGTTCAACGCCGTCCTGACCTGACAGCCAACCCCTCCCTAAGGAAGACACCGTGAAGATCAAAGTGCTCGGCCCCGGCTGCACCAACTGCGTGAACCTCGAGCGCGCCACCCGCGACGCCGTCGCCGCCCTGGGCCTTGAGGCCACGATCGAGAAGGTCACCGACTACGGCGCCATCATGGGCTACGGCGTGATGAGCACCCCCGCCCTGGTCGTGGACGAGAAAGTCCTCGTCTCAGGCCGCGTGCCCACCCC
>NZ_JAGSXH010000263.1 GCF_018283645.1 Actinocrinis puniceicyclus | reverse complement strand
GTTCGCGGGGTTCTTGGCGCAGGCGCATGTGGCCGGGGTCGAGGTGGACTGGCCGGCGTTCTACGCGGGTACCGGCGCGCGGCGCGTTGAGCTGCCCACGTACGCCTTCCAGCGGGAGCGGTTCTGGCTCGCGTCGGGCGGTAACGGAGATCCGGCGGGCGGCGGCGCGGGTGCGGGTGAGCTGGGCCACGCGGTCCTGACGTCGGCCGTGCAGGTCGGCGACCGAGACGAGCGGTTGCTCCACGGTGGTTCGTTGGCGCAGCGGCTGGCTGAAGTGCCCGACGGGGACCGGTATCGCACGGCCTTGGACGTGGTGCTCGCGCAGGTCGCGGCCGTACTCGGACACGCCTCTTCGGCGGCGGTCGACCCGCAGCGCGCGTTCAGCGACTTGGGCTTCGACTCGCTGGCGAGCGTCGAGTTCTGCGATCGGCTGATCGAGACCACCGGCCTGCGGCTGCCTTCGACGCTGGTGTTCGACCATCCCACGTCCGCGGCTGTGGCCCGGTTGCTCGTGGCGCAGGCGGGCGGGGTCGATCAGGATTCTGTCGCGGCTGGACCCGGGCGTGTGAAGGCCAAGGCCGACGAGCCGTTGGCGATCGTGGGTATGGCGTGTCGTTATCCGGGCGGGGTGACCTCGCCGGAGGAGTTGTGGCGGCTGGTGGCCGAGGGCCGCGACGCGATCGGTCCGCTGCCGGCGGACCGCGGCTGGGACCTGGAGCGGCTCTACGATCCCGACCCCGAGCAGGTCGGCAAGCTCTACATGAACGGCGGCTGCTTCCTGCAGGACATCGGCGACTTCGACGCGGGTTTCTTCGGCATCAGTCCGCGCGAGGCGCTGGCAACCGATCCGCAGCAGCGCCTGCTGCTGGAAGCGGCATGGGAGGCGTTGGAGCACGCGGGCATTAACCCGGCCTCGTTGCGCGGCAGCGACACCGGCGTGTTCACCGGCGTGATGTCGTTGAACGACTACGACGGCACCAAGGCGGAACTGGAGGGTTTCCGGCTGACCGGCACCACGGCCAGTGTGGTCTCCGGCCGGGTGGCCTACACCTTCGGGTTCGAGGGTCCTGCCGTGACCATCGATACGGCGTGTTCGTCGTCGTTGGTGGCGTTGCATCTCGCGTCGCAGTCGTTGCGGTCGGGTGAGTGTTCGCTGGCGCTGGTCGGCGGCGTGACCGTGCTGTCGGGGCCGTTCCTGCTGGTGGAGTTCAGCCGCCAGCGTGGCTTGGCGCCGGATGGCCGGTGTAAGTCGTATGCGGCGGGTGCGGATGGTACGGGTTTCTCCGATGGTCTTGGTTTGTTGGTGTTGGAGCGGTTGTCGGATGCGCGGCGTAATGGGCACAAGGTGCTTGCGGTCGTGCGTGGTAGTGCGGTGAATCAGGATGGTGCGAGTAATGGCCTGACTGCGCCGAATGGTCCCTCGCAGGAGCGGGTGATCCGGCAGGCGTTGGCGAACGCGGGTCTTTCGCCTTGTGATGTGGATGCGGTGGAGGGGCACGGTACGGGTACGAGGCTTGGTGACCCGATTGAGGCGCAGGCGTTGTTGGCGACGTATGGCCAGGACCGGACCACCGGTCCGTTGCGGTTGGGGTCGGTCAAGTCGAATATCGGGCATTCGTCGGCGGCGGCGGGTGTGGCCGGTGTGATCAAGATGGTGCAGGCGTTGCGGCACGACGTGCTGCCCAAGTCGCTGAACATTGATGCGCCCTCTGCGCATGTGGACTGGTCGGCGGGCGGGGTCAGGTTGCTGACTGAGGCTGAGCCGTGGCCGGCCAACGGCAGGCCGCGGCGGGCCGGTGTCTCCTCGTTCGGTGTCAGTGGCACGAACGCGCACGTGATTGTCGAGGAGGCGCCGCCGGAGGTGTCGGTGCCGGTTGCTGTGTCGGATCCGGTGCGGCCGGCAGCGTTGCCGTTGGTGCTCTCGGCGAAGTCGGATGTGGCGTTGCGGGGGCAGGCTGGGCGGTTGCGGGCGCATTTGCTGGCTGGTTCGGATCTGGATGTGTTCGATGTCGGTTATTCGTTGGCGACGTCGCGTGCTCGGTTTGATCGGCGTGCTGCGGTGGTGGCTGGTGACCGGGATGGTTTGTTGTCGGGTCTGGCGGCGCTTGAGCGTGGTGAGCCGGCTTCGGGGGTGTTGGCTGGTTCGGTTGTTGGGGGTAGGACGGCGTTTTTGTTTTCGGGTCAGGGTGCGCAGCGTGTGGGGATGGGTGTGGGTTTGGCGGGGTTGTTTCCGGTGTTCGCGGAGGTGTTGGAGGGGGTGTGTGCGCAGTTTGATGGGGTGTTGGGTGGTTCGCTTTTGGGGTTGTTGAGGGCGCCGGTGGGTTCGCCGGAGGCGTTGTTGTTGGATGAGACGCAGTTCACGCAGGCTGCGTTGTTTGCGGTTGAGGTGGGGTTGTTCCGGTTGGTGGAGTCGTTGGGGGTGCGGGCGGATTTCTTGATCGGGCATTCGGTGGGTGAGTTGGCTGCGGCGCATGTGGCCGGGGTGTTGTCTTTGGCGGATGCGTGTGTGTTGGTGGGGGCGCGTGGGC
>NZ_JAGSXH010000262.1 GCF_018283645.1 Actinocrinis puniceicyclus | reverse complement strand
ACCCTCCCCTCCCCGGCGGGAGCGCGCCGGAAAGGGAGTGAGGGGGATGACTCCGACAAGGAGAGCACGGCGAGCGCGGAACTTCTCGCCCGGCTCGCACGGACCGAGCCCAAACTGGCCCTCGGACGCGCCGAGGCCCTTCGGCTCGCTCCGCTGGTCGCGCAGTGGCGGCGGCGGGGAGCCTCCGACCTGCACATCATCAACACGCTGACTGCCGGATTGCCGCCGTCGGTCTACCATCCGGCGCGGTTCATCGAAACCCGGCTACGGGCCAAGATGCCCGCCGAACCGGCCGCGCCGCCCGCGCGGCTGGAGTGCGACGAATGTCGGGCGCCGGTTGTCGTCTCGGGCCGGTGCCGGGCCTGCCGCGATGCCGAACCGGCCGGGCCTCGCGCCTCCGCCGAATTCGTACAGCGGCTCACGCGCGGAGCCGCGCTGGCCCGCGCCGCGCTGCGCGGGACATCGGCCGCCGGTCCGGTCCCGGCGTTCGCCTGACCTTCAGCGTCCTGGCCTCGGTCCGCGTGGCTGGTCCGGCATCGGCGGCGGCAGCGCGACCCGCGCACGTGGCCGGCTGACGATCTCGGTGGACTGCGGGCCGTCCAGCGTCGGCAGCCGGCGCCCAACGGCGGTGCTGCGCCGGTCGTGTCGCTGCTTCGCGCTCGGCGTTCGGCGCGCCGCGTGCGCGGACGGCGGCTCGCTCTCACCGGTGGACGGCGCGTGCAGGCGTCCGTGGGCGACGAGGAGGGCCGCGAGATCGTCACGGTAGACGGCCTCGTCCGCGTCGGCGGCCGGGTCGCGCGGGTCACCGAGCCAGTCCGAGCCGAGCCGCCCGGCCAGCTCGCGCGCGATGCACGCCTGCTCGTCCCCGGACAGGGTGCGGTACTGGTCGGCGGCCAGTCGCCCGAGCGCGTCATCGCCCCCGGCTGCGCGTCCACGCAGCGCGAGCAGCGAGGCGGCGGCGACCCAGTAGGCACGATGCCCGGTGCGGCCGCGCTCCGGATACGGGCCCAGCGGATGATCGGGATCGTCGCCTTGGACCTGGTATTGGTCACGGTAGGCGGCGAGCGTGGCGAGATGCCTCAGCCACCGTTCACGCTCGGCCGGGTCCGCCGGTTCGGCGCCCAGGTGTGCGGTCCACGCGGGGCGTTCAGACGCTGCCGTGTCGGCAAGGGCGTCAATACGGCGGCGAACCAGCTCGGTGCGGGCGTCGAGATACGGCTGCCACGCGGGGTCTTCGACACGCGGCGCAGGCTTCAACCAGGCAGGCAGCGGCACACTATCCACGGCGTGGGCACTTGCCCGCAATCGCCGGGCGAGTGCGGCGAGAGTGCACCGATCCGAACCGCCGTCGGCAGACTCAAGGGCCTGGCTCAGCGCGCTCGCCGGGTCAGTTCCCGCATGTTCGAGCCGTGCGAGGAATTGCACGATGTGAACCCACGCGGTGCGCGGGTCGCCGCTGTCGCGGTCAGTTCCCGCGGCGACGTGCCGGTGGATTCTCAGCGCGAGGGCCTGGCTCATCGATGGGGCGGCCCGCAGGGCGCGGCGATCGAGGGCGGCGGCGAGGACGTCCTGCGGCTCGTACCCGAGGTCGTCGGCGCGGCGCAGGGCGAGCAGCAGCGCGGGCCAGCCCGATTCGTTACGTGCCCGGTTCACTCGGACCGTGCCGAACATCTTGTGCAACGCACGCAGGTACTCGCGTTCCCGCACCGCGCTGCCGGGGAGGCACGCAGCAGGCGTCGATTTCGCGTACGCTCGATCGGCCTCGGCTGCCAGGTCCGGAGCGAGGACGGCGAGCAGCGCCCGGTACCGCTCAACATCAATTGGTACGGCAGCCAGCGCGCCGACTGGGTGTTCGTGGTCGATGACGTGGCGCAGCCGCCAGGACAGCACCTGTGCAAGCGACACGGCGGAGTCCATCTCCCGCGCACGTGCGGCGCGCTGCAACAACAGCGCAGCGGCCCAGCCGTCCGCCTCGGCGTCGCGCAACGCCCGCTGCACCGCGGGCCACGCCGGGTCCGCGATGACCTGCTCGGCCAAGTCCGGGAGGACCCGCTCGACCATCTGCCGATAGTGGCCATCGGTGGCCACGTCGAGCGCGTGCTCGTAGCGGGGAACGAGGGTGGCGAGGGATTCGGCCTCGCCGTAGGCGGCGGCGATCTGCTCGGTCGCGGAGCGTTCGGCGCTCTCGCGGGCCACGACGTGTTCGAGGATCTCCCGCGCGGCGTAGGCGTCCGCATCGAACCGCAGCGCGTCCACGTGCTCGTCCTCATCCACGCTCGCCAGCTCGTGCGTAGCAACGTAGAGAACCGTTCCGTGGCGGGCGCGGGAGACGGTGACGTAGAAGTTCTCCCGCCCCATCTCCTCGCTCACCAAGGCGTGGCAGGCATCGACCGTCGTGCCCTGCGCGCGGTGCGCGGTGGTGGCGTACAGCAGCTCGACGTTGCCCGCGACGTACCCGGCCGGCAGCAGCACCCGGCCGCGGTGCTCCAGATGCTCGACCAGCAGCGCCCCGCTCTCGCGCCGTTCGACGACCCGCCAGGCGTCGCCGTTCTTCACGAAATCCCGGGTCCCGGCGCGCAGCCGCCGCTCGTTCTGCCGCGTGACAATCCAGTCCCCCACCCCCGCGG
>NZ_JAGSXH010000261.1 GCF_018283645.1 Actinocrinis puniceicyclus | reverse complement strand
GTGGGGATGTTCGTGCGGGTGGGCAGGCCCTTGCGGCTGGTGGCGGTCTTCTGGGCGAGCAGCGCGAGGGCTTCGCGGCGGGTGGTGGCGTAGACGCTGACGCGCCTGCGGGTTCCACCGGGGCCGAGGATGTAGGCGGATGCTTCCCAGCGTCCGTCCTTGCGGCGGTAGACGGTGCCTTCTCCGTTGGGTGCAGATCTAACGTGGGTGTCTGGAATCAGGCTGCGAGTATGAGCCCGTCGCGGTAGCGCGCCAGATGGTTGCGGGTGAACTCCTGCTGTTCGTGCCATCTCCAGTAGGTGTTGAAGTCGCCGTTGGTGCGCAGGGCACGGAGCTTGAGCACGGCTTCGGCACCGGACAGGCCCCAGCGGGCCCCGGTGATGTCCAGGCGGTCTTTGACCAGGTGGCGGCAGGCGCCCTCGATCACTCCAGTCGCGATCGGCCGGCCGTTGGCGAGTGCGGTGTCGTAGCGCAGGTGCTCGGCCTTGTTGGTGAGGTAGCCGATCGCGTCGTCGATGCCCTTGCGTTTGGCGCCGCGGATTCTCGCGGCGCGGGCTTGCTTGTCCAGGTCGGCGGCGACGTCGAGAGCGTTGCCGGTCAGCAGGGCCCGGGCGTGGCGGGCGACCCAGGCCTCGGCCAGGACGCCGTCGGTGTGCCCGTGCAGGCACCAGGCGGCACCCCACAGGTATTCCAGCACGTGGATCAGATCGATGACGATCGTGACGTTGGCGTCGCGCTGTTCGGCCTCGGCGGTGATCAGGTCGATCTGGTGCTTCGCGCCGTCCACGAGCACGACCCAGTCCCGCCTGTGGCCGGGGTCGCGGGCCTCGGCCTGGTCGAACACCGCGGCCACGGTCTCGGCAGCGCAGTCGGCCACCGAGCCGCACAGCCACTTGGACCGCGCCTTCGGCCCGGGCTCCCGCGGCCGATCACCGGCGGCGGCATCCGGGTCGGCGATGACATCGTCGACGGTGCGGGGTGCGCTCTCGGCGTCGTAGACCGTGCCCAGGGTCGCCATACGCTTGCGGTTGTTCTTCTCGCCCGCGGCCAGCCGGGTGCGCATCGCGTTGCCGCCCTTGGCTGCGGCGGCCTTGGCGGTGGCGTCGCGCAGCGAGTCGGGCCTTATCACCACGCCCTTGCCGTCCGTCGAGATGACCAGCACGGTGGCGTCGGTGGCCGGGGCCGGCACGAGGGCGTCGTAGAAGGAGTCGATATCGGCGGCGGCGCCGATCGCGAGTTCCTGGACCTGTCGATGCCCGATACCGGCCCCGGTGAAGGCGTTGATCCGCTCACAGGCGTCGGCGAACGAGCCACGGGTGGACTCGATCGCGGCCAGCTTGGCCAGCCCATGGGAGTGCATGTCTTCGGGCAGGTTCAGCCGCGCGTCCGCGACGTGCAGGTCGGCCACCCCGTAGCCGCGATAGGCCATCCGCCCGACCTCGACCTTCCCGAACACCGTGGCCAGCTTCCGCGTGCGACCCCGCTCGATCCGGGTGCGCTGCACGCCCTTGGCGTCTACGACCTCGGGTTCGCGCTGCTCGGTGAGCTCACGCAGCCGCAGATGGTCCTGATACAGCTGCCGGGTCACCTCCCGCATGTCACTGCCGAGGACCTCCTCCAGTTGCGAGTGCGTCAACGCCCCCGCATCCACCGACTGCATCCGGGCCGCGACCCGGTCGAACAGCCCGCGTGAGGCGGCGAACGCGGCCTCGGCGACCGCCAGGTCACCGCCGAGCACCGACCCCGCGCTCACTGCGCACCGCCGGCGGCCAGCGCGAACCGGCCCGGCTCGGCCTCGACCAGCAACCCCCGCCCGACCAGCTTCTTCAGCTTGCCCCGCATCGCCCCGGTGTGATTCGCCGCATCCGAGAGCCCCACCGCCACGCACACCTCCTTGCTGCGCACCGGGGCCTTCGCCTCGGCGACGGCCACCAGGATCCGCCGATACACCGGCGAGCACACCGTCATGTCCCCGGCCTGCTCGGCGGCCAGCAGCATCCCCGCCAACGGCGCCAGCACACCGACCGCCGCCGACTCCACGTCCACGAACGCCGGCTCCTGCGTGCGGCCCGGTGTCCCGGCCAGGACCTCCTCGACCGTCTCCCGCGTGATCCTCAGCCGCACCAGCTGCTCCTCGGCCGCAGCCAACTCGGCGCCCAGCACCTCGATCCGCCCCCGCACCTCGTCCACGGCCGCCCGGACCGCATCCTCCCTGGCCTGCAACGCCTCCCACAACGACGCCACCGCCACCACCCACCCTCGGCTCGGGGCCCGCGCACCACGGCGGACACGACGCCGACGACGCTAGGAGCCACACCCGACGGCCACACCCCAAAACCCCGCGAACCACCCCAACGTGTCACCCGTATCGGATCTGCACCCTTTCGAGTTCGGCCAGGCCCACGCCCTCGATGGTGCGCAGTTCGATGCGTACGCCCCACCGTTCGCGCTTGGCGCGGATTGAGGGGATCAGGACTCTGCGGGATGAGGTCGAGCCGGGGGAGGCGAGCCACGGGCGGATGGTCTCCTCGACCGTGAGGCCGAGCCGTCGGGCGGTGCGCGGCCAGGTCCGCTTGATCCGGCGGCGGGTCTGCCACACGGCGTGGCGCTCCGGGCCGAGCACCAGCCGCAGGGCGAGGAGATAGGCGATGCGGAGGCAGGCGAGCGCGAAGAGCG
>NZ_JAGSXH010000260.1 GCF_018283645.1 Actinocrinis puniceicyclus | reverse complement strand
GGGCGGGCGCGTCTCCAGCGGGCCGCGGGGTACGGCCGGAAGGACACGCGGGTTGCCTCGCCCCAGGCGCCCGCGTCGTCAGGGCTGCCAGTGAGATCAGACTAAGGGCCCGATGATTCCAGTCACAAGGCGCGCATGCATGTCAGTTCTCGCATGTATTCCTTCATCGTGAGGTGTCGCGAAGCGGTGTCGCGAAGCGGCGTGCGAGCCGGCAAGCCACACCCCTGATCACGGCCGCCGGCGCACGACGTCCTGCGGCGCGTGCGACAACCGGCCCCGGGTGGAATCGGGGAAGCCCGCCGCGGCTTCAAGTGGTGAACATCCGCCTCGAACCATGCCAACGGCTGGGGGCCGGCGATTTGCCCGGCGATGTCGTCCCGTGTCGCAACCCGGGTCACGACCGGCGCATCATCAGATCGCCCGACAAGTCGGTTCAACGTCCGCGGCTGTGATACTTGAAAGCCAGCACATTCGGATCGCCGGTCGTGAGAATGACGAGATAAAGGCCGCGTACTGCCGCGGACGTGAACATTTCGAACGCCGGTGAGTGTGTCCCGGGGTGTTCAACTGGCGTCGATTCACCGGTTGGACACCCCGCGCGGCCGGTGCGGCGGCGGGCGCCGCGCGCGGGCCGGTGGCGGCGCAATTCCGAATTCTCCGTAATTGCGCTTTCGGCTCAGGCGGCTGATGCCCGCCGGAGGCCGCGGGGGTCGCAGGGGTCGAGATTGTGGCCCCGGCCCGCGACCCGTTAGCGTTCTGCGCGTTCGGCGCCCAAGGTAGGCCGGCATTCCGGTTGCCCTCTGGGTGAACGCGTGATGACCGGGGTGGCAGCGCGGCCGCATTGGGATTCTCGGGGCATGATCTGCAATTCGTGAGACTCCTCGCGAAAAGCTCTTTCCGGCATATGTTGCCGCTGGTTCACGGCTGCTCTCCTTCGCGTGCCGTGAACCGGCGGTAACGGCGTCACGGCGGTTTTTCATCGGCCGGACGGCGCATCGGGGCATGACACGGAACGGCGAACGGGTCGAAGGCTGCGCGAGGAGGACTCGCCGGCCGCTGATCAGCGTGACCGGAATTCCGGCGTGATGTTTTTTCGAAAAGCTTCCGGACAACAGGATGGGGATGACGCCCGTGGCTCGGCGGCAGATCGCGATCGTGGGGATCGCTTCGCGGATGCCGAACTCGTCGGGAGCCGAGGAGTTCTGGCGGTTGCTCCACGGGGGTGTCGATGCAGTCCGCGATCGCGACGCCGACCGTCCCTTCGGCCCGCAGCGCGGCGGTTTCCTCAACGGTATCGACCAGTTCGACGCGGACTTCTTCCGGATGTCTCCGCGTGAGGCCGCCGGGACCGACCCCCAGCAGCGGCTGGCCCTCGAACTGGCCTGGCAGGCCCTTGAGGACGCCGGCATCGTCGCGCCGCAGGCCGCGTGCCCGCCCGCCTCGCCCGGGACGCTCGCGGTGTTCCTGGGCGTCATGGCCGCCGACTACGCCGATCTCGTGGCGATGGGCGGCCCGGACGGCGTCACCCGCCACACGCTGACCGGCCTGGCGCGCTCGATGACCGCCAACCGGGTTTCGCACGTGCTGGGCCAGCAGGGCCCGAGCATCACCGTCGACACCGGGCAGTCGTCGTCGCTGGTCGCGGTGCATCTGGCTTGCGAGAGCCTGCACAAGGGCGAGGCTGACATCGCGCTGGCCGGCGGTGTGCACCTGCACGTCTCCCCGCTGAGCACGGCCGCGGCCGAGGCGGCCGGTGTTCTGTCCCCGGACGGCCGCTGCTTCGTGTTCGACGAGCGCGCCAACGGCTACGTGCGCGGCGAGGGCGGCGGCGTCGTGGTGCTCAAGCCGCTGGCGCGCGCGCTCGAGGACGGTGACCACGTCTACGCGGTGATCGAGGGCAGCGCCGTGGCGACCGGGTGCGGCGATGGCGGTCTGACCGTCCCGAGTGCCGCCGCGCAGGCCCGTGCGATGAGTGACGCGCTGGGCAGCGCCGGAGTCGATCCTGCCCGGGTCCAGTACCTCGAACTGCACGGCACCGGCACGCGCGTCGGCGACCCGGTCGAGGCTGCCGCACTCGGTTCGGTGTACGGCGTCTCGCGCGAGACCCCGCTCGCGGTCGGCTCGGTGAAGACCAACATCGGCCACCTTGAGGGTGCGGCGGGTATCGCGGGCCTGATCAAGACCGTGCTGTGCATCGATAACCGGGAGCTGGTGCCCAGCCTGAACTTCGCGCGGCCCAATCCCGAGATCGACATGGCGGGCCTCGGGCTGCGTGTCGTCGTCGAAAACGAGCCGTGGCCGGCTGACGAAGAGTCGATCGCGGCGGGTGTGACGTCGTTGGGTATCGGCGGCACGTGCTGTCACATGGTGCTGACGGCGGCGCCGAAGTGCGTCGCGCCGCAACCGGAGTCGCCGGTTCGCCCGGCCGGTCCGGTTCCGGTTGTGGTTTCTGCGAAGTCGGATGTGGCGTTGCGTGCGCAGGCGGGGCGGTTGCGGGCGCATTTGCTGGCGCGGCCTGGGTTGGGTGTGCGGGATGTGGCGTTCTCGGCTGCGACGTCGCGTGCTCGGTTTGATCGGCGTGCTGCGGTGGTGGCTGGTGACCGGGATGGTGTGCTTTCCGGGTTGGCGGCGCTTGAGCGTGGTGAGTCGGTGGCTGGTGTGGTCGAGGGGCGGGTTGTTGGGGGTAGGACGGCGTTTTTGTTTTCGGGTCAGGGTGCGCAGCGTGTGGGGA
>NZ_JAGSXH010000025.1 GCF_018283645.1 Actinocrinis puniceicyclus | reverse complement strand
GACCAGGGGAGGGGCTGCGGTGTCGTTTCGCGAAGTGATCGAGACGGTGCGGCTGCGGTGGCAGGTCGCCGCCGTCGTGCTGCTGATGACGCTGGCGATGGGCTGGAAGGTCGACCATCCGCCGCGGGTCTACCAGGCCACATCGGTGCTGCTGTTGGTGCCGCCGCAGGAGCCGAGCGCGCCGAACGCGCTGGCGGCGGCGACCCCCTCGATCGCGGCGACCGGCCTGGTCGTGGACACGATCCTCAACGACTCCTCGTCGGCGGACAGGCTGCGCGAGGCCGGGGTGACGGGCGATTACTCGCTACTGCCGCGCAACAACGGCACGGTGCAGACGCCGAAGTACACGGTCCCGGCCGAGCAGCTGACGGTGACCGGGGCCGATCCGGACGCGCTGCTCGCGAGCATCAATGCATTGTCGAAGATGTTCGTCGAGGAACTGGCCGACCTGCAGACGCGCGCCGGAGTGCCGCAGTCGCTGCGCATCACCACCCAGCAGTTGGTGGCGCCGGCGGTCGCTCAGGTGCACGGTTCGAAGCTTCGGGGGCTCGCCGGGGTCGCGGTGCTCGGCGCGACGGGCTGCGTGGTCCTTCCGCTCTGGTTCGACCGGTACGTGCGGCGCGGGAGCCGGCGCACCAGGGGCGGCGGCGGGCGCCTGCGGGACAAGCGGAACAAGAGCACGGAAGGGTCAGCGGACGTGTCGGAGAGGGTCCCCGCATGAGTATGGGCAACACCGCGAGCACGACGGCCACCGCGAGTGCGCCGGGAAGGCCGGGCACCCGCATCGCCGCGGACGCGGACGTGCACACCACCGCGGTTCTCGGCGAGGGCACGTCGGTGTGGAACGGCGCGGCCGTGCGCGAGGACGCCACGCTCGGGCGCTCTTGCGTGGTGGGCAGGGGCGCGTATCTCGGGCCCGGCGTGCGCGTCGGCGACAATGTCAAGATTCAGAATTACGCGCTCGTATATGAGCCTGCGGTCCTCGGCGACGGTGTGTTCGTGGGTCCGAGCGTGGTGTTCACCAATGACGTCAACCCGCGCGCGGTGACGCCTGAGGGCCGCTTGAAGAACGCCGAGGACTGGGACGCGGTCGGAGTGACGGTGCTGGAGGGCGGCTCGGTCGGCGCGCGGGCGGTGTGTGTCGCACCCGTGACGATCGGGCGGTGGGCGATGGTCGCGGCGGGCGCCGTGGTCACGCGTGACGTGCCTGACTTCGCGCTGGTGCTGGGTGTTCCGGCCCGGCAGGTCGGCTGGGTCGGGCGGGCCGGGGTGCGGCTCGCCCCGGAAGGCGCGAAAGGCGACGGGCGGTTCGTGTGCCCGCGGACGGGCGCTGTGTACGTCGAGACGGACGGCCTTTTGGCGGAAGCCGGCACCGACCCGCGCAGCCGCGCCGACGCGGAAGCCGGCGCCGCATGAGCGGGACGGCTGCCCGCCCGCGGCGCGCGGTGATCGTCGTGCTGAACCTGCCGGTGCCCGATGACCATCGGGTGTGGGCGCAGGCGCTGGCGCTGCGGGACGACGGCGTGGCCGTGACCGTGGTGTGTCCTGCGATCCGGGATAAGACGCCCGGGCGCGCGAGGATCGACGGCGTCGACGTGGTCTACTTCAGGTCCTTCGAGGGCGCGGGACGGCTCGGCACGATCGTCGAGGGAGCCTGGACGACGCTCGTCTCGACGCGCGCGGCGAAGCGGGCGCTGCGGCGGCCTTCGAGCGCCCGGACGCTTCAGGTGTGCAACCCGCCGGACATGCTGTTCGGCCTGCTGCGCTGGGCGCGCCGGCGCGGCTGCCGCACGGTGTACGACCAGCACGACGTGGTGCCCGCTCTGGCCGGTTCGCGCCCTGCGTTCCGCAAGCTCGAACCCTTCTTCCTCGCGTGCGAGCGGCGCACCGTCGCGGCCGCCGACGCGGTGCTGACCCCGAGCACGCAGCAGGCGCAGCGGCTGCGGCGGCTCTACGGCCGCGAGGCCGTGGTGGTGCGCACGGCGTCGGTCGTGGCCGGCGCGGCCGGCGCGGCCGGCGGGCGCGAGCGCGACGAAGCGGACGGGTGTGTCCTCGGCTACCTGGGCGTGATCGGGGAGCAGGACGGGGTCTGCGATCTGATCGAGGCCGTCGACGTGCTGCGCGGGCGGGGGCTCACCGGTTTCCGGGTCGAGGTGGCGGGCGACGGACCCGCGCTCGCCGCGGTACGCGAGCAGGTGACGCGGCGCGGGCTCGACGATCTGGTGCGGCTGCGCGGCTGGCTCGGGCCGGGGCAACTGGTCCCGTTCCTCGACGGGATCGACGCGATGACGGTGCCCGACCCGGATGTCGAGTTCAACCACTACTGCGCGATGAACAAGGTTACGCACGCGATGGCCCGCGGCATCCCGGTCGTGCTTCGGCCGCTGCGGGAGAACGCCATGCTGGTCGCGGACTCGGGCGTGGTCGCCAAGGACATGAGCCTGCCGGCGTTCGCCGACGCGCTGGAGGCCGTGGTGCGCATGCCCGAGAAGGAGCGCGCGGAGGTGGGCGAACGGCTGCGCGAGATCTTCGCGGCGCAGCTTTCGTGGGAGGCGTCGGCGCGGCGGTACCTGGAGGCTGTGTCGCCGGCCGCGTGATCCTGCCGGGCCGGCCGGCTGTGTCATGCTGTTGCGGTGTCGTCACTCGCGCCTTCCGGCGGGGTCGAACCGGTCACGCCGGACCCGGCCCGCCCGGTGCGCCGCGCCCTGCTGACGCAGTCCTGGCTGGATCTGGCTTTCCTGCACTGGGCGGTCGCGCCGCAGGTGGTGCAACCCCTGCTGCCCTCCGGGACGCGGCCTGACGTCATCGACGGCCGGACGTACGTGGGCCTGATCGCCTTCCGCATGCACCGCATCGGCTGGCTGGGGCTGCCGGGCCTGCCGTGGCTGGGCAGCTTCCCCGAGACGAACGTACGGCTCTACTCGGTCGACGCCGCGGGACGGCGCGCCGTGGTGTTCCGCTCGCTGGACGCGTCGCGGCTGCTGCCGGTGCTCACGGCGCGGCTCGGTTTCCGGCTGCCTTACGTGTGGTCCCGGATGTCGGTGCGACGCGAGGGCGACGTGATCGAGTACGCCGGCCGCAGGCACCGGCCGGGCAATCCGTCGACGAGCTCGCATATCAAGGTTCGAATCGGTGAGCCGGTGGCGCGGCCGAGCGCGGTCGAACACTTCGTGACGGCGCGTTGGGGCCTGCACTACGCGCCGCTGCGCCGCACGCTGTACCTGCCGAACGAGCATCCGCGGTGGCCGCTGTTCCGCGCGCATCTGCTTGAGCTGCGCGAGAACCTGGTCACGGCGGCCGGGCTGCCCGCGCCGGACGGGCCGCCGGACAGCGTGCTGTACTCCCCCGGCGTGCCGGTGCGTTTCGGGGCACCACTGCGGGACCAGACGCGGCCGTGACAGGGCGGCCGTAACAGGGCAGGCGTGACACGGCGGGCGCATCGAGACGACATGATGCCCTCGTGCTACGCAGCGTTTGAGAGCGCTTGGCGCACCTGTTCGAGTTCCGGCGCGGTGTAGTCCCGGTCCTGCGCGATGGCGCGCAGCAGGTCGCGGGCCTGCGCGATCCGCGGGTCGTCTTCCGTGATCACCCGGTGCGATCCGTCGGCGTCCCGCAGGACCGCGCGGTACTCGCCGGGCAGCCGGCTGCCGAAGTTGCGCGCCAGGATCGCCGCGATCCGCACGAGCGCGGTCAACTCGTCCTGTGGCAGCGCCAGCGCCTGCGCCCCGCTGCCGACGTCGGCGAGAACGACAGCACCCTGCAAATACGTTATCGGCCTCATCGTTCCTCCCCGTTCCCCGCAGCCCGCGACCGCCGGAAAATCCACCGTGTGACTGTGCGGACGATCTGCGTGAGCGAATCGGTTCCGTCCGCGGCGCGGACTGCGTGCGCACGGGGCGCGGACGGGGCGCGGACGGGGCGCGCGTCACCGGTCGATCGGGCGTCCGGAGATCCGGAGCCCCGGCCCTCATAGGATCGACCACGAGGCGCATGGCCCCGGTAAAGGGAGAGCGGAATGACCGAGCTGGTGCGGATCGCCGAGATTCTTGAGGCGCGCAAACGGATCGAGGGCATCGCAGTACGGACCCCGCTGTTGCCGTGCCCCTGGGCGGACGCCGACCGGCCGCTGTGGATCAAGGCCGAATGCCTCCAGAACACCGGCACGTTCAAGATCCGCGGCGCGGTCAACGCCCTGGCGTCCCTCGAACCGCGGGAGCGGGACGCGGGCGTGATCGCGGTCTCCAGCGGGAATCACGGCCGGGCCGTGGCGTACGCGGCGGCTCGCCTCGGCGTGGACGCGCTGATCGTCATCCCGCACGGCTCGGCCGAGAACAAGGTCGCCGCGACACGGGCGCTGGGCGCGACCATCGTGCGGGTACCCGCCGAGGAACGGGAGCAGGCCGCACGCAGCCTCGCGGCGCAGACCGGGCGAACGCTGATACACCCCTTCGACGATCCCCGGGTCATCGCCGGCCAGGGCACGATCGGGGCGGAGATCGCCGAGCAGGCGCGGGAACTGGGCATCGAGGTGGACGCGATCCTCGTGCCGGTCGGCGGCGGCGGACTGCTCTGCGGCATCGCGGTCGCCGCGAACGCGCTGATGCCAGGCGTCGCGGTGCACGGCGTCGAGCCGGAACTCGCCGCCGACGCGCACGATTCGCTCCGGCGCGGCGAGCGCACGACGTGGCCGGTGAGCGATACCTGGCGCACCGTCGCCGACGCGCTGCGCTCCACCGCCGTCGGTGAGCTGACATGGCGGCATCTGCGGACCCTGACGGCGAGCGTGCTGACGGTGTCCGAGACCGCGATCCTCGACGCGGTCCGCACCCTCGCGGACAGCGCGCACCTGGTTGCCGAGCCGGGCGGCGCCGTGGGCGTGGCCGCCTACCTCACACGGCTCGATCAGTTGCCGGCCGGTCGCGGCTATGTCGCGGTGGTCAGCGGCGGCAATGTCGCGATGGACGCCTATAGCAGAATTCTGACTGGCTGGTTCTCGACCGGCGGCGCAGGCGGGGTTTGACGCGAACCGCCACCCGGGCTGTCCGCGGGGCGCTCGCCGCGGACGGCCCGCGTGATCCGGTATTCGCTGAGCGCTGCGGCAGCGGCAGCGGCTGGGGGTCAGGACGCCGTCGTGCGCTCAAGCCGGTCGGCGGACTCGCCGCCGGCCTCCGCCTCGGCCGGAGCCACGCCCTGACCGGAGGCCAACGGCGAGCGGGCCAGTTCGATGTACCCGGCCGCGATCGCGATGAGGCCGAGCACCTGCGCCGCCAGCCACCAGCCGAACCGGATGTCCTCGGCGAACAGCAGGCCGCCGTAGCAGGCGCTGATCAGCGCGTCGCCGATGGTGAGCATGGGCTGTGAGGCGACCAGCGTGCCCGCTTGCAGCGCATTCTGCAGCAGGAACAGCGAACCGACCCCGGCCGCCGCGGTCGCGTACAGCTGCCAGGTGGTGAAGAACGCCCCGGGGCCGTCCGCGAGCGAGGCCATCGCCTGCTTCATCAGCGCGGCGGTGAGCGCGTAGCCGCAGGCCGCCGCGAGGCCGAGCAGCGCGGCGCGCGGTTCGCCGTGGGCGCGCACAGCCGACACCAGCAGCACCGCTTCGAAACCGCCGGTGGCGATCAGCGCCAGCACCCACAGCTGGTTCGACGCCCGGTCCACGCCGCCGGAGGGGGCCGCGGCGGCCAGCGCCACCGCCAGCCCGGCGGTCACCGCAGCGACCGCCACCCAGGTGCGCGGCGGCAGCGAGACGCGGAAGAGCAGGCCCGCGATCAGCAGCGCGAGCGGAAGTTCGATGATGAAGATCGGCTGCACGAGGGCGACCGGCCCGGTCGCCAGGGCCGTGGCCTGGAACAGCGCCGCGGCGGCGACCATGCCGATGCCGGCCAGCCAGATCCGGCGGCGCACCAGATACGCGAACAGCGAAAGCCGGAACGCCCCGTCCGCGGGTGCCTCGCTCGCGGCACGGCGCTGCAAGACCGACGCCGAGGCGTTGCTCAATGCCGTCAACACCGCGAACAACACACAGATCACGAAAATCAGCTTCCCGCTCTGCCGCCCCCGACACCCGACCACGGGTCCTATGACGCGAATGAACGACGAGCGCCGGCGAAATGTTCCCGCGCCACCGAAGCCCTCTCAGCCCGAGGGGTCGCGCCAGACGGCGTACTCGGGTGCGTGCCGCGGCCAGGGGCGCGCCGCCTCGATCTGCGCGGCGAGGCTCAGCAGCACCCGTTCGCCTCCCGGCCGCGCGACCAGCTGCACGCCCACCGGCAACCCCGACGCGCCGATGCCGGCGGGCACGTTCATCGCGGGCCAGCCCGCCACGTTCCACGGCCCGCACAGATGGCCGACCATGACGCCCGTGACCGTGTTCCGCGCGGCGGGACGTTCTCCGTAGCGTCGCGCGAGGGGCGCTCGTACGGGCACCGACGGCAGGACGAGCACGTCGTGGTCACCGAAGAACCGGTCCGCCGCGCCGTCGCGCCACCGCGCCCTGGAACCGCCGCCGCCGAGCCGCGCGGCCTCAAGCGCCCGCCCGGCCGCGGCCATCCCCCGCGTGGACCGGTCGAGTTTCGCGCGGTCCAGCGCGCGGGCGTCCAGGTGGGCGCACGAATACCAGGTGCGCAGGACGGCAGGCCCAAGCCACACCGGGTAGCGGGCCGCATGCCGGCTGACGAGGTGCCCGCGCCCCAGTTCGGACAGCAGGCTGCCGGTGTCGAGGACTGCCGCCCTGCTCTCGCCGCCGATCGGCAGACCGGCCTGGGTGGGCTGCACGGACAGCGCGACTCGTATGCCTTGCGCCTCGTCGAGCCGCGCGAGTTGCGGATCGTCCGCCATGACGCCGAGCGCGAGCGCGGCGTCGCGCACCGTCGTGGCCAGCGGGCCGTTCTCGGACAGGCCGTACCAGCCCGGGCGCCCGTCACCGCCGAGAACCGCGGGCACCACGCCGGTGCCCGGCTTGATACCGACCAGCCCGCACAGGCTCGCCGGGATCCGGATCGAGCCGAGCCCGTCGTTGCCGTGCGCGATCGGGACCAGGGCCGCGGCGACCGCCGCGGCGCTGCCGCCGGACGAGCCCCCGGGCGTGCGCTGCCGGTCCCACGGATTGCGGGCGATCCCGTGGACGCTGTCAGTCATCGGCATCAGGCAGAGTTCGGGCACATTGGTCAGCCCGACGACGATCGCTCCGGCGGCCCTCAACCGGGCGACGATCGGGTGGTCCGCCGCGTTCACGGATTCGGCGCTCGCCGCCGAGCCGTTGCGGGTCTGCTCGCCGGCCACGGCGACGTTGTCCTTGATCGCGATCGGGACGCCGGCCAGCGGGAGGGCGGCCAGATCCGGCCGCGCGGCGAGCGCATCGGCCTCGGCGAGCGCCGCCTCGCGCCGGATCACGCGGAACGCGCACAGCCGCGCGTTGAGCCGCTCGATCCGCTCCAGGTGCTCGAGCGCGACGTCACGGGGCTTTGCGCGGCCCGCACGCACGGCATCGGCGATCTGCTGCGCGCTGCGGCCTATCCACGTGTCCGGTTCGGTGTCCATTCCCGTAGGCTCGACCGGTCGCGCCGTCCCGTCAACGGTGCGGGCCCCCGGAGCCCGGATCTGTGCAAAGGCGGGCCGTTCGCGGGAGGATCTGGCCATGTCCTCGGTACTGATCCTCAACGGCCCGAACCTGAACCTGCTGGGCACCCGCGAACTGGGCGTCTACGGCGCACAGACGCTCGCCGACGTCGAGGCGCTGTGCCACCGCAGCGCTGCCGCGCTCGGGCTGGAGGCCGAGTGCCGCCAGTCCAACCACGAGGGTCACCTGGTGGACTGGATCCAGGAGGCCGGAGCCGAACAGCGCGCCGGCCGGCTCATCGGGGTCGTACTCAACGCGGGGGCGTATTCGCACACTTCGATCGCGCTGCACGACGCGATCAAGGGCGCGCGCACACGCGTCGTCGAAGTGCACATTTCCAACGTGCACGCACGCGAGGCGTTCCGGCACCACTCGTACATCTCACCGGTCGCCGCGGGGATCGTGGTCGGTTTCGGCGTGGAGGGTTATCCGCTGGCGATCCAGGGGTTGCGCCGGCTCGCCGAGGCGGGGGAACCCGAACAGCGCGGCGATTCACCGGCCGGCGCACTCACCTCCTGATCAACGCGGAACCTCGGCGGCCGGGCCGAGCCGGCGGTCGAGCCGGCGGGCCGAGCCGGCCGGGCTCAGCGGTAGGCGGCCCGGCCGGTCAGCGCCTGGCCGACCACCAGGGTGTGGATCTCCTCGGTTCCCTCATAGGTGAGCACTGATTCGAGGTTGTTCGCGTGCCGGATCGGGGGGTACTCCAGCGAGACGCCGTTGGCGCCGAGGATGGTGCGGCACTCGCGGGCGATCTCGATGGCCGCTCGCACGTTGTTGAGCTTGCCGGCGCTGATCTGCTCCGGCCGGATGCGCCCGGCGTCCTTGAGGCGGCCCAGGTGCAGCGCCAGCAGCATCGCGGTGTTCAGCGAGAGCGCCATGCCGGCCAGTTTGCGCTGGGTGAGCTGGAACGCGCTGATCGGCCGGCCGAACTGGACGCGCTGATCGGCGTAGCCAAGGGCGCTTTGCAGGCAGTCGCGGGCCGCGCCGACCGCGCCGAACAGGATGCCGAAACGCGCCTCGTTCAGGCACGAGAGCGGCGCACCGAGACCGCGGGCGTGCGGCAGGCGCGCCCGATCCGGCAGCCTGACCCCGTCGAACGCCAGCTCCGAGGTGACCGACGCGCGCAGCGACTGCTTGTTCTCGATGTCGCGGGTGGTGAAGCCCGGGGTGCCGCGCGGGACGAGGAAGCCGCGGATCCCGTCCTGCGTCTGCGCCCAGACCGTGGCCACGTCCGCGACGCCGCCGTTGGTGATCCACATCTTCGCGCCGTCGAGGATCCAGTCGCCCTGACCGTCGCCCTCCCGCACCGCGCGGGTGCGCATGTTCGCCGGATCGGAACCGAAATCCGGCTCGGTCAGGCCGAAGCAGCCGATCGCCTCGCCGGCGGCCAGCCGTGGCAGCCACTGCTGCTTCTGCTCCTCGCTGCCGTACCTGTGGATCGAGTACATCGACAGCGACCCCTGCACGGACACGAAGCTGCGCAGCCCCGAGTCCACCGCCTCGAGTTCGAGACAGGCCAGGCCGTACGCGGTGGCGCTGGTGCCGGCGCAGCCGTAGCCCTCCAGGTGCATGCCGAGCAGGCCGAGCGCGCCGAGTTCCGGCACCAGGTCGCGCGGGAAGTGCCCCTGCTCGAACCAGCGCCCGATGTGCGGCCGCGCGCGATCCGCCAGCAGATCGCGCACGGAGCGCTGGATGTCCCGCTCGTCCTGCCCCAGCAGGAAGGCCACGTCCAGCAGGTCGAGCGGGTCCGTCATCGGGCGCCGGGCTGCGGCGCCGCCGGGGTGCTTCATCGCGGTGTCGGTCACACACCCATCTGTATCACCGTGTGTTGACCGACGCGCGGGTCACCCCTTCACCGCTCCCGTCAGGCCGCCGACGATGCGGCGTTCCGCGACCGCCAGGAATGCCAGGGCGGGCACCATGGACAGCCCCGTGAACGCCAGGATCTTCGCGGTGTCCTGCGTGTACTGGGTCTGGAAGTTCGCCACACCCAGCGGCAGGGTGAAGTTGCTCTGGTCGTTGAACGCCAGCAGCGGCAGCAGGTACGCGTTCCAGCTGGTCACGAACGCCAGGATGGCGACCGTGATCAACGCGGGCCGGGAGAGCGGGAGCAGGATGCGCCAGAAGAAACCCAGCCTGCTCGTGCCGTCGATCATCGCGGCGTCCTCGATCTCCCCGGGGACGGCCCGCATGAACGGCCGCAGGATCACGATCGTGGCCGGCAGCGAGAAGGCCGCCTCCGGGATCGCCACGCCCCACCAGTGCTCCAGCATGTGCAGGTCGTGCAGCAGCAGGAACAGCGGCAGCGCCGCGACGCCGATCGGGAAGAGCAGGCCGATGACGAAGAACCCGTAGAACGCCTCGCTGCCTCGGAAGTTGTAGCGCGAGAGCGCGTAGGCCGCCATCGAGCCGACCCCGACCGCGACCGCGGTGGCCACCACGGCGATCAGCAGGCTGTTGTAGATGTTGCGCCAGAACTGCGCGTTGGTCAGCACACTGGTGTAGTTGGACCACACCCAGTGGTGCGGTATCAGCGCCGCCGGGTCCGAGTTCAGCTCCGCGTTGGTGCGGAAGCCGCCGAGGACCACGAACAGCAGCGGCACCACGGTGATCCCGATGACGACGATCGCCACCAGGTACGCCACCCAGGAGCGCCCTTCGCGCGGGCCGCGCCGGCGCCGGAGTGCGGCCGCCCCGGCCGTCGTGTTCACAGTCGCCGACATGCCGTCACCCCACCACCCGGGTCAGTGCGCCCTCGGTGTCGCGGCGCAGGACGAAGCGCTGGTAGACCAGCGCGAAAGCGAAGCAGATGATGAACAGGATCACGGCGACCGCGCTGGCGAAGCCGTACTGCTGCTGGCGGATGCCGAAGGTGTAGATGTAGGTCACCATCGTGTTCGACGCCTCGGCAGGTCCGCCGCCGGTCATGATCCACACCAGGTCGAACAGCTGGAGCGAACCGATCACGGACAGGAAGATCCAGATCCGGATGGTCGGGCCCAGCAGCGGCATCACCACGTGCCGGGTGATCTGCCAGGAGCTTGCGCCGTCGAGCGCGGCGGCTTCGCGCAGTTCGACCGGGACCCCCTGCAGTCCCGCGAGCAGCAGGATGATGCCGAACCCGATGTACTTCCAGGTGATCACCACGAACAGGGTGTAGAGCACCAGGCTGGTGCTGCCCAGCCAGTCGTGCACCTGACTGCCGAGGCCGAGCGAGACGAGCACCTGGTCGACGAAGCCGTTCGGCTGCAGCATCTGGTACCAGACCACGGCGGTGATCGCCTCGGACAGCACGTACGGCGCGAAGACCACCAAGCGCAGGAACGCGCGTCCCTTGATCCTGCGGTTGAGCAGCATCGCCAGGCCGATGCTCAGCGGCAGCTGGATGATCAGCGAGAGCCCGACGATGATCAGGTTGTGGCCGACCGAGTGCTGGAAGTTGGCGCCCCGGATCGCGCTGGTGTAGTTCGACAGGCCGGCGGAGGTCAGCGCCCCGTAGCCGTTCCAGTTGTAGAAGCTGTAGTACGCCGCCAGCGCCATCGGCGCCAGGACGAACGCGGTGAACAGCACCGTCGCGGGCGCCAGCAGGAGCGCGAGTTCGAGTCTTCTGCGCCGCCCGCCGGAGCGTCCCGCCCGCGCCGTGGCGGCGCGGGCGGGACGACCGGCGGTCCTGCCGCCCGCCACGGCGGGACCGGCCGAGGCCGCTCCCGCCGTGACATCTGCTCTGTTCATGAACTCTTACTTCCCGCCCGAACCGGCGTTCGTGACGCTCTGGACGATCGTCTGCGGCGTACCCTTGCCGGCGAAGAAGTCGGCTACCGCGTTGTCCAGTGACTGGCCCACGTTCGTCGGGAAGGCGGTGTCGAAGTACATCTGGATGTACGGCGCCTTGCCGGCGTAGGAGGAGATGGCCTGCAGGTTCGGGTCCGTCAGCTTGGAGGCCGAGGCCGGGTTCGCGGGCAGTGCGATGCCCTGCGAGGCGATCTTGTCCTGGACCGCGGTGCTCGCCAGGTACTTGAGGAAGTCCACACAGGACGCGCCCGCGCCGGTGGTGCAGGAGAACCCGTCGCCGCCGCCGAGCGCCACGGTCGGGTCACCCTGGCCGCCGGTCACCGCCGGGAACGGGAACCAGCCCATCTGCGACTTGAAGGTGCCGTTGGGCAGCAGGCCCTCCATGGTCGGCAGTTCCCAGTCGCCCTGCAGTTCCATCGCGGCCTTACCCGCGGCGATCATACCGGCCGAGCTGCCCACACCCTGCTGGGCCGGGGTGCCGAGGAAGCCGGTCTGGAACGGGTTGGTGGCCAGGAAGGCCTTGACGTCGTCGCCCGCCTTGGTCCAGCACGGGTCGCTCAGCTTCAGGTCCTTGGAGGCCTGCTTAAGCACGTCGGTGGAGCATTCGCGCACGGCGAAGTAGTCCCAGTAGAACGCGTCGGGCCAGCGGTCCTTGCTGCCGATGGCGATCGGCGCGATGTTCTTGGTCTTGAGCTTGGCCACGTCGGCGTTGAGCTCGTCCATCGTAGTCGGCGGGGCGGTGATTCCGGCCTGCGCGAACAGGTCCTTGCGGTACCAGAATCCGACGACGTGCTGGTCGTACGGGATGCCGTACTGCTTGCCGTTGACCTGCCAGCCCTGCGCGACGGGGCCGAGTTGGCCGATCCAGCTTGACACCGCGGAGGTCAGGTCCATCACCTTGCCGGAGGTGATCTGGCTGGCCTCCTGGCCACCGCCCCACTGCTGGTAGATGTCGGGAGGATTGCCGCCCGCCAGAGCGGCCGGCACCTTCGTGGTGAACTGCTCGTTCTGGATCGGGTCCACGGTGAACTTCACGTTCGGGTGGGCCGCGGTGTAGTCGCTCGCGGCCTGCGCCCAAAGGCTCTTGACCGGGTCCGTGGTCCCGTTGTGCCACCAGGTCAGGTTGACCGGCCCGGCGCTTGCGTTGTTCTTGGCGGCTGCACCGCCGCTGCTGCTGGAGCACGCGGAGGCGGTCAGTGCCAGAGCCGCGGCTGCGGCGACGAAGCTGACTGTGCGGATTTTGCGCATGACTGGTCCATTCCTGACGACGTCGGCCGAACTGGACCGGGCGAAGTGAGCCCAGGATGGCAGAGAGTTTGCGCGCTGCGGGTGATCGTGTCAATCGTTGTCGATAACGATTTACAACGCTATCCTGACCCGGTGCAGCCAAGCTCCCGTGTGACCATCCGCGACGTCGCGGCCGCCGCCGGCGTGTCGGTCGCCACCGTGTCCAAGGTCATAAACCAGCGCTACGGGGTGTCCGCGGACACGTTCGCGCGAGTCCAGGCCGTGATCAACGAGCTCGGGTACGAGGCCAGCCTGGTGGCGCAGAGCCTGCGCAACCACCGCACCAACGTCATCGGAATCCTGGTCGCCGACCTGGAGCCGTTCAGCACCGAACTACTCAAGGGCGCGGGCGACGCGATCCGCGGCACGGGCTTCGAACTGGTCGTCTACTCGGCCGGCGGGCGCACCAGCGACCACGTCGGCTGGGAGCGCCGGTACCTGTCCCGGCTCAGCGGCACCCTCGTGGACGGCGCGGTGCTGGTCACCCCGACCGTGGTGGACGTGCAGTACGGCGCCCCCGTGGTCGCGGTCGACCCGCACACGGGCCCCAGCGACCTGCCGACGATCGACTCGGACAATCTGCGCGGCGCGCGGCTGGCCACCGAGCACCTGCTCGATCTCGGGCACCGGCGCATCGCGTTGCTCGGCGGCCGGCCCGACCTGCAGTCGGCTCAGCTGCGCGAGCAGGGTTACCGGGAAGCGCTGACCGCGGCCGGGGTGCCTGTGGACGAGCGGCTGGTGCAGGTCGGCGCATACGACCCGGAGGTCTCGGTCAAGCCGGCCAGGGAGCTGCTCAGTTCACCCGATCGGCCCACGGCGGTGTTCGCGGCGAACGACCTGTCGGCCATCGCGACCATCGAGGTGGCTCGGGAACTGGGGCTGCGCGTGCCGCAGGACCTGTCCATCGTCGGCTTCGACAACATCCCGGAGTCGGTGCTCAGCACTCCCCCGCTGACCACGGTCGAGCAGCCCATCCGGACGATGGGCCAGCACGCGATCGAGATCCTGGTCCAGCTCATCCGGGGCGAATCGCCGCCCCGGACGCACATAACACTCGCGACGAGGCTGGTCGTGCGCCAGTCGACCCGCGCGCTGTGACGCAATACCCACCGCACCAACGAAAACCACCACATCGACAAACGCCAGCTGCTTCGACGAACGCTCTGTGCACGGTGAAGGACGGATGGACCGTACGTGGCTATCGACAATCAACTGACCGCTGAGGTTTGGCGCGACGCGGCGGCCGACGTCGGCGCGCGAGTCGGCGACCTGATGGCCCGGATGACCGTCCGGGAGAAGGTGGCGCAGCTCTTCGGAGTGTGGGTCGGCATAGACAGCGCGGGCGGTGACGTCGCCCCGCACCAGCACGAGCTGGCCGTCATCGCCTCCGACTGGGACGAGCTGATCCGCGACGGCATCGGGCAGCTGACCCGCGCCTTCGGCACCGTGCCGGTGGAACCGCTGGCCGGGGCCCGGGCGGTGGCGCGCACCCAGCGGCAGATCATGCAGGCCGGGCGGTTCGGCATCCCGGCCGTGGTGCACGAGGAGTGCCTGACCGGGCTGGCCGCCTGGCAGGCGACCGTCTACCCGTCGCCGCTGTGCTGGGGCGCGAGCTTCGACCCGCAGCTGGTGGAGCGGATGGGCGCACGCATCGGGCGCACCATGCGCCGCCTGGGCGTGCACCAGGGTCTGGCCCCGGTGCTGGACGTGGCCCGCGACCTGCGGTGGGGACGGGTCGAGGAGACGATCGGCGAGGATCCGTACCTGGTCGGCACGATCGGCAGCGCCTACGTCCGCGGGGTCGAGTCGGCCGGCATCGTGGCCACGCTCAAGCACTTCGTCGGCTACTCGGCCTCGCGAGCCGGGCGCAACCTGGCTCCGGTGTCGATCGGCCCGCGCGAGCGGGCCGACGTGTTGCTGCCGCCGTTCGAGATGGCGCTGCGCGCGGGCGTGCGGTCGGTGATGAACGCGTACACGGACATGGACGGCATGCCGGCCGCCTCCGATCCGGGCATTCTCACCGACCTGCTGCGCGGCACCTACGGCTTCACCGGGACGGTGGTGGCGGACTACTTCGCGATCACTTTCCTGCAGACGCTGCACAACGTGGCCGGTTCCGAGGCTCAGGCCGCGGCGCTGGCGCTGCGCGCGGGCATCGACGTGGAGCTGCCGACGGTCAAGTGCTTCGGGCAGCCGCTGTTGGACGCGGTCGAGTCCGGCGAGGTGGAGCCGGCGCTGATCGATCGGGCGCTGGAGCGGGTGCTGCGGCAGAAGTGCGAACTCGGGCTGCTGGACGCGCACTGGTCGCCGCAGCCGGCGGCGCTCGAAGAGGGCGACGGCGAGATCGACGACGCGGAGAGCCGCGCGCTGGCCCGGCAGCTGGCGCAGCGCTCGATCGTGCTGCTGCGCAACGAGGGCGGCGCGCTGCCGCTGGCACCGGGCCGCCGGATCGCGGTGGTCGGGCCGCGGGCCGACGAGGCCGGGGCGCTGATGGGCTGCTACTCGTTCCCGCTGCACGTGGGCGTGCACCACCCCGACGTGCCGATGGGTGTCGAGGTGCCCACGGTCCTCGCCGCGCTGCGCGAGGACCCGGCCGGATATCAGGTTACGTACGCGCAGGGCGTGCCGGTGCTCGGCGGCGACGAGGAGGGGATCGCCGAGGCGGTGCGCGCGGCCCGCGAGGCAGAGGTCTGCGTCGTGGTGCTCGGCGACAAGGCGGGCCTGTTCGGCGCCGGCACCTCGGGCGAGGGCTGCGACGCGACCGACCTGCGGCTGCCCGGCCGCCAGGAGCAGTTGCTCGAGGCGCTGCTGGAAACCGGCACGCCGGTGGTGCTGGTGCTGCTGGTCGGGCGGCCGTACGAGCTGTCCCGGCAGGCCGACCGGCTGGCCGCCGTGGTGTGCGGGTTCTTCCCCGGTGAGGAGGGCGCGCACGCGCTCGCGGACGTGCTCAGCGGCCGGGTCAACCCTTCGGGCCGGCTGCCGGTCAGCTTCCCCGCGGCGGGGGTCAACCAGCCGTGGACTTACCTGGCCGCGCCGCTCGGGCACGGTGGCGGGGTCAGCAACATCGAGCAGAGCGCGCTCTATCCGTTCGGGCACGGTCTGTCGTACGCCCCGGTCACCTGGGTCGAGGCGGGTCAGGGCGGCGGGCTGTGGCCGACCGACGGGACGTATCGGCTGTCGGTCTCGCTGCGCAACGACTCGCCGCTGCCCGCGTCCGAGGTGGTGCAGGTTTACTTGCACGACCCGGTGGCGGATGTGGCGCGGCCGGTGCAGAAGCTGATCGCGGCGCCGCGGGTGGATCTGGAGCCGGGCGCGGCCCGCACGGTCACGATCGACCTGCACGCCGATCTGACCGCGTACACGGGCCGGGACGGGCTGCGGCAGGTCGATCCGGGCGAGGTCGAACTGCGCGTCGGCGCTTCGAGCGCGGACATCCGCCGTACGGTCAGCGTCACCATGACGGGTGCGCGCCGCGAGGTCGGGTTCGACCGGGTGATGGAGCCGGTGGTGACGGTGGCGGACGGGATCGGCGGCGTGGACGGCGCGGCGGCGCTCGGGAACGGCAGCCTGTCGGCCCGGTAGTCGCGAGAGAGCCGATCTCCTGGGCGAAGCGGCGGTGGCCCGGTACAGTCCTGCCCATGGCTTCTCAGCGTGCTTGCGGATCGGTTCCGGGGTGCGGCGCGGCGGCCGGCTGCCCGCGCGGCGGCGCGCCCGGCCGATCCGCCCCCGCAGTCCGCCCGAACGCCGGCCGAGGCGGGGCGGCCGGCCGATGAACACGATCGACGCGCACCACCATCTCTGGGACCTGAGTCGTCGCGCGCAGCCGTGGCTGGACGGCCCGCGGATGGCTGCGATCCGTCGGACCTTTGCGGTGCGGGACTACGCGGCAGTCGCGGCGGCGGCCGGCGTGAGTCGCAGTATCCTGGTTCAAGTGCTGCCGGACGCGCAGGAGACCCGTGAGTTCCTCGCCGTGGCGGCCGGCTCGCGGCTGGTCGCGGGAGTGGTGGGCTGGCTGGATCTGACCGCGGCGGACGTCGCGCAGACGCTGGCCGGGCTGCGCGAGGCTCCGGGCGGCGACCGGCTGGTCGGCGTGCGCCACCTGGTGCAGGGCGAGCCGGACCCGCGGTGGCTGTGCCGGGCGGACGTGCGCCGCGGCCTGCGGGCACTCGCCGACGCAGGGCTCTGCTACGACCTGCTCACCCTCCCGCACCAGCTGCCGGCGGCGATCGAGACGGTACGGGCGCTGCCGCAGCTGACCTTCGTGCTCGACCACCTCTCCAAGCCGCCGATCGCCTCGGGCCGGCTGGAGCCGTGGGCGACGCTGCTGCGCGAGCTGGCCGCCGAGCCGAACGTGTACTGCAAGCTCTCCGGCATGGTCACCGAAGCGGATCAGGACCACTGGACGGTCGCCGACCTGCAGCGATACGCACAGACCGGGTTCGAGGCATTCGGCGCGCACCGGTTGATGTTCGGCTCGGACTGGCCGGTCTGCCTGCTGGCGGCCTCCTACGGGCAGGTCGTCGACGCGGCGCGGGAGCTGACCGCCGGGCTGTCGCCGGGCGAGCGGGCCGCGGTTTTCGGCGCAACGGCGGCGCGCGTCTACGCGCTTGCGGAATCCTGACAGTACCCGGGCCAGGCGGCGTATCCCAGAGCCGCGTGCCCGCGCGGCACGGCAGAGGGCTGAGAGCCAGAGCGCAGAGCGTCAGAGCGCAGAGCGTCAGGGCACGAGGACGGCGACACCGGTGACGCGGTCGGCGGCCAGGTCGGTCAGCGCCCGGTCCGCCTGCGCGAGGGCGTACCGGGTGACCGCGATGCGCGGTCGCGCCGATTCGGCGGCGGCTAACAGCTCCCGGCCGTCCTCGCGGGTGTTGGCCGTGACGCTGCGTATCGAACGTTCCTGGAACAGGTGCCTGTCATAGTCGAGCGAAGGGATGTCGCTCAGGTGGATTCCCGCGATGGCCAGGGTGCCGCCGCGGTCGAGGGCCGCGAGCGCGACCGGGACGAGGTCGCCGACCGGGGCGAAGAGGATCGCGGCGTCGAGCGGCTCCGGCGGGGCGTCGTAGGCTCCGGCCGCCGAGGCCGCGCCCAGGTCGAGCGCGAGCCGCCTGGCCTCGGCGGAGCGGGTCAGCACATGGACCGTGGCTCCGGCGTCGATCGCCAGCTGCGCGGTCAGGTGCGCCGACGCTCCGAATCCGTAGATGCCCAGGCGGCCGTCCGGCGGCAACTCCGCTCGTTTCAGGGCCCGATAACCGATGATTCCGGCGCACAGCAGCGGGGCGAGTTCCTCGGCCGGCGGCTGCTTCGGCAGTCTGTATGCGTAGTCTGCGTCGACGGTGGCATAAGGCGCATAACCCCCGTCCACGTCCCATCCGGTGTAGCGGGACCGCGGGCACAGGTTCTCATCGCCACGGACGCAGTACTCGCACTCACCGCAGGTCCAGGCGAGCCAGGCGATGCCGGCGCGGTCGCCGAGGGCGAACCCGAGCGCCTGCGCGCCCAAGCCCACGACCCGCCCGACGACTTCGTGCCCGGGCGCGCACTGCGGGCGGCGCGGTTTGAGGTCGCCTTCGGCCAGATGCAGGTCCGTGCGGCACACACCGCACGCTTCGACGCGAAGCAGCAGATCCCGCGGCCCGGGCCGCGGCACCGCGCGGCTGACTCTGCGCAGCGGCCTACCCGCCATCGGGCCCGGATCGTGTACGACCCAGGCATCCATCGTGTCGGGGATCTCGCCTGGAGCGTCCCGCGCGCCGGCCCCGCCGCGCCCGTTCACGCCGCCTCCTCGCGCGCCAGGTTCATGTGCAGGCGCACGCTCGTGCCGACGCGCGGAGCGGAACGGATCTCCACCAGATCGCACAGCTGGTGCGCGAACCACAGTCCGCAGCCGCCGATCTGGTCCGCCATGGGGCGCCTGCGGCCGACCATCGGGTCGGCGATCAGCCCGTCGTCGCGGAACTCGCACACCAGGGCGCCGTCCTCTGCCCAGGTGCGCAGCACGCCGCGGCCGCCGCCGTGCCGGATGCTGTTGGAGGCTATCTCGGTGACCGCGAGCAGCAGGTCGCCGGTCCGCGCCTGCGCCATGCCCCGGCAGGAGGCCCAGGCGCCGATGTGTTCGCGGACCCTTGTCAGGTCGTCGATCGTGTACGGCATCTCCTGGTACGAGTCTCGCGGATCAGGGAACGGCTCGTATGGGTACGGCCCGGGGTCGTACTGCGTTCCGGTGACGCTCGTCGCGCCGTCCCAGATCAGCGGGTGCGAACGGCTCAGCGCCCGTGCGGTGGCCTGAGACTGGTCGGCCGTGTCGAACGGGCAGAGCAGCGACCACGCCGGATGCCGGGTGAACGCCTGGTTGAGCAGCCATTCGTGGTACCACAGCTCGGACAGGTGTGCGGCGCTGCGTCCGCGCCAGACCGACTCGGCGATGCCGTAAACCGGCCCCTTCCGGCCGCGCTGGTCGACCCAGTCCTTCCACATCGGGATCAGCCGCCCGGGGTTGGCGTCGAGCGTACCGGCGTCCATGTAGGCGACCGCGTCGTGCGCGGCCACGTGCTTGCGCAGCAGATGGACGCGCTCCTCGGGCGCGCACACGACGACGCTCGCGCCGACGGCGAGCGCCTCATCCACGTACGCGAGCAGCCCGGGCAGGTAGTTCTGCGCACCGGTGTAGGGGTAGAGCAGATGGCGCAGCCCGGTCTCGAGCGGGTCGGAGGGGACGGGTGTGTCGCTCACCGTCAGGTCTCCCGCGCCATTTCCACGTCAGAGCCGCCTCGGATCAACGCCCTGCCGGGCGCGAAGTCGCTCCCGACCATAGCGCACGGTGGGCCGTACCGACGCCGGGGCTCGGCAGCTTGGCACGGATGTACCATTGCCGGCCGCCGGGGCGGCGGGTTCAGCCGCGCCCCGCGGCACCGCTCGCGGTGGCGGCGAAGCCGACGGTCCGCACCGCGGCGGCCGGCTCGGGCCAGACCACGGCCTGGGCGACGATGATCTGCTCGTCGTTGGCGGCCAGCGCCGGACCGCCGTGCAGGACGTAGCCGAGGTCCAGCGCCTCGCTGACCCGGCGACAGAAGGTCTCGTCGTCGGGGCCGGTCAGAACGCGGTAACGGGGAAGGTCGTTCGGAGGTTTCGCCATGAAACGAGCATGCCACGGGGGCGCGCCGCGAGGGCCGTAACGCGTTCGCTGTCGGCGAATGCGCGCGACGCTGCACATCCGAGTATCACTCATACCGCCGCCTACCCGGATCATTCGGGCGCCGGTCGCGGCGTGCCGATCCGGTTGGACCCCAACCCGGCACCCCCGTGCCTCCGCAGTCGGTCTCAGACCTTTTGCATTCTCGCGCAAAAGCCTAGCCGCCCGGCTTCTCACGAGGCGATCGTTGTACCAGCTCTTCGGTTGTGGCCCGCGCATCGCCGGTCCACAGCCCAGGCGCACCATCGTCAGAGCACTGTGAAATCGGGGAATGATCCATGCACATGATCAAAGGCAGACGTGTCGGGCTTCGCAGAACGCGCACGCCTCGGCGGTGGCTGGCGGTGGGCATAGCCGCCGCAGCCGTCACCACCGCCCTGGGCACCGGCGCCGCGAGCGGCGCTGCCGCACAAGCCGCGCCGGTCACCGACAGCATCGCGCTGAACAAGACCTTCGACCTGGGCGGGTTCGGGCAGGCCGTCAACGGCGACACGAAGCATTTCGCCGGGCTCTACGTGGACGAGGCCCACCACACCATCACCGTCTACACCGCCGGGGCCTCCGCGGTCGCCGAGGCCCGCTCCGCGCTCGCCGCGCAGCACAACGCCAGTCCGCGCCTGGCCACCCGCGAGAGCCCGGCCCTGGCCGCCACGACCAGTTACCGCGTTCAGTACGTCGCGGTGAAGCACTCCCAGCAGGCCATGCTCGCGGCGCAGGCCGCGATCACCGCCCACAGGACGATCGACGGCGTCCCCTGGAACGTCGTCGGTCCCAACCCGAAGGCCAATCAGGTCTTCGTCGGCGTCACCAACCCCACCGCGAAGCTCGCCGCGCGGCTGCGGGCCCAGTACGGCGACCTCGTCCGCGTGGTCAAGCAGGGCCCTGTCTCCGACATGGTCAAGCGGATCCAGTTCCCGAACGCGGCGGCCGCCGACGCGTACGTGCACCGCGACCAGCGCGCGCACACCGTCAGCCCCCACGACAGCAGTTCGTACAGCCGTTACAGCGACGCAGCCCCCTGGTTCGGCGGCGACCGTATCGACACCTTCACCAACAGCCACACCGCTGTCGTGTCCTGCACCGCAGGATTCGGCTACACCGACCCGTACTACGCCCCCGCGCAGATGCTGTTCGCCGGCCATTGCGGCGCCTCCGGCGCCTACTGGTGGAACGCCAGCCAGAACAACGGCTGGACCGGGCAGTTCATGGGCATCACCGGCTGGCAGAGCTTCAACAACGGCCACACCGACGCCGCGCTGATCACCCTGCAGGGCACCACCCTGGCCCCGGACATCTACACCCGCAACAACACCTACTGGCCCTACGTCGGCGAGGCGTACAACTTCGCCGGCAACCAGTTCTGCACCGACGGCTCCTACAGCCAGGAGATCTGCACCGGGCAGATCGACGCCTGCGGCCAGACCGTCTCCGTGCCGGCAGACGGAGCCACCGAATACGACATGTGCACCGGGCACCCCGTCGGCGGTACCGGCCCGCTGTCCCAGCCCGGCGACTCCGGCGGCCCGGTCATCTCCGGCAGTCCCATGCAGGTCCGCGGCGTCATCGCCGGCGGCGACGGCGGCAGTTTCTTCTTCTTCACCCCCTGGGAAGCCGTCAACCGGATGATAGGCGGGCATCCCTGCCCCTGCTGATCCGGCAACGCGAGTACCGCTGACAAGCACGCAGGCTTGGCGCAGCGGCGGCAGACCGGGCCGCCGCTGCGCCAAGCCTGGCCGCCGCGAACGCGGCTCCGGCTTCGCGACGGCGACCGGGACGCAGGCACCCTGGCAGAGCGCCTCAGGAGGCGAGGTACTCTTCGTAACGCTCGATGAGCGTGTGCAGGGTCTCGTCACCCGGCGTGTCCCACACCCGTTGACTGAAGATCTCAACCTCCGTATAACCGGTGTATCCGGCCTTTGCGACCGAGTCCGCGATCTCGCGCACGTCGATGTGCCCGTCGCCGACGTGGCCTCGGCCCAGGAGCGCGTCGGCGGGCAGCGGCACGGTCCAGTCGCCGACCTGGAAGGCGAGGATGCGGCGGCCGGCGCGCGCGATCTGCTCGTGCAACTGCGGGTCCCACCACACGTGGTAGGTGTCCACCGCGACGCCGACCGCCAGGTCGCCCGCGGCCCGCCCCGCGCCGTCGATCGGGCCGTCGAGCACGCCGTCGACCTCCTCGGCCAGGTCGAGCGCCTGCCCGAGCGTGCACACGACGCTGCGATCCGCGCAGAACATGGGGTGCAGCGGCTCGATCGCCAGGCGCACGCCCTGCTGCTCGGCGTAGGGGGCCACCTGCGCGATGCCGTCCGCGACCATCCGCCGCGCCCCGGCCAGGTCCCGGCTGCCGGGCGGCAGGCCGCCGCAGACCAGGATCAGCACGTCGGTGCCGAGTTGGGCCGCCTCCTCGACCGCGCGCAGGTTGTCCTCGATCGCCGCGCGCCGGCCGCGCTCGTCGGCGGCGGTGAAGAAGCCGCCGCGGCACAGGCTGGAGACCTTCACCCCGGTGGTCCAGATCAGGTCGGCGGTCCGCTCCAGGCCGCTCGCGGCCACCTGGTCGCGCCACAGCCCGATACCCGGGATGCCCGCGCGGGCGCAGCCCTCGATCGCCTCGGCAGCGCTCCAGCGCTTGGTCGTGGCGCTGTTGAGCGCCAGGCGCGCCGGCGCCGGCAGTGCGCTCATAGCACCTCTCTCCCTTCCAGGGCGCAGCCCGCGAGCGCGGTGCGCATACGGGCCCGGGCGCGCTGCGGATCCGGGAAGATCCCGGCGTCGCGGCCCAGTTCGAATAGGCCGGCCAGGTGCGCGGCGGACCGCTCGCGCTGCGCGCCGCCGACCATCGTGAAATGGTCCTGATACCCGGCGAGGAAGGCCAGGAACACCACTCCGGTCTTGTAGTGCCGAGTCGGCGCCGCGAACAGGTGCCGGGCCAGCGGCAGGGTCGGGCCGAGCGCGGCGTCGAAGCCCTCTGCGTCGTCGTGGTCGAGGGCGGCCAGCGCCGCGGCGGCCTGCTCGGCGATCGGGTCGAAGACGCCGAGCAGGGCGTCGCTGTGCCCGTATTCGTCGCCCTTGATCAGTTCGGCGTAGTCGAAGTCGTCGCCCGTGTACAGGCGCACCCCGGCAGGCAGCGCGCGGCGCAGCGCGATCTCACGCGGCGCGTCCAGCAGCGAGAGCTTGACCCCGTCGACCTTCCCGGGGTGCTCGCGGATGATCGCCAGCAGGCTCTCGGCTGCGGCGTCCACGTCCGCGGCGCCCCAGTAGCCCGCGAGCTGCGGGTCGAAGGCGGGGCCGAGCCAGTGCAGGATCGCGGGGCGCGCGAGCTGCGGCAGCAGGCGGCCGTACACCGCGGCGTAGTCCTCGGGGCCGCGGGCCGCGGCGGCCAGCGCCCGGCTGGCCATGAGCACCACCCGAGCCCCGGCGTCTTCGACCACTGAAATCTGTTCCTCGTAGGCGGCGGCGATCCGCGCGAGGTCGGGCTGCGCCGCGGGATCGAGCTGGTCGGTGCCCGCGCCGCAGGCCAGCAGGCCGTTGACGCTGCGGGCCTCGGCGCCGCAGCGCTCGATCAGTTCCCTGGTCGCGGCCCAGTCGAGGCCGGCGCCGCGCTGCGCGGTGTCCATGGCGTCCGCCACGCCGAGCCCGAGCGACCAGAGGCGGTGGCGGAAAGCCAGGGTGGCGTCCCAGTCCAGCGCCGCCGGCACGCCGGGCCCCTGGGGTGCGGTGGGGTCGGCGACGACATGGGCGGCGGCGAGGAAGACCCGGCTGCGGGCCGGCGGCCGGTGCACCGCGACCCCGTCCAGAGGCTGCGTCCCGGTCACCGCGGCAGCTCCGGCACCTCGACGCGCCTGCCCTCTCGGGCGGAGCGCAGCGCGAGTTCGGCCAGCTGCACGCCGCGGGCCCCTGAGCGCAGATCATGCGGGAACGGCGTGCCGGCCACGACGTGCGCGAGGAACTGTTCCCACTGCGCTTTGAACCCGTTGTCGAATTCCTGGTTGTCCGGCACCCGCGCCCACTGTCCGCGGAACGATTCACCGTTCGGCACGTCCGGGTCCCACACCGGCCGCGGACTGACCGCGCGGTGCTGGACCCGACACTCGCGCAGTCCCGCGACGGCGCTGCCCTCGGTGCCGTCGACCTGGAACTCGACCAGTTCGTCGCGGTACACGCGCACCGCCCAGGAGGAGTTGATCTGCGCCACGGCTCCGCCTTCGAGCTCGAAGACCGCGTACGCCGCGTCGTCCGCGTCGGCCGTGTACGCGCGGCCCTGCTCGTCCCAGCGCTCGGGCAGGTGTGTGACAGCGTGCGCGTACACCGACCGCACCGGGGCGATTAAGCCTTCGAGGATGTAGCTCCAGTGCGGGAACATGTCGAGCACGATCCCGCCGCCGTCGGCGCGGCGGTAGTTCCACGAGGGCCGCTGCGCCGGCTGCCAGTCCCCCTCGAAGACCCAGTAGCCGAACTCGCCCCGCACGGACAGCACCCTGCCGAGCGCGCCGCCTTCGATCAGACGTCTGAGTTTACGCAGCCCGGGCAGGAAGATCTTGTCCTGCACCACCCCGCCTTTCACTCCGGCGCGGTCGGCGAGCGCGGCGACGTCCAGCGCCTCGGCCAGCGACTCGGCCAGCGGCTTCTCGGTGTACACGTGCTTGCCTGCCGCGATCGCCGCATTCAGTGCCTTGATGCGCGCGGAGGTCACCTGCGCGTCGAAGTAGACCTCGACAGCGGGGTCGGCGAGAGCCTCGTCCAGCGATGTGGTCCAGCGCTCCAGACCGTGGCGCGCGGCGATCGCCCGCAGCTTGTCGGCGCTGCGCCCGACGAGCACCGGTTCGGGCCACAGCACCGTGCCGTCCGGGAGTTCGAGCCCGCCCTGCTCGCGGATGGCGAGCAGCGAGCGCACCAGATGCTGCCGGTAGCCCATGCGCCCGGTCACACCGGCCAGCGCGATACCGATCGTCCTGCGAGACAAGGCGACTCCGCGATGACAGTGGGGATGCGAAAGCGAGGAAAGCGCTTTCCAGTTCGGCTCGGTCACAGGCTAGAAGCGGACGGCCATGGGGTCAAGACCCGCCCGGTTCCGGGCCCGTCGCCCGATCGAGGGAACGGCAGGGCGCGGCCAATCCGCCGCGCCGCCCGTACCGAATCAGTGATCGTGAGACGCCGGACGGCGGCCTGATCCGGAGCGGGCCGCTCCATGCAGAGGCGTCCGCTGTTCGTAAATCCACGCCCGTACACCTGACTTGGAGTGACGTTCCATGCGCGCATTCACCGCCCGTCGCCTGTCGGCCGCCGTCGCCGCCGCCGCGCTGGCCACAGGGCTCGCCGCCTGCTCCTCCAGCGGCACGAACCCGACCGCCTCCGGCACCCCGGGCAGCGCCGCGTCCAGCCCGATGGCCGCAGACAGCCCGTCCATGGCGGCATCCGCCGCGGCGGCCGGCACCGAGTTCGGCCCGGCCTGCTCCGCCGTGCCCGCCGGCGGCGCCGGCAGCTTCACCGGGATGGCCCAGGACCCGGTGGCGACCGCCGCCTCGAACAACCCGGTGCTCTCCACCCTGGTCACCGCGGTCAAGGCGGCCGGACTCGTCGACACGCTCAACAACGCCCAGGGCGTCACCGTGTTCGCGCCGGCCAACGACGCGTTCAAGAAGATCCCCGCCGCGACGCTCAACGGCGTGCTGGCCGACAAGGCCGAGCTGACCAAGATCCTGACCTACCACGTGGTCGCCGGCCGTCTGGCCCCCGGCCAGCTCGCGGGCACCCACGCCACCCTCAACGGCGGCACCGTGACCGTCGCCGGCAGCGGCACGAACTTCACCGTCACCGGCGGCTCCGCGGGCAACACCGCGAACGTCGTGTGCGGCGACGTGCAGACCGCGAACGCCACTGTCTACATCATCGACTCGGTCCTGATGCCGGCGGCGAGCTGAGCCTCGCCGGCCGATCGACGCGGCCACGCGTCACCACGATCGCTGCCGGCGCGCGGATGTGAACCTGCCGCGCGCCGGCAGCCCAGTGAACCAGCGGGGTTCGCGGTCCGCTTTCGGGGCGGACGCAGAGCTCTCCGAGAGTCGGGTGAGCACGAAGGTGGACACGATGCGGGACTCCCAGACCGGGCCGCGAAGGTCGCGCGACGCGAAACCGGCGCGGCTGGCGCGGCTGGGAACCGCGGCGCTGCTCGGCGCGCTCGCGGCGGCCGCGGCGCTGGCCGCCGGCCAGGTCGTCGCGATCTTCACCGGGGCCTCCAGCGCCCCGGTATATGCGGTGGGTGCCGCGGCGGTGAACCTCACGCCCGCGCCGCTGAAGGATTACGCCGTCGCTCACTTCGGCGTTCACGACAAACAGTTGTTGATCGCCGGGATCCTGGCCGCGTTGACCGGGATCGCGCTACTGGCAGGGATCGCGGCGATGCGCGGCTTCGCGCTCGGCGCGGCGCTGATCGCCCTGTTCGGCGCCGTCGGCGTGGCGGCCGCGGAGACACAGCCGCAGAGCGGACCGTCGTGGGCGCTGCCCAGCGTCCTCGGCGCAGCCGCCGGGATCGGCGCGCTGCGGCTGCTGACGCGCGCGTATCACGCAGCCCGGACACAACTTGATCGCAGTGCCGGGATACAGCCCGATCACAGCACCCGGACAGAGCATGATCACAGCACCCGGATACGGCATGACCCCGGTCGGCGCCGGTTCGTCGCCACCGCCGCCGGGCTGGCGGCCGGATCGGCTGTGGTCGGCGTCGGCGCCGATCTGATCGCCACGCGGCGATCGAGTGTCGCGGCGGCGCGCGCCGCAGTGCGAATCCCGCGCCCGGCCTACCCCGCCGCCCCGCTTCCGTACGGCGTGCATCCGAATGTGGCGGGCCTCAGCCCCTTCTTCACCGACAACGAGGTGTTCTACCGAGTCGACACCGCGCTGGTCCTGCCGCAGGTGCGTCCGGATTCCTGGACACTGCGGGTCCACGGCATGGTGGACCGTCCCATCGAACTGAGTTTCGCCGACCTCTTGCACCTGCCGCTGCACGAGCACGACGTAACAGTGTCCTGCGTTTCCGACCCGGTGGGCGGCCCGTACGTGGGCAACGCGCGTTGGATCGGCGCTTCGCTGCCCGATCTGCTGCGCGCCGCCGGCGTGCGGCGCGGGGCGGACCAGTTGCTGGCGCGCTCGGTGGAGGGCATGACGATCGGCACGCCGCTCGGCTCCGTGCTGGACGGGCGCGAGGCCCTGATCGCGGTGGCGATGAACGGCGAGCCGCTGCCCGTTGCGCACGGCTTCCCGGCTCGGGTGGTCGTACCCGGTTTCTACGGCTACGCCTCGGCATGCAAGTGGGTGACGGATCTGTACGTCACCACCTTCGCCGCGAGCACCGCGTACTGGGTGCAGCGCGGCTACGCGCGCGTCGGCACGATGAAGACCCAGTCGCGCATCGACGTGCCCAAACCCTTCGCGCGCGTGGCGGCCGGGCCGGTCACCGTCGCGGGTATCGCATGGGCGACCGGCCGGGCGATCCAGGACGTGCAGGTCCGGGTCGACCAGGGCCCGTGGCAGAGCGCCCGCCTCGCGGCCCAGGACGGCCCGGACACCTGGCGGCAGTGGACCTACGACTGGCACGCCACGCCCGGCAGCCATGGTCTCCAGGTGCGTGCGGCCGACTCCAGCGGCCGGTTTCAGACCGAAGCGCGGGCGGACCCCTTGCCCGACGGCGCCAGCGGATGGGAGAGAGTCGTCGTCACCGTGGTCTGACGTGGAGCGCGTTCGGTTACGGCAGGTCCTCCTCGCGGCTGTCCCCCAGTGCCTTGTCGGCCCGGGGCTGCTTGGTGCCCATGACGTTCGGGGTGACCGCGCCGGGTTCGCCCATCACGTCGGGGATCGGCGCTTCGCCCTGGTCGCTGAGCCGCTCGCGCGTCTCGTCCGCGTCCGTCGGATCGCCGGGTCCGAACGCGTCGTGCGGCGCGCCTTCGTCGCGGACCGTCTCGTCGGGGTCGCTCTCGTGCATCGTGATCCGCCTTCTTCCGTCTCTCGTGTCACTCCTCGTGTTGCCGCCGCTCAGGCGGTCTGTCTCGTTCCGGCATCCATCGCACTAACCGGGCCGGCCCGGTTCGAATCCGCCGGGGTCTCGGTGAATTCGTCAAGTCGCCTGCGCGTGCGCGCGGCCAGCAGCAGTGCGCGGACGGCGGCGCGTTCGCCCCATCTCGGCTCCCGGGCGATGTCCCGGTAACCCGGGTGCAACTGCTTCCAGCGCTTCGCGAAGGGACACAGCGCCAGGACGGTACGGTCGCCCGCTCGGGCGTCGTCGAAGATCCGGCGCAGCAGCAGGGAACCGATGCCCTTGTCGTGGTCCGCCGGGTCGACCCGGACGTAAGGCACCAGCACGGTGTCCCGGACGAGCACGCATTGCGCCCAGCCGACCAGCCGGCCGTCCAGGTACGCGCTGTAGCGTTCGCGGTCTTGCTCAGCCTTGATCTCGAATGCCATGGCTGGGCGCGGGGTCGGCGATGGCCGGACGGTCATTCGTCGGGGCCCGCTCCTCCTCTCCTCGGTCGGTCCGTATTACCCGTATAACCCGTATAACCCGTACAACCCGTGATCGTCAGTCCCAGGGCTCGCCGCAGGCCGGGCACACCGCCGGCTTGGCTCCGGCGGCGACCTCTCCGCAGTGCGGGCACAACCTCGGCAGCAGGCACGCGGCCTCGCCACCCTCCTGTTCCTCTTCGCGCTGTTCCAGCCGCGCCAGTGCCTGCGGGTCGGTCGGCAGCCGGATGCGCAGGCCGGTACGGGCGCGGTGCACGGTCAGATAGGCCAGGCCGTCCGGACCCGCCGTGATCGACCGTCGCGAACCGCGCGGCAGCCATGTCAGCGCGTGCGCCGTGAGCGCGATCTGGCCCTGTTCGGTACGCAGCGTGCCGTGGCCCGCGACGGGCAGCAGCAGCACGTCCACGTCTGGCTCGGTGTGCGGCTCCACAGTGGCTCCCGGGGGCAGGCGCACCAGGTTGGCGTCCAGTTGCCGTCCGGGCTCAGCCAGCCGCCACAGCGCTCCGCGCTGGTCGTCCGCGGCCTGAGCCAGGCACCAGTCCAGGTCCGCCAGCAGCCTCGGTCCCTGGTACGCGGCGGTGCCGCGATCTGCGGTCTCCATCAGTACCTCGACAGTGTCGTCCGGGTGTGATTGCGGTATTCATTATATGATCATGTCATTTATATTCTGCGCCTACCTTCTCGTCCGGTGCACCGGAACTGTCGCCGGCGCCCGGTGCCGCCTCGGAAACCTTCACCGCTCTGGCGGACCGCCGGGTCGGCAACAGGCGCTCGCGGTGCAGTTCCTCGTGCAGGTCGCGGCGGCGTGCGTGCAGTAACTGGTCGAGGGTGATCAGGCCGGCCAGCCGGTGCGGGGCACGGCGGTGGACCACCAACGCCCGCGTCACGTTGTGGTGCGCGAGGATGTTCGCGACCTCGCGCAGCGTGTGATCGGCGAAAACCACGGCGCGGCCGGGCAGCGCCGGGCGTCCGTTGCCCGGCGGCCCGAAGCCGTCGCGCAGCGCAGCGCCGTCGCGGGCCCCGGCCGATTCACCGGGCACGGTCAGGTCAGCGGGCCGTTCGACCGGATTGCGCGTCATCACCTCGTGTGCGAACAGGGCCTCAAGCGGGTCGGTGCTGTACTCGCGGGTCAGATGCAGGCCGCGGCGCGCGATCTTCTCGGTGAGCACCGAGCGCTTGAGCACCAGCGCGGACAGGGCGTACGCGCTGACGGAGGCGATGAGCAGGGCCGGCAGTACAGACCAGGCGCGGGTGAGTTCCAGGGTGAACACCACCCCGGTGAACGGGGAGCGCATCACGCCGCCGACCACCGCGGCCAGGCCGGCCATCGCCCAGAAGCCGGGGAACACGTGCGGTAGTACGGTGCCTTCCAGCGCGCCGAGCGCGCCGCCGATCATAAACACCGGGGCGAGTACTCCGCCCGAGGTCCCGGAGCCCAGCGAGAGCGACCAGATCAGGGTCTTGACGACGAGGATGCCGAGGATCAGCGAGAGCCCGGCCCGCCCGGTCAGCAGCTGGTCGATCACGTCGTAGCCGACGCCCAGCGCCCGCGGCTCGACCAAGCCGCCGAGCCCGATGACCAGGCCGCCGACGGCCGGCCACCACATCCAGTGCAGGCGCAGCCGGCTGAAGGCGTCCTCGGCCAGGTACACCAGCCCGGTCGCGCCGACCGCCAGCAGTCCGCCGGTCAGCCCGGGGATCAGCGTGAGCAGCTGCTCGCCGGCTCCCGGGCGCACCACGTGCTCCACCGGGAAGATCGCACCGGTGCCCGACATGAGCCCGCGGCAGATCGTGGCGATCGACACGGCGGTGGCGACTGGTATCAGGCTTCGGGGACGCCATTCGAACAGCAGGAGTTCGACCGCGAGCAGCACCGAGGCCAGCGGCGCGTTGAAGGTCGCCGCCATGCCGCCGGCGGCCCCGGCCACCAGCAGGGTCTTGCGTTCGTCGGCGGACAGCTTCAGGCCCTGCGCGAGGATCGAGCCAACCGCGCCGCCGGTCATGATGATCGGCCCCTCGGCGCCGAACGGCCCGCCGGTCCCGATGCTGACCGCCGCGGACACCGGCTTGAGCACGGCCACCCGCGGGGCCACCCGGCTGCCGCCGATCAGGATCGCCTCGATGGCCTCGGGCATGCCGTGGCCACGGATCTTCTCCGAGCCGTAGCGGGCCATCAGCCCGACGACCAGGCCGCCGCCGACCGGCGCGGCGAGCACGAGCCAGCCGGGGTGGTGCACGGCGCCCGGGGCGATCAGGCCCGTGGCGACGCGCTGATAGAACACCAGGTTCGTGATCAGGCCGATCAGGCGCAGCAGCAGGAAGGCGGCCACCGCGCTCGCCCCGCCGACCGGCAGGGCCAGCAGCGCGATCAGCAGGACCCGGGGGCCGAGCGTGAAATCGCCCAGGTGCGCCGGGCGCTCACTCGCGGCGCGGGACGCGGTCACAGCGGCACCGGACCGTTCACACCGAGTGCCACCGCGTCACCGGCCAGGTCGACGAATGCGGCGGCGAGGTTTCGGGCGAGTTCCCGCTGCCGCGGCTCCATCCGGTCGAGCACGTCCTCCAGAATCGCGCGCCGCCGGTCCAGCACCGCGGTGACCAGGTCGCGTCCCCGAGCGGTCACCTCGACGGTGACGATGCTGCGGCTGTGCTCCACACTGCCGCGTTCCACCAGGCCGGCCGCCTGCAACCGGTCGGCCAGGCGCGTGACCGAGGAGGCCGCCATGCTCAGCGCCTCGGCCAGCGCCGAGGACGGCACCCTGCCGAGCCCGTCGAGCGCGAGCAGCAGCCGGAACTGCGGCACGCTCACCGCGCCGTCCAGCACGCTGAGGCTCTTGAGCGTGATCCCCACCAGGGCCCGGGCCAGCTGTTCGAACGCGGCGACGTCCGCCCGCGGCGTGGTGCGCGTTTCAACCTGGGAAAAACTATTCACATAGACAAGGCTTGCTTAGTGCAAGTCTTTCTGTCAACCGCGAACGAGCCGCGCGGTACGGCGCACGGGAGCAGACTGGAGCACGCCGCGGCGGGAGGGGGAGTCCGGGTGCGAGCGCCGGATGATCGGCTTTAGGGCGTGCAATGATTGCGACATGCACTCTCAGGACGGGGACCGCGCGGACGCGGACTCCCGCGACGAGGTCATCGAGGCGCTGCTGCTGGCCAGCCGCGCCATGGTGGCGCTGGCCGCGCGCACACTGGCCGACCTCGATCCGGAGGTCACCCTGCCGCAGTCGCGGGCGCTGATCGTGCTGGCCTCCCGGGGCCCGCAGCGCGTGACGGACATCGCCTCGGATCTCGCGGTGGCTCCGTCCACGGCGACGCGCATGTGCGACCGCCTGGTGCGCAAGGGTCTGATTCGGCGGTACCGCACCGCCGCCAACCGGCGCGAGGTGCGGCTGAGCCTGACGCCGAACGGGCAGAACCTGGTTCTCGCGCTGGCCGACCGCCGCCGCGCCGAACTCGCCCACTACGTCGAGTCGATTCCGCTGCAAAGCTACCGGCACGTCACGGCGGCTCTCCATGCCTTCAGCGGCGCGGTCGGCGAGCCGCCGGAACGCGACTGGTGGTTCGACGCGGGCACGGACCGGGAATCGCAGCGGCGCGGCGAGTAGCCGCGACCGCGGGCCGGCTCGGCCGGCCGGTGGTTCATGGTCGGCCCGGAGGGTGTCCGATACTCAGCCCGCGAGCAGGATGCCGACGAACAACGCGCCGAGGGCGCTGAGCCCGGTCAGCGCGCCGAAAACGGCCAGAGCCGCGGAACTGCGGGCGCGTGTGTGCACGAAAGCGCTGACGCCGGAGAGCACCACCAGGACCAGCTTGAGCATCAACGTATTGTTGTAGGCGCCGTCGAGCTTGTCCCGCTCGGCGATCACGTTCCACACGCCGGTGGCGACCAGTACCGCGAAAGCCGGCCAGGCGACCTGGTTGAAGCGGCGCGCCGCCGTCGCCGGCACTTCGGTGCCGACGCCGCGCAGCACGGGTACCAGCGCGGCCAGGGTGAGCTGGCCGCCGACCCACACCGTGGCCGCCAACACGTGCAGAAACAGCCTTACCGTGTCCCAGGAAACCGCAAGCATGTCGCCGCGCCCACCCATTCCGCCGTCGTCATCAGCCGCCGGACGCCCACCTTACGTGGCCGGCGAGCAACCCGGGACCGGCGGGTCCCGGGCACGACAGGGTTGTGCCGGGTCAATCGGCGCGGGGGTGATCCGCCGCCGTGCGATCGCGCGCGCCGGCGGCCGCGAGCACTCCGATCCGACGCTGCTTCTCGGAAGCGACACAGGACACGGCACGCCGAAACGGCACTGATACGCGGATGTCCGGATTCATCGGCTCTAGTCTGGGCAATACGCGCCGCGGCCCGCGGTGCGCGCTCGGCGGCGGCCGGCGCGCGTGGCCCGCGCCGGCCGCCCGATTCCGTCCGACCCAGAGGCGCCAACCGATGACGACTGTCCACCCTGCGGCTTCAGCCACCGCACCGGCTCCCACGACCGTCACCGGCCGTGAGCCCGGCTCGCTGTTCACCAAGCTGCTCACCTCGACCAATCACAAGACGATCGGTTATCTCTATCTCACCACCGCCTCGATCTACTTCGGCTTCGGCGGCCTGCTCGCGCTGCTGCTGCGCACCGAACTGGCCCGGCCGGGACTGCAGATCCTCAGCCCGGAGCAGTACAACCAGACCTTCACCATGCACGGCACGATCATGCTGCTGCTCTTCGCGACGCCGCTGTTCGCCGGGTTCGCCAACGCGATCATGCCGCTGCAGATCGGCGCGCCGGACGTGGCGCTGCCACGCCTCAATGCCCTGTCTTACTGGCTGTTCCTGTTCGGTTCGCTGATCGCGGTCAGCGGCTTCCTCACCCCGCAGGGCGCGGCTGACTTCGGCTGGTTCGCCTACTCGCCGCTCTCCAGTTCGGTGCACTCCCCCGGCGTCGGCGGCGACCTGTGGATCATGGGCCTGGCGATGTCCGGCTTCGGCACCATCCTCGGCGCGGTGAACTTCATCACCACCATCATCACGATGCGGGCGCCCGGGATGACCATGTTCCGGATGCCGATCTTCGTGTGGAACACCCTGTTCACCTCGGTGCTGGTGCTGCTGGCGTTCCCGGTCCTGGCCGCGGCGCTGTTCGCGCTGGAGGTCGACCGGCGCATGGGCGCGCACATCTTCGACGCGGCCAACGGCGGCGCGATCCTGTGGCAGCACCTGTTCTGGTTCTTCGGGCACCCCGAGGTGTACATCGTGGCGCTGCCGTTCTTCGGCATCGTCTCGGAGATCTTCCCGGTGTTCAGCCGCAAGCCGATCTTCGGCTACAGCGGCCTGGTGTTCGCGACCATGGCGATCACCGGGCTGTCGTCCACGGTCTGGGCGCACCACATGTTCACCACCGGAGCGGTGATGCTGCCGTTCTTCTCGCTGATGAGCTACCTGATCGCGGTGCCCACCGGGGTGAAGTTCTTCAACTGGATCGGCACCATGTGGCGCGGGTCGCTCTCCTTCGACACCCCGCTGCTGTGGTCGGTCGGCTTCCTGGTGACCTTCCTGCTCGGCGGCCTGACCGGCATCATCCTGGCCTCGCCGCCGCTGGACTTCCAGGTGCAGGACTCGTACTTCCTCGTCGCGCACTTCCACTACGTGCTGTTCGGCACGGTGGTGTTCGCCATGTTCGCAGGGTTCTATTACTGGTGGCCGAAGTGGACCGGGAAGATGCTCGACGAACGGCTCGGGAAGATCCACTTCTGGACGCTGTTCATCGGCTTCCAGACCACGTTCCTGGTGCAGCACTGGCTCGGCGCGGAGGGCATGCCCCGGCGTTACGCCGACTACATGGCCTCCAACGGCTGGACCACGCTGAACACGATCTCGACGATCGGCTCGTACCTGCTGGGCCTGTCGACCTTCCCGTTCCTGTACAACGTCTACAAGACGGCGAAGTCCGGCAAGAGGGTGACCGTGGACGACCCGTGGGGCTGGGGCCGCTCGCTGGAGTGGGCGACCAGTTGCCCGCCGCCGCGGCACAACTTCAGTTCACTGCCGCGCATCCGTTCCGAGTCCCCGGCCTTCGACCTGCACCATCCGGACGTCGTGCGACGGGAACTGGAACGCGGCCGGCGCGACTCCGCCGGCGCGCAGGGCCCGACCGGTTAGGCAGTGTTGGGGAATGCCTCAAGGGGCGAATCCAGACAAAGCGGCGGTCGAATCGTTGCCTTGATACATTCCCCAACACCGCCTAGGGCCAGCCCGGCAACTGCGCGGGCGGTTCCTCGCCCGCGTCCGTGAAAGCGCGAAGGGCCAGCACCAGGTCCGCGCGCCGCTCGGCGGGCATCGCGGCCACGATCCGCCCGATCTCGGCCCGGCGCGCCTCGGTGACCTGCCGCACGATGCGGCGTCCGCGGGCGGTGAGCTTGAGCCGCACCTCGCGCCGGCTGCTCGGGCTGGCGGCTTTCTCCAGCATCCCGGCCGCCGACAGCCGCTCGACCATGCGCAGAGCGTTCGACGAGTTCACGCCCAGCCGCTCGGCCAGTCGCACCAGGCTGCTGGGGCCGTGTGTCTCAAGCACCACGAGCATCCGGAACTGCGCCACGGTCAGCGTGGCGTCGACCGACGCGACCGAGCGAGTGGCTATGGCGACGAACAGCCGCGAGGCGGTCAGCAGCGCGCCCACCAACTCCTGCGCGCCTTCGTCGGCCGCGGAAACGGACGACTCACCGGGTGCATGCATACGCACATTTCTACCGTTCGCCGGGCCAACCGGCCACACGGTGCCCGGCCACGCGGCAGTCAAGGATCCGCACGACCGCGCGGCCTGCCGAACAAAGCCGTTGGTCGCGGAGCACAAACCTTGCGGTGGCGAATAAAGCCGGGGCGACCGGTTACGTGCAGGGCATGGCTCACCAAGACTCGCTTGAGCGGATGCTGCGATGAACGGCACCGCGGACGACCTGTATTCTCCCACCTCACTGCGTGACTACGCGTTGATAGCGGACGGCGAACGCGGCGCGCTGATCGGCCCGCGCGGCGAGGTCGCGTGGCTGTGCGCGCCGCACTGGGATTCCGACGCGGTGTTCTCCAGGCTGATCGGCGGCGCCGGCACATACGCGGTCACGCCGGCGGGCCGGTTCGTGTGGGGCGGCTACTACGAGGACGACTCGCTGGTCTGGCGCAGCCGCTGGGTCGTCGGCGACCGCATCGTGGAGTGCCGTGAGGCGCTGGCGTTCCCCGGCGACCCGGGCAAGGCCGTGCTCCTGCGCCGGATCATGGCTCGGAAGGGGGAAAGCACCGTACGCGTCGTGTTCGAACCGGCGGCCGGATTCGGCGCGGACCGGGCACGGCGGCTGACCAAGGACGAGCACGGTCTGTGGACGGCGCAGGCGGGTTCGCTGCGTTTCCGCTGGAGCGGCGCGCAACAGGCACGGCATGTCAGTGGCGATCCCGCGCAGCGGCTCACCCTGGAGGTGACCGTGCCGGAAGGCGGGCAACACGACCTCGTGCTGGAGATCGGCGACCGGGCGCTCGGGGAACCGGTCGATCCGACCGAGGCTTGGCGTTCGACGGAACGCGCCTGGGCCGACCAGATCCCGCGCATGGACAACACGCTCGCGTCCCAGGACGCACGCCAGTCGTACGCGGTTCTGCGCGGGTTGACCTCGACGGGCGGCGGCACGGTGGCGGCGACCACGACGAGCCTGCCGGAACGCGCCGAGGAAGGCCGTAACTACGACTATCGGTACGTGTGGATACGTGACCAGTGCTTCATCGGACAGGCGATCGCGGCGGCCGGGCCTCATCCGCTGCTCGACGACGCGGTGCGCTTCGTGGCGCAGCGGCTCCTGGATGACGGCCCGAATCTGTCGCCGGCGTACACTGCGCGCGGCGAGCGCATCCCCGACCAGCGGCGGCTGGACCTGCCGGGCTACCCGGGCGGATACGACCTGGTGGGCAACTGGGTGACCAAGCAGTTCCAGCTGGACGCGTTCGGTGAGGCGCTGCTGCTGTTCGCGGCGGCGGCCCGGCACGGCCGGCTGGACACCGACGGCTGGCGCGCGGCCGAACTCGCCGCGCGGGCGATCCAGCGGCGCTGGCGCGAGCCGGACGCGGGCATCTGGGAGCTGGACGACAGACCGTGGACGCACAGCCGCCTGACCTGCGCGGCGGGCCTGCGGGCGGTCGCGGGCGTCCCGGCGGCCGGCGCCGCGATCCGCGCGGTGGACTTCACGAGCCTGGCGGACGAGATCGTGGCGGACACCGCGAAACACGCGCTGCATCCTTCCGGCCGCTGGCAGCGTGCGCCGGACGACGACCGCCTGGACGGCGCCCTCCTGCTGCCGCCGTTGCGCGGCGCGCTGCCCGCGGACGACCCGCGCACGCGTCAGACGCTCGACGCGTACGTGCAGGAGCTCACGGTCGATCACTTCGCTTACCGGTTCCGCCACGATTCGCGGGCCCTCGACCAGGCCGAAGGCGCGTTCGTGCTCTGTGGCTTCGTGACCGCGCTGGCGCAGCTCCAGCAGGGCCGAAAGCTGGACGCGGCCCGCTGGTTCGAGCGCAACCGGGCCGCGTGCAGCGCGACCGGCCTGTTCTCGGAGGAGTACGACGTCAAGCAGCGCCAGCTGCGCGGCAATCTGCCGCAGGCTTTCGTGCACTCGATGCTGATCGAGAGCGCCGCCCGCATCGCGGAGCAGACTGACGGGCTCACTTCCGGGTGAGTGGGAGGGGGAAGCCGCGGGCGCGGCTGCCGAGGCTATTGCGGTGGGGAGTGTTGCGCTTCGGGCTGCCGGGGTCGGTCCTGCTGGGCCGGGGGCTGCGGCCGGGCGCGTCGGGCCTGCCGGCGCGCGGCCATGCGCAGCTGGACCATCCGGCCACCGCCTGGCACGACGACCAGCAGGATCCCGAAGATCGCCGCGAGCAACAGCGCCACACCGAGCGGCAGGTTGCCGTGCGCGCCGAAGAAGGCGATGTCGACGTGCTGGCCGTTCTCCAGGATGAAGATCAGCAACACCAGGAGCACGACCGCTCCCGAAGTCAGCACGACCCACAGGCCGCCGAGCCGGCTGCGCTCCACCGGCTTGGCCGCCTTGGTCGGCTTGGTCGGCTTGGTCGGCGCGGCCGGCGCAACCGGCGCCGGCGGCACGGCAGGACTCACCGGCGCGGTCGGGCTCACCGGGGCCGTCGCCGCCGGGGTCACGGGAGGCGGGGCGCCCTGCGCCGAATCAGCGAAATCCGGGTCACTCGTCATTGCCGCTCCTGACTCTCGCGCCTGCGGGCGCGCCTGACCGCCGCGCGTCCGGCTTCCGAGTGCCCGGATTTCGGCGGCGTACGCCTGCCCGTTCTCGCGGCCGGGCTCAACGCTCCTTCGGGTCAGGCAGCTCTATGTGCAGGCGCACGCGCGTGCCCTCGCTGCGGGTCGACCGGATCTGCACGAGGTCGCACAACTGGTGCGCGAACCACAGGCCGCGGCCGCCCATCTGGTCTCCGGTGGGGCGCAACCTCCCGGCCAGCGGATCGCAGATGTAACCCGAGTCGGTCAACTCGCACACGAGATAACCGCATCCGGCCCACGCGCGCAGCACGCCGCGCCCGCCACCGTGGCGGATGCTGTTCGACGCGACCTCGCTCACCGCGACCACGAAATCGCGCACCCGTTCCGGCGACAGGCCCAGCGCCGCAGCGCGCGTCGCCACGGTGTGACGCAACAGCGCCAGTTCGGAGATCGTGTACGGCATTTCCTCCACCGCTTCGGGCGGTTCGGAGAGCGGGTCGAATTCGTACGGGCCCTCGACGTAGTCGCGGCCCGGCGCGAACCCGGCGCCGTCCCACAGCAGCGGGTGGCTGCGCGCGATCGCGAGCACGTCCTGCGGCGATTGGTCGGCCGTGTCGTATGGACACAGCAGCGACCACGTCGGTGCCTGCGCGAACGCGAGGTTAAGCAGCCATTCGCGGTATCGCATCTCGGACAGCTGCGCACTCGTGCGCCCGGTCCACTGGTACTCGCTCAGCCCGCAGACCGCACGCCCTTCGCGGGTGCGTTCGCCGATCCAGTCCTGCCAGGCGCCGATCAGCAGGCCGGGGTTGCGGCCCAGCGCGGTGGGATCGAGGAAGCAGACGGTGCCGTCGTCCGGCAGCGCCTGGCGCAGCACGTGCGAGCGCGGCTCGGGAGCGCATACCAACACGGTCGCGTCGTCCGCACGCGCCATCTCGACATAGGAGACGATGCCCGGCAGGTACTGATCCTGGCCCTCGTAGGGATAGAAGACGTGGCGTAGACCGGTCGACTGCGATCCGGTGGCGGGCGGGCTGAGCGGGGTCACGCGATCTCCACCGCCACTGCCGCGGTGTTGAACCCGGAGAGCTGCCAGAGCCGGCGCACCGTCGTGTTCGCCCCCTCGACGCGTACTTTCGCGCCGCGCACCGCCCGCACCGCGTGTGCGAGTGCCTGGATGCCCGCCGCGTCGATCATGTCCAGTCCGTCGAATCGGAGCCGCACCAGCCCGTTGCGGGTCAGCGCCGCGCGCGTCGCGGTGCCGAAGGCCGGAGCGGCGACGAAGTCGATCACGCCGTCCACCCTCCAGCAGCCGGCCGCGACGTAACTCATCCGGAAGCTGACCGCGAGCCGCCGGTTACCCATCTGACCGGAATGCACGCACGAGACATCCCGCAAGATCGACTCCTGCCAGGCGTCCTGCCGGTAAGCGCATACCACGCTCGCTCCGCTGCTCGCGGCCCACTGACCCCAGCCGAGTTCGAGCTCGACCAGGTCGTTGAGGCCGCAGCCGGGTGGCACGAGGCGCTCCATCTGTGCCAACACCCGAAGCGTACCCCCGCGGCCGGCCCCGACGTCCATCCCGCCGACGCGGCGGTTTATGCGGCGGTTGATGAAATCCCATGGCGCGGTCGGCCCGTTTGCGGCCAGACGACCGTCGGCCACAGGGTCGATGACGACAGCGCCGCCAAGACGGGTGTGCTCGCCACCGGGGTGCCGACCGACGATGAGCAAACGCTCATCCAAGGACTTTCCCTGCGCCGCGAATGTCTCCGCGCCGAGCGCGTAATCCTCGCTCGAACCGACGAGCCAGCACACGTGCTCGCCTGGTCCAAGCGCGCGAAAACCCTCCGCAAGTCGCGCCGCCTCGACCATCTTCCGAAGCCACCGCCATCTCGGAGCCGTCGCTGCCGGCCACGGCGCTCAACAGCGAATGAGACAGCGACGCCCGCGGCCAACCCGGCCGCGCCAGGTCGCACCCGACAATAGCTCAACTGCGTTTGGTGCGAACGAGTCCATACCTGGCGTGGGTTCGGGCTGCGCCGCGGACGCGCGGTGCTTACGACGTGCCGTCTGCCGCGCTACCGGTCCTGCTGCTGGCCCTGCTCCGGCTGCGCGCCCTGGTCCTGCTGCCCGCTCTGCGCCTGGCCCGGGTCCTGGCCACCGCCGAAGCGCTGCTCGGCCTGCCGGCCGGCCGCGTCGATCTGCTGATCGAAGCGGTGATCGGTCCGCTGCTCGGCGAACTGCTCTCCCTTCTGGAGCGCCTGCTTCGCCTGCTCGGGGTGCTCCTTGGCCAACTGCTCGGCCTTGCGCATCTCCTCGGACCACTGGCTCATCGAATCTCCTCCTCGTTCCCACCGGCTGTCATCGGCGCCGTCTCCAGACCTTGAGCCGGACGACCGCGCGTACCCCTCCTGTGCCGGTTCATGCCGATTCGGGACATCGCGAGCATACGATCAGCGGCGGTGGCGATCGCGTCGGCGGGCGCGGCTGGTCATGACCGCCAGGGCGTAGAGAACAGCCGGCGCGAGCGCGGCGTACCGGACGCCGGCGGCGGCCAATGCGGCTACGCAGGCGAGGGCGAGCAGAACGCTCGCGAGCGTAAACGGACCGATCCCGCCGAGCCTGCGGCGCGCGCGACGGCTCGGCGCGTCCTGAGCCAGGCCGCGCTCGATCTCGGCGAGCCTGCGCCGTTCCCAGTCGCTGAGCATCCACGCCTCCGCGCGGGCGAGCCATCCTGCACGTACGTCGTGCGGCCGGCCGGGGCGATGCGGCGCCACGCTTCGCGAGACCCCCAAACCGCCCGCACTACTCGCCCTGCCCATATATGCATACGGCAAACGTTGCGGTGCGCATGATCAACCGAAGCGTGCGGCCAGCGTGCGGTAAAGCCTCGGAGCGGCGCCGCGGACCCGCCCGGGCAGTCCCATCCAGCGCGGCACGTAGACCTCGTCGCGGCCGCGCAGGATCGCGCCGATCGTCGCGTCGGCGACCCGGACGGCCGGCACCGGCCGGGGGAACGTGCGCATATAGGGCACGCCGCGCCGCTCGAAGAACCGCGTGTCCACGACTCCGGGCACGACGAGCGTGACCCGCACGCCCGTGCCCGCCAGCTCGAAGCGCAGGCTCTCCGCGAAGGCGCTCAGCCCCGCCTTGGCCGCCGAGTACACCGCTTCCCGGGCGACCGCGGCGCAGCCGGCGACCGACCCGACCAGCACCACGTGACCGCTGCGGCGCGCGATCATGTGCGGCAGCAGCAGCCGCACCAGCTGGATCGCCGCCACCAGGTCCACCGCGATGACCCGGTCGATACTCGCCGGAGGCATCGACTCGAAGGGGCCGCACCAGCCGATCCCGGCCGCCGCGACGACCATGTCCACCCGCCCGGCCGTGCCGAGCGCGCTGAGCGCGAGCCGTTCGCCGCTGCCCGCGGCGGCCAGGTCGGCGTGCAGCGGCGTCGCGCCGAGGCGATCGGCGATCTGCTTGAGCTGCCCCCGATCCCGGCCGCTGAGCAGCAGCCGCCAGCCGTGCTGCTCCGCCAGCCGCTGCGCGAGCGCTGCGCCGATGCCGGACGAGGCTCCGGTGATGAGCGCCACGCGCCGCGCGACGGGATCCACGGCCGGATGCTCGCGCCCGCCGCGCGGGTCGGCGATACGCCGCGGCCCGCCGCGCACCGCGGTCGGGCCGGACTGCTGCGCCGACCACAGGAAATGCGACATCAGTGTTCTCCGATTCAGTGTTCTTCGATCACCTGGCTGTCTCCAAGCCGTCCGGGAGGCGCCCGAATTCGTTCCCTACGCAATGACTCGCGGCCGTTGCCCGCGACGCGGCCGGCGAACCCCGGCTCGCCAGCCGCTTCACCGCTGCGCTCCGAGCCGGCGTATCTCCTCGGCCGCGTCCGCGGCGAACAGCGAGCGTCCGGCGCGCACCCGCTCCTCGCGCAAGCGGCCCGGACGCGTCAGACGCGCGAGAGCGTCGAGCAGTTGATCGCGGTCCGCGGCGTAGTCGGTGACGCCGAGCCGCGCCATGCGCAGCACCCCGGCACGCCCGTGCCCTGCGATCGGCCGATAGCCGATCACAGGCAGGCCGGCGGCGAGCGCCTGCACGGCGGTCTGTCCGGCCGCGTTGTCGATCAGCGCGCCCGACGCGGCCATGAGCGCCTCGATGTCCTCCACCCACCCGCACGCGAACACGCCCGGGATGCGCGCCATCTGCGCGCGGACGCGCTGGTCGCGGCCACAGAGCACCAGCGGAAGGTAGCCGTCGCGCCGCAGGGCCCGCGCGGTCCGCACAAGGCCGCGCGCGACACCCCACGAGCCGGTCGATATCAGCACCGGAATCCTGCCGTCGCCGGCGCGCCGCAGCATGCCGGCCCAGCGGCCGCCCCCCGTCGCCGCGGCGCGATGGAACCGCTGCGGCACCACCGGACCGGGCGCGTAGGCCGGCCGGCCGATCCCCTCACGCACTTGTTCGGCCGCGTCGGCGCTCACACACAGGTAGATGTCGTTGCCCGGGTGCAACCACTGCCGGTGCACGGCGAAATCGGTCGCCAGCACCGCCGTCGGCGCCGCCAGTTCCCCACGCACCCGCATGCGGCCGGTGACCTGCGCCGCGAGATGAAAGACCGGCACGACGAGATCTGCCTCGCACGCGTCGACGGCTTCGCGCACCCCGCTCGCGGCGAGCGCGGCCAGCGGCGTGCTGCGCGGTCCGCGCTCGGATTGGAAGAAGGCTGCGTAGATCCCGTCGTAGAGCCAGGGCGCGCGGCGCACGGCCGTGCGATAGAAGCCGCGCAGTACGCCGCCCACGCCGGGCGGCAGCAGTTCGAGGATGTCGGCGCGGTGGGCGCGGTGGCCGCCCGCGCGCAGCCGAGAGGCCAGCTCCTCCGCGACCACCCGGTGCCCGGCCCCCATCGCCGCGTCGAGGATCAACACCGAATCCATTCAGCTGCACCCCTCTCCGCCTCCGCAACGCCTCGGCGGCAACGCCGGGTTACCCCGGTAGCGCCTGGGTAAGGCGTTGCCTGTCGAGACCTGTCGCCAGGCCGGTGATAAGTGCGAGGAGTGCGATGGCCGACCTGCGTTTGCCCCGCGCACTGCGTGCCGCCGGGTTGCTCGCCCTCACCGCGCACGTGCTGCCGGCCGGCACGTGGCTGCCACCGGTGCGCCGGACACTCTTTCCGGCGCTGGCCGGACTGGGCGCGCCCGGCCATGTGGCGCTGACCTTCGACGACGGACCCGACCCGGCCTCCACCCCGTTCTTCCTCGACGAACTCGACCGGCTCGGGGTGCGCGCCACCTTCTTCCTGCTCGGCGAGCACGCCGCGCGGCACGTTCGGCTGACCCGGGAGCTGGCCGAACGCGGACACGAACTGGGCGTGCACGGCTGGACCCACGACTACCCGTGGCTCGCCTGCGATCCACGGCAAGGAGCCGGGATCCGGCGCACCCAGGAGACGATCGAGCTGGCGACCGGGAGCCCGGCGGGCTGGTACCGGCCGGCCTACGGGATCCTGACCGGCGAACGCTGGGCCGCGGCCGCGCGCTGCGGGCTGCGAACCGTGCTGTGGTCGGCTTGGGGCAGGGACTGGACGGCTCAGGCGACCGCGCGCTCCGTCTACCGGACGCTGCGGCCCGGCCTGCGCGGAGGCGCGACGCTGCTGCTGCACGACAGCGACCGGACCGGTGCCGCCGGTTCCTGGCGCGCCGCCCTCGCGGCTTTGCCCCTCGTGGTCGGCGCTTGCCGGGCCGCCGGACTGGCGGTCGGACCGCTGGGCGCACACGGCATCCGGGGCTCGGTAGGCGGTGCGGCTGAAGGCCACCCCGAATCGTGACGACATTCCCCCACGTTCTCACCGGTCTCTGCGTGACGCGCGCGGCGTGACGCGCGGCCAGCCCGTACCTTCCGGCGATACGGCCATGTGGGCGATCGGTGCTGCGAGGCGGCGCACAGCGTGCCACCCGGGCCGCGCCGGCCCCATCATCCCTTCGATCGATCTGCGGCACGCGCAAGACGCCGCCGTCGCCGGACGAAGGCGCAGGAAGCGAAGCCCGTTGATTGCGCACGGTCACATTTGCGCAATACAGCGATCTGTTGGATCTTACTACCGTGGTCCTCATGCAAGCGATGCACACAGCCACACCGTCACGGTGGCCGACTCGGAATCGTCGCTGCCGTGGCATGTAACCAAGACCCGAACGCGCAGGCCACCGCCCGGAACACGGGCGCACGCGCCGAGCAGCGCGCGGAGACGCTACGCCGCTTCCGCAGGCTGCGCGCGCTGAACGACGACGATCCGGAACGCGGCGCGCTGCGCGCCGCGCTGATCGAGGACCATCTGACCTATGCGCGCCACATCGCGCTGCGCTACGGCGGCCGCGGAGAACTGGTCGAGGACTTCGTCCAGGTGGCCTACCTGGCGCTGGTGAAGGCAGTGGACCAGTTCGACCCGGAGCGCGGCACGGCGTTCCTGGGCTACGCCACGCCGGTGATGCTCGGCGAGATCAAGAAGTACTTCCGGGACGCGACCTGGGACGTACACGTGCCGCGGTCCGTCCAGGAGTTGACGCGCACGGTGCGCGCCGCCGCCGAACAGCTCACCCGGCAGTTGGCCCGCTCGCCGTCCGTCGCCGAGCTCGCCGAGCACGTCGGCGCGCCCGCCGAACTGGTGACCGAGGCGCTGGTGGCGCTGGACGGCTACACCGTCGCCTCGCTGGACCGGCCGCTGCGCGGCGAACCGGGTGCCCCGAGCCTGGGCGACCTGATCGGCGGCGAGGACGCGCGCTTCGAGACGGTGGTGAACCGTACGGCGCTCAAACCGCTGATCGCGCAGCTGAACGAGCGGGATCGCAGCATCCTGATGATGCATTTCTTCCACGGGATGACCCAGCGGGAGATCGGGGCGCGCCTCGGTTGTTCGCAGATGCACATCTCGCGGCTGCTCGCCTCCGTGCTCGCCCGACTGCGTACGGCGCTGTGTTGAGAGCCCGCCGAGTAGAACCACCCGTGCCACCGGGAGCCGTGTCACAGGAGCCGTGTCACCAGGACGAAACCGGTCAGTAGTGATCCGTGCCGATTCCTCCCGCTGACTCCCCTTCCGCTGCCGGCCGCGGCGCCTGGCCGTGAGCTCGCAACTGGCCGCGGTCCCGGCGGCGCTGGGAGCCGCGGCGGCCAACGCGACTGCCTCCGTGCTGCAACGCCGCGCCGCGCGGCGCTCCCCGCCCGAGCAGGAGAGCCGCCGTAACCTGATCACGGAGCTGATCCGCCGCCGGGTGTGGCTCGCCGGGATCGGATGCCTGATCGCGGCCTTCCTGTTGCAGGCGGTCGCGCTGTACCTCGGCGGGCTCTCGCTCGTGCAGCCCCTGCTGACCGCCGAACTGCCGTTCACGCTGCTGCTCGCGTCGCGGCTCTCGCGCACCCCGCTGGACCGCGCCGGCTGGCACGCCATCGCGGCACTGACCGCGGGGCTCGCGCTGCTGCTGGTCGGCGCGGCGCCGTCGCCGGGCCAGCGCACCCCGTCGACGACGATGTGGGTGATCGCCGCGGCCTCGACAGGAGCGCTGGCCGGCGCCTTGACCGCGATCGGGCACCGCCGCGACGGACCGCCGCGCGGCGCGCTGCTGGGCACCGGCTCGGGCGTCGGCTTTGCGCTGACCGCGGCGCTGATGAAGGACGCGACGCAGCGCGCGTCGCACGGGTTCGGCGCGCTGTTCGGCTCCTGGCTGCTCTACGCGATGGCCGGCGCGGGCGTGGGCAGCCTGCTTCTGCTGCAGTACGCCTTGCAGAGCGCCACGCTTGCCGTCACCCAGCCGGCGCTGACCACAAGTGACCCGATTGCCAGCACTTTGCTGGGCGTGACGATGTTCGGCGAGCGCATCCGGCTGGGCGGATGGATAGTGCTTGAGGCGGCCGGGATCGGCCTGATGCTGTGGGGCGCGATGCGACTCGCGTCGAACTCCGCGTCGTCGCGACAGGCCGGGCGCACCCGGCTGTGACGACGCTCGTCGCGGCGGGCGCGGGCGCTTCCGGCCGTGAGGCACGGCCCGCCGCCGCCGGTACGCCGATCGTTGCGGTGGCGAATGATTCCGGCGGACCGGGGCAGTACTGGCCGGTCAGCCGGACCGCGCAGTTTTCGGCAGCGCCGGCCGGTTACCCGGGATGGACCGCGTCATTGCCGCGCGTCCCCGAGCGACGCCGACTGATGATCACCACTGATGATCACCGGAGGGAGTGCCAGAAAACGATGGCCGAGAAGGTTTCCGACTTCGTCCTCAACCGCCTGCGCGACTGGGGGGTCGAGCACGTCTTCGCATATGCCGGAGACGGTATCAACGGCCTGCTCGCCGCCTGGGGGCGCGCCGAGAACCGGCCGATGTTCGTCCAGGCCCGGCACGAGGAGATGGCGGCGTTCCAGGCCGTGGGCTACGCGAAGTTCTCCGGGAAGGTCGGGGTGTGCGCCGCGACCTCGGGGCCGGGCGCGATCCACCTGCTCAACGGCCTCTACGACGCCAAACTCGACCACGTTCCGGTGGTGGCGATCGTGGGGCAGACCAACCGCAGCGCGATGGGCGGCTCCTACCAGCAGGAGGTCGACCTGCTGAGCCTGTACAAGGACGTGGCGTCCGAGTACTGCGAGATGGTCACCGTTCCGCAGCAGCTGCCGAACGTGATCGACCGGGCGATCCGGATCGCGTACGCGCGGCACACCGTCACCGCCGTGATCATCCCGGCGGACGTACAAGAACTCGAATACGAGGCGCCGGAGCACGCGTTCAAGATGGTGCCCTCCAGCCTGGGCCTGAGCCGTTACGCCCCGGTGCCGCACGACGCGGACCTGCAGCGGGCCGCCGACCTGCTGAACGCGGGCGAGAAGGTCGCGATGCTGGTCGGGCAGGGCGCGCGCGGCGCCCGGCAGCAGGTGGAGCAGGTCGCCGACCTGCTTGGCGCGGGCGTGGCCAAGGCGCTGCTGGGCAAGGACGCGCTGTCGGACGAACTGCCGTATGTCACCGGTTCGATCGGCCTGCTGGGAACGCGCCCCTCGTACGAGCTGATGCGCGACTGCGACACCCTGCTGGTGATCGGGTCCAGCTTCCCCTACACGCAGTTCCTGCCGAAGTTCGGCCAGGCGCGGGCCGTGCAGATCGACATCGATCCGTCGATGATCGGACTGCGGTACCCCTTCGAGGTGAATCTGGTCGGCGACGCGGAGCAGACGCTGACCCGGCTGATTCCGCTGCTGCGCCGCAAGGAGGAGCGTGCTTGGCGCGAGGGCGTGGAGCAGAACGTCGCGCGCTGGTGGGAGGTCATGCAGCGGCGCGCCGCCGTGGACGCCGAGCCGATCAACCCCGAGTACGTCGTGCACGCGGTGGACGGCCTGCTGCCCGACGACGTGATCCTGGCCAGCGACTCGGGTTCGTCCGCCAACTGGTACGCGCGGCACATCCGCATGCGCGGGCGGATGCGCGGCTCGCTCTCGGGCACGCTGGCGACGATGGGCCCCGGCGTGCCGTACGCCATCGGCGCGAAGTTCGCGCACCCGGACCGGCCGGTGGTCGCGCTGGTCGGCGACGGGGCGATGCAGATGAACGGCATGGCCGAGCTGATCACCGCGGCGAAGTACTGGGAGCAGTGGAGCGACCCGCGGATGATCGTCGCGGTGCTCAACAACCAGGACCTGAACCAGGTGACCTGGGAGATGCGCGCGATGGAGGGCGCGCCGCAGTTCGTGCCCTCGCAGGCGATCCCCGACGTGCACTACGCGGACTTCGCCCGCTCGATCGGCCTGGACGGGGTGCGGGTGGAGAAGCCGGACCAGGTCGAGGCGGCCTGGCAGCAGGCGCTGGCCGCGGACCGGCCGTTCGTCATCGATTTCCGCACCGACCCCGCGGTGCCGCCGATCCCGCCGCACGCGACGCTCGAGCAGATCGAGGCGGCCGCCGCCGCGGTCATCCACGGCGACCCGGATCGCGCCGGGATGGTGCGGCAGGGCGTCAAGGCCAAGATCCAGGAGTTCCTGCCGGGAGGCCGGGACCGCCAGGACCGGCCGGGCGCCGAAGAAGGCCAGTGAACGTGAGAGGCGAGGGGACCATGGGTCTGCTTGTTCACCCGAGGACGGTGCTCGCGGAGGCTGCCGCGTTGCGTAAGGGTCCTGCTACCGCGGGGAGCGCGGCGGCGGTCGGGGCGGCGGTCAAGGGCGTCGGCGCGGCGGTCAAGGGTGCCGCGCTCGCCGAGGGCGGCGAGGCGGCCGGCCTCGCGGCGCGGCTGCTGTGGAACGTGCGCCACGGCCGCTTCGAGCGCACGCTCTCGCTGCTGACCGCGGCCGGTTCGATGGTCACCGCGGCCGAGATCTACCTGGAGCACGACCGGGCCAGCTTCGGCAACAAGATGATGTGGTGGCCGGTGGTGCTCGGCCCGCTCGGCGCGGCCGCGGGCGTGGCCGGTTTCCGCAGCGACCGGGCGGCCCGCACGGTGCTGCCGCTCGCCTCGGCGGCGATCGTGGCGAACGGGTTGCAGGGCACTTACCTGCACGTGCGCGGCATCGCGCAGAAGCCCGGCGGCTGGTCGATGGCGCGCTACAACGTGGAACTGGGCCCGCCGCTGTTCGCCCCGCTGCTGGTGACGATGGTCGGCGGGATGGGCCTGGTGGCCTCCGTGCTGCGGCGGGAGCGATGAGCCGGGCGTCCGGGCGCGAGCTGCGTGCCGCGGAGCGCGAGCGGGTGCCCGGCGGCGGTGAGAACGAGCGCTTCCCCGGCTTCGACGTCATCGAGCAGGCGCACACCTGGGACGCGACGACCTCCGGCGTGGTGCTGGAAAGGCTCGGCCTGCAACCGGATCTGCGGTTCTTCGGACCGGCCGAGGAGGCGGCCGCCGGCGCCCTGTTCGATCACCTGCTCGCGCAGTGGGAGGAACCGAGGGTGCCGGTGGTTCAGATGGTGGACGCGCGCCTGGCCGAGGGGCAGACCGACGGCTGGCGCTACGAGGACATGCCCGAGGACGGCGAGGCCTGGCGCCGCTCGCTGGCCGCGCTGGACGTGGACGCCCGCGCCGCGGCCGGTGAGGACGGGGTCTGCTTCGCGAACCTGAGCCGGGAGGAGCAGGCCGACATCATCCGCACGGTGCAGAGCCTGGAGAGCAAGCCCTGGCACGGCATGCCGGCCGGGCATGTCTGGAGCCTGTGGACCAGGTACGCGTGCACCGCGTTCTACTCGCATCCGTGGGCGTGGAACGAGATCGGTTTCGGCGGCCCCGCCTATCCGCGCGGCTACATGCGGCGCGGCGTCGGGCAGCGCGAACCCTGGGAGGTCGCCGACACGCATCCGGAGGAAGATCCCCTGTGAGTTCGTTCACTGACGTCAATGCTCTGACCGAGAGGCTCTCGACGCGGCGGGTGCGGGCGCGCAACGAGTCCGCGTGGCTGCTGCCGAACGACGGCACCCGCTTCGACAAGGCGCTGATCGAGAACATGCGGCGGCATCGGGACGCCGACGAGGTGGACCTGGTGATCGTCGGGTGCGGCGCGGGCGGCTCCACGCTCGCGCAGCGGATGGCGCGGGCCGGCTGGTCGGTGGTGGTTCTGGAGGCCGGTCCGTTCTGGGATCCGGACGCGCACTGGGTCAGCGACGAGGCCGGTTCGCACCACCTGTACTGGACCGAGCCGCGGGTGATCTCCGGTTCGGATCCGGTGCCGCTGGGTTCGAACAACTCCGGGCGCGGCGTCGGCGGCTCGATGGTGCACTTCGCCGGGTACGCGCCGCGGCTGCATCCCTCCGACTTCCACACGCGCACGGTGGACGGCGTCGGCCAGGACTGGCCGATCGAGTACGCGGACCTGCGGCCCTACTACGAGCGGATCGAGCGGGAACTGCCGGTGGCCGGGCAGCACTGGCCCTGGGGCGACCCGCACGGTTATCCGCACGCGCCGCACCCGGTCGGCGGCAACGGCGAGGTCTTCCTGCGCGGCGCCGCCGCCCTGGGCATCGAGGCGCGGGTCGGTCCCGTGGCGATCACCAACGGCCGCTTCGGCAACCGGCCGCACTGCATCTACCGCGGCTTCTGCCTGCAGGGCTGCAAGGTCAACGCCAAGGCTTCGCCGCTGATCACGCACGTGCCGGACGCGTTGGCGCACGGCGCGGAAATCCGCTCGGACGCGATGGTCAGCGCGATAGAGACCGATCGTGAGGGCCGGTACGTCACCGGGGTGCGCTACTTCCTGCGCGGGCGCGAGCACTTCCAGGCCGCGCGGATGGTCGCGGTGGCCGGGTACTCGCTGGAAACGCCGCGGCTGTTGCTGAACTCCGCGAACAAGCACCACCCGGACGGCCTGTGCAACGAGCACGATCTGGTCGGCCGCTACCTGATGGTGCAGGGCGCGCCGCAGACCGCGGGACGGTTCGCCGAGGAGGTGCGCATGTACAAGGCGCCGCCTCCGGAGGTCAGCTGCGAGGAGTTCTACGAGACGGATCCGGCCAAACCGTACCGGCGCGGGTTCTCCGTTCAGAACGTCTCGCCGCTGCCGATCACCTGGGCCGAGCACGTCTCGGCGCAGGGGCACTGGGGCGAGAATCTGCGCACGTACATGAGCGACTACGTGCACTGGTCCACTCTCGGCGCGCTGTGCGAGTTCCTGCCGCTGCCGCAGAACCGGGTGACCCTGGCCGACCAGCGGGACCGGTACGGGCTGCCGGTGGTCGACATGTCGTACAGCATGTGCGACAACGATCGAGCGCTGATGAAGGCGGCTCAGGCCAGGATGGAGGAGATCCTGCACGCGGCCGGGGCCGCCGAGGTGATGACCATCCAGCGCTTCGCGCACCTGGTCGGCGGCGCGCGGATGGGCCGCACCGCGCAGGAGGGTGTGGTGGATGCCAGCCTGCGCACCTTCTCGATCCCGAACCTGCTGATCACCGACGGCAGTGTGTTCCCGACTCAGGGTTCGGTGAATCCGGCCCTGACCATCATGGCGCTTGTCGACCGCGCGGCCCGGCTGCTGGCCGACGGGGCCCGCGCGGGCATGCGCTCCCCCGATCCGACGCAACACGAGGAGTATTCAACGTGAGCCAGACCATTGTCATCACCGGGGCCAGCGGCGGTATCGGGAGGGCGAGCGCGCGCGAGTTCGCCCGGCGTGGCGCCCGGATCGGGCTGATCGCGCGCGGCGAGACCGGTCTCGAAGCCGCGGCCAAGGAGGTCGAGCAGCTGGGCGGCACCGCGCTGGTGCTTCCGGTCGACGTGGCCGACCCCGAGCAGCTGGAGGCCGCGGCCGCCCGGGTGGAGCAGGAGTTCGGCCCGATCGACGTGTGGGTGAACGTCGCCTTCACCTCCGTGTTCGCGCCGTTCACCGAGATCGAGCCGCAGGAGTTCCGCCGGGTGACCGAGGTGACGTACCTCGGGTCGGTCAACGGGCTGCGCACGGCGCTGCGCCGGATGCAGCCGCGCGACCACGGCGTGATCGTCCAGGTCGGCTCGGCGCTCGGGTTCCGCTCGATCCCGCTTCAGTCGGCCTACTGCGGGGCGAAACACGCGGTCAACGGCGTGGTCTCGTCGATCCGCACGGAGCTGATGCACCAGGGCAGCAAGGTGGGGTTGACGATAGTGCAGATGCCCGCGGTCAACACCCCGCAGTTCTCCTGGGTGCTCTCGCGGATGCCGAACCATCCGCAGCCGGTTCCGCCGATCTACCAGCCGGAGGTGGCGGCGCGCGCGGTGGTGTTCGCGGCGGACCATCCGCGACGCAAGCAGTACTACGTCGGGCTGTCCACGGCGTTGACGATCACCGCGGAGAAGTTCTTCTCGCCGGTACTGGACCGGTACCTGGCGAAGACCGGGTTCGATTCCCAGCAGACGGACCAGAAGGCCGCCGCGGACCGGCCGCAGAACCTGTGGGAGGCGGCCGACGGCGATGACGGCCACGACTTCGGCGCGCACGGGGTGTTCGACGACCGCTCGCACACCCGGGATCCGCAGGTGTGGGTGTCCCGGCACGCGCGGCTCGCCGGGGCCGGCGCGGCCGCGGGCGGCGTGGCCGCCGGCCTGGGCGTGCTCAGCGCGCGAGTCCTCGGCGCGCGGCGCAGGTGAACGCGCCGATGAAGCTCACCGATGTGCGTGCTCTCGTACACGCGCCCGTGGGTCCTGCCGAAGCGCAGGTGCCGTTGGGCGCCGTACGGGGGCTCGCGCTCACGCGACTGGTCTACGGTGTGGCGCTGCTGGCCCGCCCGGACGCCTTGATCCGGTTCTCGTCGGCGCATCCGGCCGACCCGCAGGCCAGGCGGGTGGCGCGGATCCTCGGCGCGCGTCACTGCGCGCAGGCCGCACTGGTCGGCAGCACGCGCGCACCGCTCGCGCACCGGCTCGCGACGGCGGTGGATGTGCTGCACGCACTGTCGATGGCGGGCTTGGCCGTGGCCGACCGCAAGTACCGGCGCGCGGCGATCATCGACGGCTGCATCGCGGCGGCGTTCGCCGGCGCGCAGCAGGCAGCGTTGCGGCGCGTTTCCGGTGCCGCGGCTGCACCGGCACCGGCCCGCTGAGGTGATCTCAGCCGGCCCGGCCGGTCCCGGACCGTCCAAGCCGAGGGCTTGATGAACCGGTTGCGTCTGACCGGGGGCAGGCAGGTCTGAGCCGGTTGCGGCCGACCGTTCCGCAGCGCCCGCGGTCGCCGGCCGCGCCGCTCACGGCGCTTCCATCAGGTGCTTGACCATCTGGCGGATCGTCAGCCGGTCGCCGAATGCGTGCAGGTTCGCGGTGCGCGAGTAGCCGGTGAACGTGTGCACGGGCTTGCGGCCGGGGCGGAAGACCAGCGACTCGTTCGCGTTGTCACGGCCGAAGCGCAGGAAGAAGTTGCGCCCCGGAAGCGTCTCGGTCAGCGGTTCCAGGGTGGCCAGGACGCGGCCGAGGCTCGTGCGGCCTGGTCCGTCGTCGCCGCGATCCAGGCCGAGCAGGCGGCGGATCGTGTCGACCTCGGTGATCGCCGTGTGTACGTCGCGAAGCCACCCGTGGACCTCGTCAAGGTCGGCGAAGCGGTAGCAGTCGTGCGGCACCAGGTCGAACACCACGTGTACGCCGCCGCATGCCGCCGCGCTCAGCGCGCCGAGCACCGCGCTGCGGCGCGGTTCCCCGAGCATCGAGTAGCCGTCGGCGACGAGGAAGTCGGTGTCGGTCAGGCACGGTGCGTTCGCAGCGAGGTGCGCGCGGTCAAGGGCGCAGTTCGCGCTCGCTGGGCGGACCATCAGCAGCCTGGTCCCGCCGCCCGGGCGCGCGTCGCGGATTCCCACGGCCAGGCCGGTCGGCAGGTCCGGCGCCCGCTGCAGACGGGCGTCCACGCCTGCCTCGCGCAGTTCCCGCTCGACCAGTTCGCCGAGGCGGTCCTCGCCGATCGCCCCGAGCAGCCGCACCTTGGTGAAGGCGCCGCCGGCCGCGAGCGCGAAGTTGGCAGCCGTGCCCCCGATGGCGAGCCCGAGCGGCGCGTACACGAGCCGGTTGCGGTGGATGTCAGCGAACCGCTCGCCGATACGCCCGGTGATCTCGACATTGACGTCGCCGAGGACCGTCACCGCCGCCACTCAGCGATCCGTGCACTGACACTGCCGGTACAGCGCGAAGCACTCGCGCACGATCTCCTCCTCCGCCGAGACGGCGAGGCGCTCGTATTCGAACTCTTCCATGGTGACCCAGCGGTACTCGGTGTGCTCCTCAGACAGCCGCACGTCGTCCGGGGCCACGACGTGCGCGACGTAGAACGCCACCAGGATCGGCGCGCCGCTGCGATGCCGGTCCCACTTGAGCCAGCACAGCGGCGAGAGCAGGCGCAGCCGCAGCCCGGTCTCCTCGAACACCTCGCGGTGCAGCGCCTCCACCGGCGGCTCCTCGTCGGTGAGGGTGCCGCCGGGCAGGTCCCACATGTACTTGCGGGTGTCCGGGCGCTCGCCGAGCAGCAGGAACCTGCCCTTGTCATCGAATAGGAACGCGAACGCGCCGCCCAGGTACCGGCTGGACGGGTTGTGGTTCGCCTCGGTCTGCTGCATGTCTCCGCTCCGCGTGGAAGTGGGCCGCCGGTGTCCCGTCACGCCAACGGGGTCCAGACGGCGGTGCGTGCCTCGATCCGGGACCAAGTCTGCTCGTCGCGTTGCCAGGATGGATCATCGAGGTGGCGCCGAGGGGCATCAGCGTACCGGCCTCGTCGCCGAAGACCGCGCGGCGCTGCGCGTCGAGTTGCGCGACGGTGTCGAGGATCCGGCGCACTCCGTGGCGCGCCGGCGAGGTACCGTGCAGGGCGGCCCGGGTGGCGTCGGTGGCGGCGTTCAGGCTGATCCGCATGTAGGTGCGGGCACGAATGAACGCGGCGAACTGGCGCGGCGCGAGCAGGTCGCCCGCGGTGAGCACTGCCGTGCGCAGGCCCAGCGCGTCGCAGTGTTCGATGAGCGCCGGCAGGTCCGGGTGGGAGAGGGGATCTCCGCCTCCGTCGAACCTGATGAGCCGGACTCCTGCCGCGGCCCAGGCCTGCAGCAGGCTCTTGATCAGGTCCGTCGCCATGAGCCGCCCGCTCGTACGCGCCGCACGGTAGCCGGCGGAGAAGCAGAATCCGCACGAGGACGGGCAGGCCATGCTGACATCAAGGTCCACCTGCACCGGGGGCTGCTCGCCGTATCGCACCCCTCGCCGGATGCGGGCCACGTGGTCGGCGAGGGCGCCGGGGATGATCTCGCCGCCGTGCGCGGGGAACTGACGGCAGTGCGGAACGCGGCACGCGGCGACGAGGCGATTCCACTGCCCGAAGACCGCGTTGTCCGGACCGAATAGAAGGTCAGGCGCTCGAATCGGTCGCGACGCAGAGTGCCGACGTCGCCGAGTTCGATCCTTGAATTGGGCAGCCACGCGGCGAGGTAGCCGAACTCACGATGGAGTTCTTCGGTGTACCGCTCGTAGACCCTCGGCATACCGTGATGGTTTCACAGTCGCGGACATTCCGGGAGGTTTCCGGCGATGACCGATGGTGCACGTCAGACCCGTCGCGAACGCGTCGTAGGCGGATAATCGCCGACGCTGTCGGGCGGGGGTCAGTTCGCTGCCGGGGCCACGGACTTTCTTCCTGCGGCGGCTGACCCTGCTGCCCATATGTGCTGGGTTGCTGCCCGTAACGCGGGGTCGGCTCTGGCTTCGATCGGTGGATTGCGCACCGAGCAGGGTTACGTGATCAGAGAGGGTATATCGCTGAGACCATACGGCAGCGCAGGCTCACCACGCCGCAGGGCTCGTGCTTTCTGCTCGATCGAGACCGAGGAGAAAACACGAGCCCTGACAGGCGACGTCTTCGAGGCGGATCGTCCGGACATCGCGCAGCGTGGCCGACGGCGCCCGTATCCGTGAAGCGACTACCCGACCGCCGGGTTACGCGCCGTACGCGTCATCCGGTTCACCGCAGGGTCAGCCGGATGACGGCGCAGCCTTTCGCCCAGGCCTGATGCAGGTCGGCGAGGCTCGGCGAGCCGTCCGGCTCGAAGCCGATGCCGTTGAACTTGGCGTTGGTGTGGTTGTCCCGCGCGATGACGCCGAAGAGTTCGACGACGCCCTGCTCGTCGGTGAACAGTTCCCAGTCGGCCAGCCTTTGGCGACCCTTCACGCGCACCGTCGCCGGTTCGCCGGGGCGAAGGTTCTTGGTCCACGGCCAAAGGCGCGTGCCGACCAGCAGCTTGCCTTCGTGCCGCGTGTAGGCGACCGGGATGACGTACGTCTTGCCGGACTTGCGGCCCACCACGGTGAACGTCAACAGCCTGCTGCCGATCCCGCGCGAGATCACCGGCACGCGCAGCAGAACCTTCATGACGCCGTTGAGCGCGCCCTGGTACGACGCGAGCGGCTGCGGCCCCGTTGTGGTCGGCCTGCCGTACGCGGTGGCCGGCGTTGATTCGGATGACATGGCCCCTGCTCCTTGCCGCCGATCGATGATTTACTGAGTGTTACATCAGTAATGGCTACGCTAGACCCGGTCGGCGGGGCGTGCAACGCTTCGGTGCCGATCCACAGGCAATTACCAGCCGAACGGCGGCCGACCGAGCCGCGCGCAGGAGGTTCGATGCCCGAGCGCAGCACCGGCAGGGCCGGGCGCCCCTCGACGGGAGTGCGCGAGGCGCTGCTCGAAGCGGCGCAGGCGGTACTCAGCGAGTCCGGAGCCGCCCGGCTCACCACGCGGGCGGTGGCGCAGCGCGCCGGGGTAGCCGAGGCGAGCGTCTTCTACCACTTCGGCGACCGGCCGGGGCTGCTGCTGGCCGTGGTGGGCGAGTACCTTCCGCAGGTGGTCGAGCTCTTCTTCGGCGAGCGACTGCGGCACGGCACGCTGCGCGCGGACCTGCTTGCGCTGTTCGAGGGCCTGGAGTCCTTCTTCCTGCGCACCGCGCCCGTCGTCGCCGCCGTGCAGGCCGACAGCGAGGTGCGCGAGGCGTTCCGGGAACGCAGCCGCCGGCACGACATAGGGCCGCACCGCGCGATCGAAGGCACCGCGGCGTTCCTGGCGGCGCGACAGGCTGCCGGCGAGTTGCCCCCGGATGCCGACCTACGCGCGGCCGCGATGCTACTGGTCGGCGCCGCGTATCAGCGCGCGTATCACCGGCTGCTCGGTGCGGCGGGGGCGCAGCGGTGGCTCGCCGAACCCGCCGAGACCGTCGACCTGCTGCTGCGCGGGCTTCGCGCCAAGCAGACCGACCGGCCGTAGGACCCGGTGGGACGCGGCCGGGGGTGGGACGCGGCCGGGTGATCGCGCCGCTTTCGGCGTCGACCGGATCACCCCGCAGGAGGCCGCGCGCTCCCGCGACGGCTACCGCGCGGGTTTGATCGCGACGGCGGCGTATCCCCAGTTCTGCTCCGGGTCCGCGGTCACCTCGTGGTCCGGCTGCCACCACGGAAGGGCGACCAGCCCGGGCTCGACCAGTTCCAGTCCGGCGAAGAAGGGGGTGATCTGGGCCTTGCTGCGCAGGATCAGGCGCGCGGTGGCCCGGTCGTATGTCTGCGCCGCTTCCCGCGCGGTCTCGCTCTGCCCGTCGGCGGTGGCATGGGAAAAGGCCAGGTAGCTTCCGGGCACCACGGCGTCCATCAACTCGCGGACGATCTCGGCGGGACGCTCGGTGTCCTGGATGAAGTGCAGGACCGCGACCAGCAGCACCGCTATCGGCTGGTCGAAGTCGAGCACGGCGCGCACGCGCGGATCCTCCAGGATCGAGCGCGGGTCGCGCAGGTCGCCGTAGACGACGCTGGTGTGCGCGGGGTCGTGTTCCGCCAGCAGCGCGCTGGCGTGGGCCATCACGATCGGGTCGTTGTCGACGTAGACGACCCGCGCGTCGGGGGCGACCTCGCGGGCGGACTCGGTGGTGTTGCCCGGCGAGGGGATTCCGGTGCCGATGTCGAGGAATTGCCGTATCCCCTGGGCGGCGAGGAACCGGACGGCGCGGCCGAGGTAGGCCCGGTTCTCCCGGGCCAGCGCGCGTATGTGCGGGTAGATGGCCAGCGCCTGTTCGGCGGCGTCACGATCTACCTCGTAGTTGTCCCTGCCGCCGAGGTAGTAGTCGTACATGCGGGCGGTGTGCGCGACGCTGGTATCTATCTCGGCGACCTGCCAGCCGCCGGTGAGCAGTTCCGTGGCGTGCCACGGGGTGGACTGCGAGTCGGTCATAGCTGCCTCCACGCTGCTGCCGCACGAGTGTTCCTGCGCCGATAGTAGCCGACTACGCTCGTGTACTGACATCGTGGAGCGGGCCGGGAGGTGAGACGGTCCACGGCCCCGGCGCCGACGCCGTGGCCGGGTGATCCGGAGGTGCGCCGCGTCCGCTCTTACCGCGGATGTCAGCGCAGCCTGGCAATGTTGGAGCATGACTCGATTCGTCATCGATGCGCCGGTGGCCATCCGGATCGCCACCGACCGGGCGGTGATCCCGGTCGGCCATGCGCTGGTCGCCCCGACCCTGCTGCGTTCCCAGGTGCTGGCGCTCATGTACGCGGCAGTGCGCGAGGGCCGGATCGAGGAGTGGTCCGCCCGCAGGGTGCTCGACGGTATCCGCGCGCTGCGGATCCGGCTGCTCGGCGACCGTGTCCTGCAGGCCGGCGCGTGGGAAGTGGCGCGCCGGTTGGACTGGCCGGATACGTACGCGGCCGAATACATCGCGCTGACGCGCCTTCAGGCGGACGCGCTGGTCACCCTCGACGACGAGGTCGCCGACGCGGCGCGGGCGTTCGTCAGGGTCGCGCCGCTGCACGAACTGCTCGAACCGCCGTGACGTGACGGGCCGGTCAGCCCCGACGCGCGTCGGGGCTGACCGGCCCGGGCACCGGATCAGAACGCTGTCAGACCAGGTCGAAGCGGTCCAGGTTCATCACCTTGACCCAGGCCCGCACGAAGTCGTGCACGAACTGCTCCTTGGCGTCGTCGCTCGCGTACACCTCGGCGAGCGCGCGCAGCTCCGAGTTCGAGCCGAAGACCAGGTCGACCCGGCTGCCGGTCCACTTGAGCTCTCCGGTCACCGCGTCGCGGCCCTCGAAGGTGTTCGCGTCGCCGGAGACCGCCGACCACGTCGTGCCCAGGTCGAGCAGGTTCACGAAGAAGTCGTTGGTCAGCGCGCCCGGGTTCGCGGTGAGCACACCGAGCTGCGAGCGGCCGTGGTTCGCGCCGAGCGCCCGAAGGCCGCCGACGAGGACCGTCATCTCCGGGGCGCTGAGGGTCAGCAGGTTCGCCCGGTCGAGCAGCAGGTACTCGGCCGCCAGCCGGTTCTCCTTGCCGAGGTAGTTGCGGAACCCGTCCGCCGTCGGCTCAAGCGCGGCGAACGACTCCACGTCCGTCTGCTCCTGCGACGCGTCCACGCGACCCGGCGTGAACGGGACCTCGACCTCGACGCCCGCGTTCTTCGCGGCCTGCTGCACGGCCGCGGTTCCGGCCAGCACGATCAGGTCCGCCAGCGAGATCTGCTTGCCCGTGCCGGCCTGCGCCGCGTTGAACTCCTGGGCGACGCCCTCCAGCGTGCGCAGCACCATCGCCAGCTGGTCCGGGTCGTTGGCCTCCCAGCCGCGCTGCGGCTCCAGGCGGATGCGCGCGCCGTTGGCCCCGCCGCGCTTGTCGCTGCCACGGAACGAGGACGCCGACGCCCACGCCGTGGACACCAGCTGCGAGACCGACAGGCCGGCGGCGAGGATCCGGGCCTTGAGCCCGGCCACGTCCTGCGCGTCTACGAGCTCGTATGTGCGCTGCGGCAGCGGGTCCTGCCAGAGCAGTTCCTCGCCGGGGACCTCCGGGCCGAGGTAGCGCGCCACCGGGCCCATGTCACGGTGCGTCAGCTTGAACCAGGCCCGCGCGAACGCGTCCGCGAACGCGTCCGGGTTCTCCAGGAACCGCCGCGAGATCGGCTCGTAGACCGGGTCCATGCGCAGCGAGAGGTCGGTCGTGAGCATCGTCGGGGCGTGCCGCTTCGAAGGGTCGTGCGCGTCGGGCACGCTGTGCGCCCCGGCGCCGTCCTTCGGGCGCCACTGCCACGCGCCCGCGGGGCTCTTGAACAGCTCCCACTCGTAGCCGAACAGGATCTCGAAGAAGCTGTTGTCCCAGGCCGTCGGGGTGCTGGTCCAGATGCCCTCAAGGCCGCTGGTGATCGCGTCGCCGCCCTTGCCGGTGCCGAAGCTGTTGCGCCAGCCCAGGCCCTGCTGCTCGATCGGGGCGGATTCGGGGTCCGGTCCGACGCTGTCCGCCGGGCCCGCGCCGTGGGTCTTGCCGAAGGTGTGGCCGCCGGCGATCAGCGCGACGGTCTCCTCGTCGTTCATCGCCATGCGGCGGAAGGTCTCGCGGATGTCGCGGGCCGCGGCCAGCGGGTCCGGGGTGCCGTTGGGCCCTTCCGGATTGACGTAGATCAGGCCCATCTGCACGGCCGCGAGCGGGTTCTCCAGATCCCGCTCGCCGGAGTAGCGCTCGTCGCCGAGCCAGGTGGACTCCGGGCCCCAGTACACGTCCTCGTCGGGCTCCCACACGTCCTCGCGGCCGCCGCCGAAGCCGAAGGTGTCGAACCCCATCGACTCCAGCGCCACGTTGCCGGCCAGGACCATCAGGTCGCCCCAGGACAGCGCGCGGCCGTATTTCTTCTTCACCGGCCACAGCAGGCGGCGCGCCTTGTCCAGGTTCCCGTTGTCCGGCCAGCTGTTGAGCGGGGCGAAACGCTGCTGGCCGGCGCCGGCGCCGCCGCGCCCGTCGCTGATCCGGTAGGTGCCGGCGGCGTGCCACGCCATGCGGATGACGAACGGTCCGTAGTTGCCGAAGTCGGCCGGCCACCAGTCCTGCGAGGTGGTCAGCACCTGCCCGATGTCCTGCTTGACCGCGGCCAGGTCCAGTGCGTTGAACGCCGCGGCGTAGTCGAAGCGCTCGCCGAGCGGGTTGGCCACCGCGGGGTTCTTGGCCAGAATCTTCAGGTTGAGCCGCTGCGGCCACCACTGACGGTTCCCGCCGCCCTGGGTCGGGTGCGGGGCGCGCTCGTGCGCCACCGGGCAGCCGCCCGCTTCCTGCGTCGCCCCCTGCGTCTTGGCGTCTGTGACGATCGCGTCATGGTTCTCGGTCATGCGATTCCCTCCGGCTCGGCCGATCGTGGTGCTCAGGAGCTGCGGGCGGTGGAACAGCCGGGGCACAGGCCCCGGTAGACGACCTCGGCCTCGTCTATCAGGAAGCCGCGGTCGTCGGACGCGGTAAGGCAGGGAGCCTGACCGACCGCGCAGTCCACGTCGGCGACGACACCGCACGACCGGCACACGACGTGGTGGTGGTTGTCCCCGACCCGGCCCTCGAATCGAGCGGGGCTGCCGGGGGGTTCGATGCGGCGGACCAGGCCCGCCGCGGTGAGCGCGTGTAAAGCCTCGTACACCGCCTGAAGCGAGACGTGGCCCACCCGTTCGCGCACCCCGGCGGCGATCGCCTCGACGCCGAGGTGGTCGCCGGCCCGCACGGTCTCCAGCAGCGCCACACGGGCGGCGGTCACGCGCAAGCCGGCGCCGCGCAGCTCCGCGGCGATGCTCGGGTTCCGGGACGCGGTCACGGGGCCAACCTACCGCCATAAACACGAACTGTTCAAGTTAACGAATATGCCGTGTTTCGGAAACCCGGGTCTCACGCAGGCGGCCGGCAGGCCGTATCGTGAGCGGTGTGTCCACCGGTTCCCAGAGCGCATCGGTTCTGCCAAGTTCACCGCTGCTGGAGCGGGTGCGCCGCGGCCTGATCGGCGACGACGAGGTGCTCGACGGACCGTATGGTCCGTGCCGCGTCGTGTACGCCGACTACACCGCGTCGGGCCGCGCGCTGGACTTCATCGAGGACTTCATCCGCGGCCAGGTGCTGCCCCGCTACGCCAACACGCACACGGAGAGCTCCAGTACCGGCCGCGCCACCAGCGGGCTGCGCGAGGACGCCCGCCGGATCATCCGCGACGCGGTCGGCGGGACCGCGGACGACCTGGTGATCTTCACCGGCTCCGGGGCGACCGGCGCGATCAACAAGCTCGTCGCCATCCTCGAGTTGCGCGGGCTCGCCGCGGCGCAGCGGGTCGAGTCGGAGCCCGGCGAACCACGGCCCGTGGTGTTCGTCGGACCGTTCGAGCATCACTCGAACGAGCTGCCCTGGCGCGAGTCGATCGCAGACGTGGTGACCGTGCCGGAGGACCGGGACGGGCACATCGACCAGGAGTACCTGGCCGAGCAGCTGCGCAAGCACGCCGACCGGCCGCTGCGCATCGGCAGCTTCTCGGCTGCCTCGAACGTGACCGGCCTGCTGTCCGACACCGACGCGATCGCCGCGCTGCTGCACGAGCACGGCGCGCTGTCGTTCTGGGACTTCGCCGCGGCGGGGCCGTACGTGCCGATCCGGATGCGGGAGAGCGCGCCGGGCCGCGGGGACCACAAGGACGCGGTGTTCCTCTCCCCGCACAAGTTCCCCGGTGGGCCGCAGACCCCCGGCGTGCTGGTGGTGCGGCGGGAACTGGTGCGCAACGCCGTGCCGACCGTCCCCGGCGGCGGCACCGTGCTGTTCGTGGACCCGCTCGGACACCGCTACCTCGACGACCCGGTCGCCCGGGAGGAGGGGGGCACCCCGGCGATCGTGGAGTCGATCCGCGCCGGGCTGGTGTTCGCGCTCAAGCAGGCGGTGGGCACGGAGCTGATCCAGGCGCGCGAGGAGCGGCTGTGGCGGCACGCCCTTGAGCGCTGGTCGGCGAACCCGGCGATCGACATCCTCGGCAACCGCGACGCACGGCGCCTGTCAATCGTCTCCTTCCAGCTGCGCGCGGCGCGGCCGGAGATGTTCCTGCACCACAACTTCGTGGTCGCGGTGCTCAGCGACCTGTTCGGGATCCAGGCCCGCGGCGGCTGTTCCTGCGCCGGCCCGTACGGGCACCGGCTGCTGTCGATCGACGCCGAGCGATCGCGGGCTTTCGAGCACGAGATCGGCCTGGGCTGCGAGGGCATAAAACCGGGCTGGGTCCGGGTGAACTTCAACTACTTCATCTCGGACACGGTCCGCGACTACCTGGTCGAGGCGGTCGATCTGCTGGCCCGGTACGGGCACCGGCTGTTGCCGCACTACTCCTTCAACAGCGCCACCGGGCTGTGGCGGCACCGCGGCGAGATCACCGAGCCGCCGCTGCGGCTGGCCGACGTGCGGTTCACCGAGGACGGCCTGGACTACCCGCGCAACCGGACGACCGCCGGCGAGGAGGTGCTGCCCCAGCAGCTGGAGCGTGCGCGCCGGGTGTTCGAGGAGCTTCCCGACGCCGTCGACGAGGGACCGACCGGCCTTCCCGAGCACGTCGAGGCGTTGCGCTGGTTCCTGCTGCCGGCGCTGTGTGTGACGCCACAGCGGCCGGAGACGCCCGACGCGCAATCGTGAGCTGAGACGGCGGGCGTCGGGTCGAGCGCGAGTCGGCATCGTTCGGCGGGACGGTTCCACTCGGGCCACCGGTTCGCCGGGCCACCGGTTCGCCGGTTCGCCGGTTCGCCGGTTCGCCGGATGTGTTTCCCGGAAAGCAGACGACCGCGCCGCGGGCGCGGTCCCATCCTGGCGGGGGCCGTCGCGCGGCGCGAGGCCGGACGAGGCCGAACCGGTGCGGTGGGAACCCACCGCACCGGCCCGGTCGTCGGCGGCCGTCGTGTCAGTGTGCGATCACGGGCTCGTGCAGCTGACGCCGCTGGGGGCGAGTGACCCGTCACCGTTGGCGGTAAAACCGAACGACGTCGAGGCACCCGCACTGATCGTTCCGTTGTATGCGGCGTTCTTGACGCTTATCGATCCGCTGCTGCCGCTGTTCACCCCGCTCCACAGGCTACTGATGCTCTGTCCGCTCGCCAGGGTCATGTGCACGGTCCAGCCGTTCAGCGTCGACGAGCCGCTGTTGGCCACCACCACGTTGGCCTGGTAGCCGCCGGGCCAGCTGTTGACCAGCGAGTACGTGGCCTTACAGCCGCTGCCGGTGCCCGGGGTGCTCGGCGGCTACCAGGCC
>NZ_JAGSXH010000259.1 GCF_018283645.1 Actinocrinis puniceicyclus | reverse complement strand
GCCCGGGTACCTGCACCCCATCCCCACCACCGCAATCGGCTCGTTCTCAGCAGAGCGAGTCGCGACCACGAGGCTCGCCGTCGGCGTCTGTGCCACCGGTCCGCCCAGTTGCTCGCCGATATACGCGGCCAACTCGGCGGGGGTCGGGTAGTCGAATACGAGCGTCGCGGGCAGGCGCAACCCGCTCGCCGCGTTGAGTCGGTTGCGCAGTTCCACGGCGGTCAGCGAATCGAACCCGAGGCCGCGGAACGAGGTTTCCTGGTCAACCGAGCCGGTTCCATCGTGGCCCAGGACGATCGCCGTCTGCTCGCGAACCAGCTCCAGCAGCGCCTTGATGCGCTCCTCGCCGCTGAGTGTGCTCAAACGCGCGCCCTGCGAGCCTCCGCCCGCCGCCGGTTCGCGGCGCTTGACGTTGCCACGCACCATTCCACGCAGCGCTGGCCGAAGCGTGCCGGTGGCGGCCTGGCGCCGAAGGGCGCCGAGGTCCAGGAGCGCGGGCATCACGACCGGCGTTCCGGCTGTGACAGCGGCGTCGAACAGCGCGAGCCCGCGCTCGGCCGGGATCGGCACGAGCCCTTCCCGCGCCATCCGGGCCCGGTCGCTCTGGCTCAGGTCCTTGGTCAGTTCACTGCTTTGCTCCCATAGGCCCCAGGTGAGCGAGGTAGCGGCGAGCCCGCAGTCGCGCCGGTGCCGGGCCAGCGCGTCGAGGAATGCGTTGGCTGCGGCGTAGTTGGCCTGTCCGGGGCTGCCGAGCGCTCCGGAAGCGGAGGAGAAGAGTACGAACGCTGATAGCCGGGCTTCCTTCGTCAGCTCGTGCAGATGCCACGCGGCGTCGACCTTCGGTCGCAGAACACTGTCGAACCGCCCGGGGTCCAGTGCGGTCACGATGCCGTCGTCCAGTGTTCCGGCGGTGTGCACGAGCGCCGTCAGCGGCCGGTCTTCGGGGATCGCGGCCAAGATCGCGGCTACGGCGTCCCTGTCGGCGGCGTCGCAGGCCGCGATCCGGACGTCGGCGCCGAGGGCGGTCAGTTCGGCGCGCAAGTCCGCGGCACCTGGCGCGTCCTCGCCGCGACGGCTCAGCAGCAGCAGGTTCTTTGCGCCATGCCTGGTCACCAGGTGGCGCGTGAGCAGGCTGCCCAGAGTGCCGGTGGCACCGGTGACGAGTACCGTGCCCTCAGGGTCGAGCAAAGGAGCTGCTTGCTCGGCCGGAACGGTGCTGCCCGCGAGCCGGGCCAGGCGCGGGACGCGCAGCTCGCCGGCACGGATGGCGACCTGGGGTTCGCCGCCGGCCAACGCCACCGTGATCGCCGAGGCCGAAGCGGCGTCCCGGTCGAGGTCGATCAGGACGAACCGCTCCGGGTTCTCGGCCTGGACCGAGCGGATCATGCCCCACAGCGCCGCCTGTGTCAGATCACTGATGCAAGCGTCCTCGCCGGTAGCTACTGCTCCACTGGTCAGCAGCACCAGCCGGGATCCGCTCAGCCGCTCGTCGGCCAGCCAGCGCTGTACGACGGACAACAGCCGATGTGCCGCAGTGTGCACCTCGCTCGGTACGGATCCGTCGCTCTCGTTCCCGTCGCTCTCGTTCCCGCGGCTCTCATCGATACCGCTCTCATCGACACTGGTCCTATCGAGGCTGGTTTTGTCGACACGGGGTTCGCAGATCAACAGCACGGTCGCAGGTATGCCGGGGCCGTCGGTCAATGCGTCAAGGTCGGTGTAAAAGGATGCTTGCGGCAGTGACCGAACCAGCTCGTCGCTCGCGGCGCCGACAATGGCGAGGTCGGTGGTGGTCGCATCCGTGTCGATCGGGCCGACCGGGACCCAGCCGAGCTCGAACAGGTCCCGTCGATCGTCACCGGCCTGAGCCATCGCGCCTTCGGACAGCGGACGGCAAATCAGGGCGCCGATTGTGATGACGTTCGCGCCGGACTCGTCAGCCGCCCTGATCGTGCAGGAATCCTGCGACCGGTTGGTCATCGCGATGCGCAGGACTCGGGCGCCGGTGGCGTGGAGAGTCACATCGGTCCAGTTGAACGGCAGGGGAGGCCGCAGCGCGGACGGATCCGAGGTGTCGTCGGAGCCGACCGGGCCGCCCAGCGCCATCGCGTGCAGCGAAGCGTCGAGCAGCGCCGGGTGGATGCCGAAACCGGAGTTCCCAGTGCCCTGCGGCAGGTGGATCTCGGCGAACAGGTCGTCACCGCGCAGCCATGCCCGAACGACGCCCTGAAACAGGGGGCCGTAGTTGTAACCGAGGTCGGCGAGCGCGTCGTAGAGGTGGGCGGTGTCGAGTTCGCGGGCGTTCGTGGGCGGCCAGGCGGCGAGATCCGCGTCCGGTGCCGGAGCGGCCGGCTCAGTGGTGAGGAACCCGGTGGCGTGGTGGGTCCATTGCTGCACGGGCTCGTCGAACTCGCTGAAGCCGAGGCCGTATGCATCAGCTGCCTGATCAGAGCGGGAGTGGATGTCGATGGTGCGGCGGCCGGTCTCGTCGGGTACGCCGACCGTGACTCGCAACTGGACGCCGTCCTGATCCGGGATGGGCAGAGGGCTGCTGATGGCGAGTTCTTCGATGCGCCCGCCGGCGGTGTGTCGCCCGGCGTGCAAGGCGAGTTCGAGGAATGCGGTGCCCGGCAGCAGCGTGGTGCCGAGGACGGCATGCTCCGCGAGCCAGGGGTGCGTGCGCAGGGAGAGGCGACCGGTGAACAGCGTGGTCTCGTCAGGCAGGGTGATCGCCGCGCCGAGCAGGGCGTGGCCGGTGGGAGTCTGGCCCAGGCTCGCGGGGTCATTGGGTTTGGCAGTGGTCTGCGGCCAGAAGTGCTGGTGCTGGAAGGGGTAGGTGGGCAGGGGGGTGTGGTGGCCGGTGGTGGGCCAGGT
>NZ_JAGSXH010000258.1 GCF_018283645.1 Actinocrinis puniceicyclus | reverse complement strand
GGGGGGAACACCGATGCTAGCGCGGGCGGGGCTTACCGAGCCGGGAAGCGGCAAGACCGTGCCACCCGACGCGAGCGCGGCCGGCCCGCGCGGCCGCCCCGTATTCGGGGACTGCGACCGCGCGGGCCGGCGTCCGGGTCGGCGCGTCGTGTGATCATCGACCACTGTCAGCACTTCACCGCATGGTCGGATTACGGATAGCTGGTCACGTTACTCGGGGTGGTGTTGGACGGCGTGGCAGCTCCCGTGCCGTTGATGACGTGCTCGATGACGCCGACGCCGCCGAGCGAGACGGTCAGCAGGTCGTGGAACTGTACTCCGGAGGTGTTCGGCGCCTCGAAGGCGTGGTCGTTGACCACCGAGGCGTTGACGTTGAAGTAGCAGTAGCTGCCCATGCCGTACGCCTGGTGGGTGGTGACGCCCGGCGCGACCTCATACGCGGCGTAGCCGTTGGTCGAGCCGTTCATCCAGGCGGCCTGGTTCGGCGGATCGTACGGGTTCTCGTTCTGGAAGAAGATCGTCTCGCCGCCGTTGCCGTTCCACTTCACCTCGTACTTCTGGTAGTGCTCCACGAACAGGCCGGTCGCCAGGACGTTGTCGCCGTTGACGATCATGCCGGTGTCCGCGGTGTTCACCGTCCAGCCGACCGTGCCGCCGTTGCCGTGGTCGGCGCGCCACGCCCAGATGTCGTTGATCAGGGTGTTGTTGTTGTTGACCACGAGGCTGTTGGTGGCCTTGCCCGCGATGTCGCCGCCGATGCGGAAGAACACGTCCTGGATCGAGTCCGGGTTGCCCGCGTGGTTGGCCGACGCGCCCTGCGGGCCCATGGTCAGCAGCGACTGGGAGTTGGTGGTGCCGGCGTCCATGAGCAGGCCGCTGATACGCACTCCGTCGACGTCGGCCACCTGCATGGTGTTGACGCCGTTGACCGGAATCAGCGTCGGGAAGCCGATGCCGAGGACCACGGTGTTCGGGTTGGCGATGTTGAGCGTCTGGTCGATGTTGTACACGCCCGGGGTGAAGAACAGGTTGCAGCCCTGCGCCAGCGCCGCGTTCATCTGCGCCGCGGTGTTCGACGGGGTGACCACGAAGAACTGGCTCATCGGCACCGAGGTGCCCGGCGTCGAGCCGCTGTTCCAGCTCGGACCGGAGGCGTTGGTGCGCAGCGAGGGCAGGAACACGTGGTAGTTGCCCGACGAGTCGACGTACAGGTACGGCACGTCGCGGGACACCGGCGTGGTGGCCAGCGTGGTCATCGGCGGGTTCGGGAAGCTCTGCGCCGGAGCGCCGTTCACGCCCGAGAACACCATGTTCCACACCGAGCCGCTCCAGCTGCCCAGGTTGCTGTCCTGCGTGTACCACTGCTGCTGGGACACGCTGGACGCCTGGCCGGAGACCTTGCTGTCGGCGACATAGCCGCCGCTGGCGTAGCCGTAGCTGGCCGGGTACATCTCCAGGCCGCCGTGCACGTCGACCCGGCGGAACGGACCGGCCTGCGCCACCGCCCAGCGGTCGCTGCCGCTGGACGGGTTGATGGCCAGGTTCTCCGCCGACCGCCAGAAGTTCTGCGTGGCGTTGCCGGTGCCGTCGAAGGAGTCCACGGTCACGTCCCCGTTGATGGTGACGTCGTCAGGGTTCTGACCGAGACCCTGGATCGAGGTGTAGTAGCCGATGTTCGCCTCGACACTGTACGTGCCCGGCTTGAACAGCAGGGCGTTGCGCTGGGTGCCGAACTGGTTGAGCTTCTGCGTGTTGAACACCGCGTCGACGGCCGACTGGATGCTGGAGGCGGACATGCCCGGGTCGAAGACGTCCACGTTCGGACCGAGGTTCGGGGTGTTCGACTGGCCGGTGCATCCCGGCGGGGTGGAGCCGGTGGCCGAGGCGGAGGGCGAGGCGGACGGCGACGGGCTGCCGGTTGCGCCGCCACTGCCGGTGTAGACCTGGAACTCCCAGAGCGAGTAGCCGTACGCCGTGGCCCGGGTGGTGCCGTACATGCGCACGTAGCGGCCCGATCCACTCACGTTGAGGGTCTGCGTGCCGCCGGTGGCTGTGGTCGTCGAGTAGATCGAGGTCCAGGTGCTCGCGTCGTTGGACACCTGGATCTGGAACGCGCTGGCGTAGGCAGCCTCCCAGATCAGCCCGATCTGGCAGATCGGCTGCGTGGAGCCGAGGTCGACCTGGAGCCACTGCGGGTCGCTGAACGCGCTCGACCAGCGGGTCCCGGTGTTGCCGTCGACGGCCGCGGAGGCGGGGTAGGTGGCGTTTTCCAGCGACGAGGCGGTGGCGGGCATGTTCAGCGCGGCGTCCGTGGTCCCGCAGCCGCCGCCGGTGCCGAGGGTGCCGTAGACCTGGAACTCCCAGAGCGAGTAGCCGTACGGGGTGGCGCGGGTCGTACCGTACATGCGCACGTAGCGACCGGAGCCGGTGATGTTGAGCGTCTGGGTGCCGCCGGTGCCTGTGGTCGTCGAGTAGATCGAGGTCCAGGTGGTGGCGTCGTTCGAGGTCTGGATCTGGAAGGCCGTGGCGTACGCGGCCTCCCACTGGAGCACGACCTGGCTGACCGAGGCGGTGGAACCCAGGTCGACCTGGAGCCACTGCGGGTCGCTGAACGCGCTCGACCAGCGGGTGCCGGTGTTGCCGTCGGTGGCGTTCGAGGCCGGGTACGCGGCGCTTTCCAGCGACGAGGCCGTGGTCGGCTTGCCCTGCGACAGCAGAGTCGGTGCGGCGTGAGCCGCGGTGGTGGACGCGATCAGCGCGTAAACGGCCAGGCTCAACGCCGCGGTCACGGCGGCGAAGGCTCTTGCCCAGCGCGGTAGAGGTCTGCGGGGCGCTGACGCGCCGGAGGAGCGTGCCTTCATTGGCGTCTCCATCTTCACCGGGGGGTGGGAG
>NZ_JAGSXH010000257.1 GCF_018283645.1 Actinocrinis puniceicyclus | reverse complement strand
CGCGGGAGCCGGGGACGGCACCGGTCCCGGGGCCGGTTCCACCGCCGGTGCGGGCACCGGCTGAGGTGCCGAGGCGGCGGATACCGGGGCCCCGGCGAGGGGTACGGTCAGGGCCTGCGCGGCCGAGGGCAGGGACAGAAGGCCGGCGAGAATCAGTCCGAACACCGCGGCGCGGCGGCGGGCGCGGCGGCGTCGAGGCAGATCGCGCGTGGCGGATCCGGGCAGTGAGCGGGGCATCGCGCTCACCCGCCGACGATGGACTTGAGTGTGGCCACCAGGACCGGGGCGAGCACCGCCAGGGCGTAGCCGACCGCGGCGGATCTGAGCGCGGACTTGGCCCGCTCGACCTCGCTGGGGTTGCCGTCGGAGGCCAGGTACCGGGCCCCGCCGATGGTCAGGAACAGGGTCGCCAGGCCGACCAGGAACCCGGTGATCCAGGTCGTCAGATTGCCGATCACCTGGGCGAGAGAGTCGGCCGCCAGCGGGATGGACGTGGGCATCAAAGCGAGAGACACAGTGGCCTCCAGATGACTGCGGAGCCTGCGTTCGGACGAGTGAGCGTGAGGCAGCGGAAAAAGCCGGGCCGCCGCCACGGGCCCGATGTCGGGGCCGAGGGCGGGTTCCGCCTCCCTTCTCAAAGCGCAGGGGCGACGGATGTCGGGGGTCGTGCCGCACTGTCCCGGAAAGGGCGTCGTACGGCGGCCCGGCTATTTTTGGAACGAGAGGGGCGGATTCTTCCCGCGCCTATAAAGCGGGATGATCAAGACCGTTTGTAACAAGACCACTGAGGATTTCTTGCAGGCTCGCTATTCATCGGTGGTGAGCGCGGCGATAACTCGCCCTTCCGCTGCTCTCAGGGCGCGAGACAGCCGCATGGGATACGAGCCGGTCTCGGCGGCGATACGGCGCAGCGAGACGCCATCCAGGCGGTGACGGCCGATCAATTCCGCCTCCTGGGCGGTGATCACACCGGTACGCGCCAGTTCGATGAGCACGAGGTCCGGGTGTCCGGCCGGCTTGGGCGGGGCGGCGGGGCCGGTGAGCGGGACGCGGGTGCGGGCGAGGTGACGGGCCTGGTCGGCTACGCGGTGCGCGGCAGCCCGGGCCGGGCGCAACAGTTCGTCGAGCACGTCCACGTCCTGGACGGGTTCGGCGTGCAGCAGGGCGTGGGTGAAGGCGGCGAGCAGTTCTTGGGCGACCTCGTCGCGGTCGGCGCAGCGCGTGCGGCAGGCGTGCCAGGCGATGGACCGCAGCTTGGGCAGCGCGCAACCGGCCGCGAGAAGCAGCCACGCGCCGCCCTCGCCGCGCGCACGTCCGAGCAGGGTGCGCCAGATCGCGTCGACGGTCTCGGGCGCCGTTGCCGGGTCAGTGAGCACCGGGCGCACCAGATGGGCGGACATCGGGCCGAGCGGGGTTCGGACCCGTAGCGGGTCAGGCTGCGTGGCCAGGCTGGTGAACGCGGCTTCAGCTGCGTCGAAGACGGGGAAGCGGCCCGGGCGCACGCGGGGGCGTCCGCCTCGGGCGGCAGCGGGCGCGCGGCCGACGACATCGCGGAGTCGGGAATGCGGCGAACAGGACATAGTGGCACCTTTGCGGAAGCGGCTGGAATTGCCTGCCGGAAAAGCAGGCACCGCCGTTGTGCCACCTGCCGTATACGTCACGTCGATCCGCACCCCTCGACGCGTACACAAGGCCGTATACAAGAGCGAGGAAAGTATGCGGGGCACGCACTGGAAAGCGCACCAAGTATTCAGCTGCCGCGAACGCGCTACCCGTCGCCCACCAGACGAGACCGCCCACCGCCACCCAGGCCCGCGACCGTATACATGAGTACACAAGCGGCTCTCAACTGTGCTGTCTCGCCGCCACCGGAAGGCAGGCACCCGGCGCGACCTCGGCACCACATCGCCCGGTCCCTGGTCCGCGCGAAGCCTGAAAGTATGCGTGTATACGAGGCGGTGTGCCCTCGAATACACGCGACAGTAGAGACTGGATGATTTCCCGAGCGCTACGCCATTCAGGTGGCAATCAAATGCGGCGCGACGGTTCCCGCCTACTGCCCCGCCTCGCGGTACTCATTGCCTGCCTACCTTCAACGCTGTTACATCTGGCCAAGATCATCCCGTTTTATAGGCGGGTCGTGCCGCAAGGCCGAAAGACAACACCGCGGGTTCCATGCACCGCCGTGCCTGTATCACACCGCATCTGCCACTCCCGCATCACCACGAATACTGTGGCTGACCGCGAGCGCAGTCTCATCCCCACCCACGGATCTCCCGGCGTTCCGCACACCGTGTGGCTCGCCCCGCACGGCTGCACCAAATCCCCGATCGCCGCCGAGACCAGCCTTCCGCTGTGGGCGCTGGAACGCGCCTGCGCGCAATTCGCCCCGCGCGGTGGAAACGCCGCCGTGCTTTTCGGACCCGGGCCCGCCCACACCGACCAGCTGCCCGAGCCCACGAGACTCGCACCCGACTGGCTGCGCGCCGCCGAACACACCGACCTGGACGAGATCCGCCCGCCAGCCCGGACGCTCACGCTCACACTCGCGCTCGTCCTAGCCGACCCCACGCCGCACGAACCCGACCCGGACCCGCGCTGTGCCGAGACGTTCTACCGGAGCCTGGCCGCGGCGCTGCGCCGCGACGGCATCGTGCTCGTGCACACCCACCCGCACCACACCACCACCGGACTGACCGACCCGGCCGCCGCCCACATCCGCGCCGCCCGCGCCGCGGGACTGCTCTACACCCAGCACCTCGTGCTCGTGCACCACCGCCTCGACACCCCCACCGCCGCGCGCATCCGCCGCCCCTGGCTGCGCCCGGCCGCCCCCGTGCACCGACGCGTGCACACCGACCTGTATGCCTTCACCCGCCACGAGGACGGTGACCCGCGATGAACAACCGAACCCTCGGCGCCGCCCTCGGTACCCACC
>NZ_JAGSXH010000256.1 GCF_018283645.1 Actinocrinis puniceicyclus | reverse complement strand
GCCCGCACCCTGGCCACCGAGGCGTTGGCGGCGTGCCTGCCGATCGCCTCCCCGGACCTGACCCGCCTCGACCACGGCGACGACGGTGACGCGGTGGGCGGGGTGCTGTGGGGGCTGAACACCGCCACCGGCAACCCCGTCTTCTGGGACCGCTGGGCGCAGCAGAACCACAACTCGGTGATCCTCGGCGCCTCCGGCGGCGGCAAGTCCTACCTGGCGAAAACCGACCTACTGCGCGAGCTGTACCGCGGCACCCAGGTCTCCGTCATCGACCCCGAAGGCGAATACGCCGCCCTCGCGCACGCAGTCGGCGGCACCGTCGTCGCCCTCGGTGCCCCAGGCGTGCACATCAACCCCCTCACTCTGCCCGAACGCGCCGCGGGAACGCCGGACGCGCTCGCCCGCCGCGCCCTGGACCTGCACGCCCTCATCGGCGTCTTGGTAGGCGAGCACGACGCAGACGAGGGCCGCGCCGCCCTGGACCGAGCCACCCTCACCGCCTACCGGGACGCGGGAATCAGCCCGGACCCGCGCACCTGGACCGCACCCGCCCCCGACCTTTCGGCCGTCGTCGGGCTGCTACGCCAGAACCCTGACCCCGCCGGTCAGCGGCTCGCGGCGCGCCTGGACCCGTTCGCCGCCGGAGCACACGGCGGACTGTTCGACGCACCCACCAGCCACCGCCTCGACACCCATCTCACGGTCTACACCCTGAACGATCTGCCCGAGCAGCTGAAGACCCCGGCGATGCTGCTGATCCTGTCCGAAGTGTGGCGGCAAGCCGGCACCGCAGACGGGCGCCGGCGCATGGTCCTGATCGACGAAGCCTGGCTCGCGATGAAGGACCCGGTCGCCGCCAGGTTCCTATTCCGCCTGGCCAAATCCGCCCGCAAACACACCCTCGCCCTGGCCATGGTCACCCAGGACGCCGCCGACGTCCTCAGCACGGAGCTAGGCGCCGCGGTCGTCGCCAACGCCGCCACGCAGGTCCTGCTGCGCCAGGCACCCCAGGCCATCGACGCCGTCGCCGACGCCTTCCACCTGTCCGCCGGCGAACGCGCATTCCTGCTCACCTGCCCGAGAGGCCACGCGCTGCTCACCGCCGCCGACGGATCCAAGGCCACCTTCGCCTCCCTCGCCGAACCAGACGCCGCGAATCTCCTGCACACCGGCATCCAGGCCTGACACCGCTCACCGCTTCGCGCCCACCCCGGGAGTTGATCCTCATGCAGCACACCGATGCACCGCGCCCATCGACTCCGCACCTGCCCGACCTGCTGCGAAATCCACAGCTCGTCGAACGGCATGTGGAGCAGCTCGTGCACGCCTGGGCGCTGCCCCTCTTCGCCGCGATCAGTACGTGCGTGGCGGCATACGCCGCGGCCGGAGTGTTGATCCGCGCCCGCCGCAACCGGGCCTTCGCCGACGGCGCTCGAGTCATCGACATCTCCGCACCGCCGGAGGCAGCGCTGGCGGGCGGGCAGGCGCTGTGGGCGAACCTGCTCGGCCTGCACCGCCCCCGCCTCACCCGGTTGCTGCACGGCCAGCCACATCTCGGCTTCGAATACCGCTTCACCGGTGACGGGCACGCGATCAGACTTTGGATTCCCCGCACCGTGCCGCCCGGCCTGGTCGAGCACGCGGTCGAGGCCGCCTGGCCCGGCGCTCGCACGCTCGCCGTCGAAAATCCGGTGCCGCCTCTCCCGCTCGCACGAGCTCAGGCAACCGGCGGGCGGCTGGTGCCGGCGCGCGGCGAGGCGATCCCGCTGCGCACCAAACACGACGAGGACCCGCTGCGCGCCCTGTTCGGCGCCGTCGCAGACCTCAAGCCAGGCGAAGCCGCGTGCGTACAGATCCTCGCCCGCCCCGCATCAACCCGCCGCGCCCGCAAACTACGCGGCACGCTCAACACACTGCTGGGCAAGCCGAGCGGAGGCGCGGGGCTCAAGACCGTGTTCTTCGACGCGATCACCCCGCACACCGGCCCACGGCCGCGCACCGGGACCAGCGGACAGGCACCCTGGCGCGACCCCCGCACCGACGCCGACGCGCGCGCCGCCGCCACGAAGCTCGCCGGACCCATGTGGGAGACGATCGTGCGCTACGGCGCCTCCGTCCCGCACACTCCCACAGCGCACGGCCGCACCCGCGGCCTGGCCCACGCGGTCGCAGGGTCCTTCAACGTCTACGCCGAACGCAACCACCTACGCCGCAAAGCCCTACGCCACCCGGCCAGCACCCTCGACCGGCGACCCTTCGGCCGCGGCGCACTCCTCTCAGTTCCCGAACTGGCCGCACTCGCCCACCTCCCAGCCGACCTCGTCGTACCGGGGCTGGCGCGCGCCGGAGCACGCCCCGTTCCCCCGAACGTACGCATCCCCTCCTCCAGCACCGAGACGCGGCCCGTTCGGCTGCTCGGCGACAGCGATGCCGGGCCGAGGCGCGCGATCGCCATCCCGGTCGCCGACGCCCGCCACCACCTGCACGTGATCGGCGCCACCGGCTCCGGGAAATCCACCCTGCTGGGCAACCTCGTACTCGACGACGTCAAGGCCGGACGCGGCGCGGTCGTCATCGACCCGAAGGGAGACCTGGTCGCCGACCTCTTGGACCGACTCCCGGAAAAGGCGGCCGCCAAGACGGTGCTCTTCGACCCCGAAGACGGCGCAGACCCGCCGCGCATCAACATGTTCGACGGCGCCGAACCGGACGTCACCGTGGACAACCTCGTCGGCATCTTCAAACGCATCTACTCAGGGTTCTGGGGCCCCAGGACCGACGACCTGCTGCGCGCAGCCTGCCTGACCCTGGTCACCGCCTACCACAAGAACCCCGGCTTCGGCGTGCCCACCCTCGCCCACGTCCCCGGACTACTCACCTCCGACGCCGCGCGCCGCCGCTACGTCAGCGCCCTCAACGACCAAGAACACAGCGTCCTCAAAACGTTCTGGGACCTGTCTCTTATACACGTCT
>NZ_JAGSXH010000255.1 GCF_018283645.1 Actinocrinis puniceicyclus | reverse complement strand
GTACAGCTCCCCCACCACGCCCACAGGCACCGGCCGAAGCCAACCATCGAGCACGTATACACGGGTATTGGCGATCGGGCCGCCGATGGGCGGGCTCTGCGGCCCGGACAGCGCGGCGCTCATCGTGGCGCAGACCGTCGTCTCGGTCGGACCGTAGGCGTTGATCATGAGGCGGTCGCGCGACCAGTACTCGACCGCGTCCGCGGCGCAGGCCTCTCCGGCGACGACCAGCGTGACGCCCGGCCGCAGCGCCCCGCTTTCGCGCAGCGGAACCAGCGCGGTCGGCGGCAGCGTGGCGTGCGTGACTCCGTGGCGCTCGCACAGCTCCACCAGCGCGGCACCGGGAAGCAGCTGCTCGGCCGGCGCGAGCACCAGCGCGGCGCCGGACAGCAGGGCCATGCACAGCTCCCACACCGCGGCGTCGAAGCTCGGCGAGGCGAATTGCAGAACCCTGCTTCCCTCGCCGACGCCGAGTTCCCGCTGCTGGGTCGCGGCCATGCTCGCGATGCCGCGGTGCGTGACCACGACGCCCTTGGGCGTGCCGGTGGACCCCGAGGTGTAGATCACGTATGCGGCGCCGTCGAGATCTGCGAAAGCCGCCGTCGACTCGGCGCGCCGTGCCCCGTCGATCGCGTCGCGGTCCGGCGGTGCGAGCTCGCCGAGCGGCCCGGCGAGCGGCTCGGCTTCGTCGAGGTCGATGACGCGGCCGGCGGCGAAGGGCGGCGCGGCCGACGCGACCGCCTCGGGCAGGCCGCCGCGGGTGATCACGGCCGCGGGGTCGGCGTCGCGCAGCATGAACGCGATCCGCTCGGCCGGATACCCGAGATCGACGGGCAGGAAGGCGCCGCCGGCCTTCGACACGGCGAGGGTCGCGACGACCTGGTCGACCGAGCGGGGCAGCGCGACGGCGACGATCCGCTCCGGCCCGACGCCGCGGGCGGACAGGACGCGGGCGAGCGCGCCGGCGCGGGCGTCCAGTTCGGCGTAGCTGATCTCCTGCTCGCCGCACAGCAGCGCGGGCGCGTGCGGAACCCGGGCGGCCTGCTGTTCGAACAGCTGCGGCAGCGTCATGCGCGGGACCGTCAGCTCGGTGCGGTTCCACTTGCGCAGCACGGTTTCCTGCTCGGACGCGGTGAGCAGGCCGAGGCGCGCGACGAGGGTGTCGGGTTGTTCGGCGATCCGCTCGAACAGCGCGACGAGCCGGCGCGCGACCAGTTCGGCCGCGTCGTGGTCGAACACGTCGCGCCGGTAGTTCAGTTCCAGGCGCAGCCGCTCGCCCGGGAACGCGGCCAGGGCGAGCGGGAAGTGCGAGGCCGCGGTCGCGTCGGCCGCATCGCTCGGGGCGACGTGCAGCCCGCCGGGCAGGTCGAACTGCGCGGCTCCGGCCGGGGCGCTTTCGAACACGGCCGCGGTGTCGAACAGTTCGCCGAGGCCGGCCAGCCGCTGGATATCCGCCAACCCCACATGATGATGCGCACCGAGCCCCGCCTGCTCCCGCTGCACCCGGGCCAGCAGACCCGCCACCGACTCCGCGCCGTCCAGGCGCACCCGCACCGGAACCGTGTTCATCAACAACCCGACGATGTCCTCAACCCCCGGCAACACCGCCGGACGCCCCGCCACCGTCGCCCCGAACACCACGTCATCGCGACCCGTCAACCCCGCCAGCAACAAACCCCACGCACCCTGCACCACCGTGTTCAACGTCAACCCACACCCCCGCGCCCACCCGGACAAACGGGAGGTGAGCGCCTCCGGCAGTTCGACGGTGAGCAGTTCGGGCAGGGCCGCCTCGTCAGGGCTCTGAGCGGACGCGGCGAGCAGCGTCGGGCTCTGCAGGCCCGCGAGCGCGCCGCGCCAGGCGTTCTCGGCCTCTTCGCGCTCCTGCGCGGCGATCCAGGCCAGGTAGTCACGCAGCGGCACGACCGGCGGCAGGCCGGATGCATCGCCGTTCGCGGCGTAGCAGCGGAACAGGTCGCCGAGCACGAGCGGCAGCGACCAGCCGTCGAGCAGGATGTGGTGGTGCGTGAACACCAGCACGTGCCGCTCGGGGGCGAGCTTGATCAGGGTGAAGCGCAGCAGGGGCGGCGCGGCGACGTCGAATCGCCGCCGCCGCTCGTCGGCGAGTTCCGCGACCAGCCGGGCGCGTTGCCGCGCGGCGGGCACGGCGGTCAGGTCCAGTTCACGCCACGGCGCGGCGGCCCGGCGGGCGACGGCCTGGATCCGGTTGCCGTCGCGGCGGGCCGGGAAACCGGCGCGCAGGCAGGCGTGCCGTTCGACCACGCGGCCGGCGGCGCGGCGCAGCAGGTCCGGGTCCAGCGGCCCGGACAGGTCGAGCGCGGCCTGCATGTTGTAGACGTCGATGCCTGATTCGTCGAACAGCGCGTGGAAGAGGAAGCCCTGCTGGAGCGGGGCGAGCGGAAGCACCTCTTCGAGGGTTTCGCCCGTCCACGGCCCGCCGAGCGCGTCGAGTTCCGCGGGTTCGAGTTCGACCAGCGGGCGGCGCGCGGAAACGGCCGCGGCCCGCGCGCCCTCGCCCGCCTCCGCCAGCGGGGTGGCGACCCGGGCGAGCGCGGCGACGGTGCGGTGGGTGAACACGTCGCGCGGGCTGAGGGCGAGACCGGCCCGCCGGGCGCGCGCCACCAGCTGGATCGAGGCGATCGAGTCGCCGCCCAGGTCGAAGAACCCGTCCCGCACGCCGACCCGCTCCACCCCCAGCACCTCGGCGAACAGCGCGCACAGGACCTCCTCGGCGGCGGTGGCCGGTCCCTGGTGCGCGCCCGACCCGGTCACCGTGATCTCCGGCAGGGCCTTGCGATCCACCTTGCCGTTCACCGTCAACGGCAACACATCCAGCACCACCACCACCGAAGGCACCATGTAATCCGGCAACCGCTCCCCCACCGCCGAACGCACCACCCCACCATCAACCCGCACCCCGGCCTCAAGCACCACATAACCCACCAGCCGCCTGACCCCCGGCCGATCCTCCCGCGCCACCAC
>NZ_JAGSXH010000254.1 GCF_018283645.1 Actinocrinis puniceicyclus | reverse complement strand
GTCGCTTCGGGAGCTGGCCGAGCGGATCGGCCTGCGCTTCGGGACCGCGGTCATCCCCTTCGACCTGGACACCGCCGAGTACGCGGCGGTGCTGGCCGAGCAGTTCTCGGTGGTCACCCCGGGCAATGAGATGAAATGGCAGGTGGTCGAACCGCAGCGGGGATTGTACGACTGGTCCGGCGCGGACCGTCTGGTCGATTTCGCCGAGCAACACGGACAGCTGGTTCGCGGGCATGTGCTGCTGTGGCACAACCAGCTGCCGGACTGGCTGACCACCGGGGTGGACGACGGCAGCATCAGCAAGTCGCAGTTGGCCGAGCTGCTCAAGCAGCGCATCTTCACCGAGGTGGGGCGCTACCGCGGCCGCATCTGGCAGTGGGACGTGGCGAACGAGTTCTTCACCGACTCCAACCCCTCGACGCTCAACCCGAACGACTTCTGGATCAAGAACCTCGGGCCGGACATCATCCCGCAGGCCTTCCGCTGGGCGCACGAGGCCGACCCGCGCGCGCTGCTCTTCTACAACGACTACAACATCGCCGGCGAGGACGGCACGAACGCCAAGAGCGACGCGGCGTACGCGTGGCTCAAGCAGATGAAGGCCCAGGGCGTGCCGATCCACGGCGTCGGCGACCAGGGTCACCTGGACACGCAGTACGGCTTCCCCACGAAGATGGCCGACAACCTCAAGCGCTTCGCGAGCCTCGGGCTGAAGGTCGCCATCACGGAGGCGGACGTGCGCACGTTCGTCGACGGCCCGGACACCCAGGTGCCGACCGACCACCTGGCCACCTTCGCCCACCCGTACGAGTTCTCGCAGATGCTCAAGGCCGCGCTCTCGGTGCCCGAGTGCATCTCCTTCACCGTCTGGGGCTTCGGGGACAAGGACTCCTGGGTGCCCGGCTTCTTCACGGGCGAGGGTTACGCCACGATCTACGACGTCGATCTCCAGCCGAAGCCGGCGTACTTCGACCTCCAGCAGGATCTCCGGCTGGCGGCGCACGGCGCGCCGCGCCGCGTCCCGACCTACCTGAACCACTGACGCAGCGCACCTGATGCACCACTGCGATGAGCGCTCTGGATCAGTGCTGCGGCACTGAAGTCCCGCTCAGAGCGCGAGGTCCCGGTCGGCGGAAGCACACTGACCCACTTCCGCCGGCCGGAGGCCGCCTTTAACAGCCCTCTGCGCAGACAGTCCCCTGCGCTTTTGACAGCCCTCTGAGCTTTTGCGCCGCGCCTTTGACAGTCCGCTACCGCAGCAACGCCGCGGCGAGCAGCGCGCGCAGCAGCGGTACGGCCGGTGCAGGCTGCTTGGAGATCGAGTCCAGCAGCACGGCCACCATCCACTGCGAGCGATCAGGAGCCACACAGCCGATGGTGACCGCTCCGGTGTACCCCGCCGCCGCGAGCTTGGCCGCGCCGGGCGGCGGTTCGGGGGCGTATCCGTAGCCGTTGCCCGGTTCGCTGTCGTAGGCCCCGTCGGTCAGTTCCAGGTACTTGCCGCCGCTGAGCAGAAGATCCTCGATACCCATGAAGTGTTCCGGGCCCACCGGCTGCTGCGTCGCGGAGACCATCGACTCGTCCCCCGGAACCGGCTCGGCCGGCGTGCGGTAGACCGAGTACCGCACGACGGCGATCTGTTCGGCCTGGCTCGGCTTGCAATAGATGTACCAGGACGCTGCGTCGAGCCCGCGCGCCACGACATCGGCCACCACCTCGACGCGGTCCACGATCGGCACCGCGGAGGTGGTGCGCCGGGCCTCTTCGTCGAGCGCGGAGAATGCCTCGGTGAGCAGCGACTCGATCGCCATACCGCTGCGCCCGCGAAACGCCCGGCGGTCCGGTACCGGACCCCCGGAGACCAAGAGCGCGCTGCGCGGCGAGGGCAGCGCGAAGACCGCGGCGTCCGGCGGCTGGCCCCGGCCGGCCACGACCGGGTGCAGGGAGCGAGAGCGCTTCGCGCGGTACTGCGCCGCGTCGGCGAGACGGAACAACCGGTCGCGCGTGATCACGTCGCCGATCCGGTCGCCCGTCGAGGCCACGCCGCAGGCGACTCCCTCGCCGCCGCGCACGGTCAGGGCCAGAGTGCAGAGCTCCTCCGCGACGCGCACCGCGTCGTCCGCACCGTAGCCCTCGATCAGGACGCAGAACTCGTCGCCGCCGAGGCGGGCCGCCAGCGAACCGGGCAGCAGCGCCGCGGCCGCGGACATCACGCCGGCGAGTTGGACCAGCAGCGCGTCGCCGTGGTCGTGGCCATGGCCGTCGTTCATCCGCTTGAGGCCGTTGACGTCGCAGACGATGAGGGAGACCACGGTGCCGTCGCCGGCGTGCCGGTCGATCGCGGCGTCCAGCCTGGCGTCGAAGGAACGGCGGTTGGCCAGGCCGGTCAGCTGGTCGGTGTAGGCCAGCCGCTCTATCTGCCGCACGTGGTCCGCCTTCGCCAGCCCGGCGGCGATCTGCGCGGTCAGCGCGGCGGCGAAGTCCACGTCCTCGCGGTCGTAGATCGGCTGGTCGATGGTGCGGGCGGCGAACAACTCGCCCCAGGCGCGGCCGTTGTAGACGATCGGCGCGATCAGCGCGCAGTGCCGGCCGCGGCGACGCAGCATGGACACCCGCTTGGGATCGCCGTATTCGTCGTCGGCGACCTGGATCCACGGGCCGAGGTCGTCCTCGCTCAGCAGGATTTCGGGGAAGTCGGAGACCGGGTAGGACTCGTCCTTGGGGAATGCGGACTCGCCGGGGGCGAGCTTGCCGTGGTTGGCCAGCACCCGCAGTCGGCCGGTCTGGCGTTCCCACATGGAGATCGAGGCGACTGCCGCGCGCAGGTCGCGCTGGGCTTCGCGGGCGGCGATGCGTATGACGTCCTCGACTGAGTGCGCCGCGGCCATCGACTTCGCGAAACCGGTCAGGGCGCGCAACCGCGCAGCGGCGTGGGCCTCCGAGCCCGGCCGCGGCCTAGTCACGTCGTGCGCTCCGGTGACCTGACTCACCTACTCATCGAATCGAGAGGGATGGGGTTGGCGGGGGC
>NZ_JAGSXH010000253.1 GCF_018283645.1 Actinocrinis puniceicyclus | reverse complement strand
ACCAAAGCCGCCAGATCCCGCTCGCAACCACCATCGCCAATCACGCCGCGAAGGTAGCAGCAACCCCGCACACATAGCCAATGAGCTGCGGAAACACCAACCGTAGTTCAGTCAACAGGACGAGGTGCACGATGCGTGTCTTTTCCTCGTTGAAGGCCAGGCCCCTGGGCGCGAGCCACACGGCGAGCCGTTGCTTGACCTGCCGGGCTTCGTCATGGCTGTGACACAGCGCCAGCAGATCGTCTGCGTATCTGACCAGGGTCGGTGCGCCCGCTTCCAGTTCGCCGGCGCGAGCGCCGGTTCGCTGGTAACGGACCCCGGCCGCCTCCTCCATCCCGTGTAAGGCCACATTCATCAGCGCGGGAGAGATCACCCCGCCTTGCGGGGTACCCTCCTCGGTCGGGGCAAGATGACCGCGGTCGACCACTCCCGCCTTGAGCCATTGCTCGATCAGCCCCCGCGCGGGGAACAGGCCGAGCGAACTCATGAGGCGGTCATGATCGATCCGGTCGAACGCCGCCGCCAGGTCTGCGTCAAGGATCCACTGCCGCTTCGGGCTCTTGCCCTTCGCGGCCAGGAAGATCACGCCGATCGCGTCGTGACAGCCGCGCCCGGGGCGAAATCCGTAGGACCTCGGCTCGAATCGCGCCTCCCACTCGGGTTCCAGTGCATTGAGGACCACGGCTTGCAAAGCCCTGTCCGCGATCACGGGAATGCCGAGGCCGCGCTGTTTTCCGTTGGCCTTGGGGATGAACACCCGCTTGACCGGTCGGGGTTTCCACGCCTGCGCCCGGTGCTGGATCCAGTCGGCCAGTTCGGCCTTCTGTGATGCCAGCAGCGCGGTGCGCCCGTCGATCCCCGCCGTCTTGCGGCCGGCATTGACCTCCGTGACCCGCCGGACACTGACCAACGTGTTGGAGCGGGAGCGGAGCATCAGTTTCTGTAGATTCCGGACCTTCTTGAGGTCCCCTGCCTGTGACGCCGTGAAGATCCGCTGCCGCAGCCGCCGTACGTCCCCCTCGGCCTGGTCCCAGTCGATCTCGAACCAGTCCGTGGGATCGCCCTCCGGTCCGTTCACCCCGGATGCAGCATCACCCACGACGGTATCCGCCACGGGCGCCCGCAACTGCGAGGTGTCCAACTTGCCCTTCGGTTCCAACGCTGATGGTCATCGAGTCCGCACAAGCCCACCCGACCCACGTCAGCACCCTTTCGGGTCCGGGCAGCACCCGTATCCGACCGGTTATCCAAGGCGGCCAGCGAAGGAGCTGGCCCGCTGCCCCGGTTTCCCGTCGCCTTTCGGCCATCGGCATTGGCTTCTTGGGTCATCCTGTTCCCGCTGGGGAGCTGGGCCTTCCTCACGGTCGGCTTACCAGGCTGCTTACACGCCCGGACCCCAACGGGGTTTCCACGTTCCACACGAGTGAGACACGACCGGGGTGGGTGCCCCCTAAACTCCGAGACGGCGATGCTCTCCCGGCTGATGATGGGTCCTCAACCGGCGCCTGCCGCTTCTCAACGGCCAGTCCTGCACCCCGCCGGAACATCCCACCTGCCGGGGCCCATGATCACGAAGCATCCTCAGGGGTTCACTCACGTTCACCCGTCCGGTCTTCCCCTTGCCTGTGGCCCCCGGATGGAACGGGCGCCCTTGGGCTTTTCCCCCGAGCTTCACACCCCGCCGTTACCAGCGACGCATGTCGGAGTGGGGGACAGGCCTCGAGCACTGGCCCGGAACTACGCCGTCGACATCATCTGCCGACCCTCCTATCAGCTAGCTCACTCAACTCGTGCGACCTCGTGTCGCACCCCACCGCTGATGGTAGGCCGAGGCCAGTTCGTCCGCGCGGGCCGCCGCGGGATCGGTGATCGAGGTGATCAGGGCGATCAATTCCTTGCCCTCGCGGTCCGGGACGTCGTATTCGACGACGCGCACCAGGTGCGCGCGCTCGGGATCCAGTTCCCGCCCGGCTTTCGCGTCCTCGATCAGCGCGGTGCGCGCCGCCTCGCGCAGCCCCGGCTTGATCAGGACCGAGAGGTAGGTGCCGTCCGCCAGCCAGGCGACCAGCGGCAGGCGCAGCTGGGTCGGGGCCCGCCACAGCAGGCCGGCGCCCGAGCGCCGTGCCCGCCCCCATGCCTCGAAGCTGTAGAAGCCCCGGTCCGCCGTGAGCAGCCAGTCCTCGCCGAGCCGGTCGAGCAGCGGGCCGGCCACGCTCTTCTCCCCGACCCCGATCCCGGCAACCTCGGCGTCCAGGAACGCGTGCGTGCCGCACTCGGCCACCGCCACCACCCTGGCCTTGGGAAACGCGGAGCGGTTGCCGGATCTCTCGCTCCCGGCGTAACCGAACTCCGCCGCGTTCTGCTTGCTGTCGGGCAGGTCCAGCTCGAACCCGTCGACCGCCGTCAGCCGCCACCCGCGCAGCCGGGCCCCGCGCGTGGCACTCTCGGCGACCGGCCCGGCCACCCGGTAGAACAGATCCTTGAGGACATCGCGGCCCAGCCGCTTGCGCGCCTGGGTGATCGCCGAGGCCGTCGGCACCGGCCAGGCCGCGTTCCAGCAGCCCCACTCGGCCAGCGAACCGGTCACCTTCGTCGCGACCTCCTCGTAAGGATCATCCGCGAACAGACACAGACCCATCGTGAGATACGCCACGACATGCGCCGGCAGCGTCCCGTCGCTGCGCTTCTCCTTCACCCCGCACGCCGCGACCGCATCCGCCACCTTGAACCACGGCACCGTCACCGCCAGCACCCCGACAGAAACCTGCGACGGCACCGCGACCCGGCCCGAAGGGCCCTCACCCACCAGCGACACGACCGCAACGATAGACCCAGCCCCACATCACAAACTATTGACGCCACGGGCATGTCGCCGAACTGGACCGACCCAAGATCAAATTAGCCTAGGGTCTGTCTCGATAACGGTGCGGAAGCGAAACATCCGGTCACGAAGGGATGATTCGTATGACTAACACCGCTATTGACACCAACCAGGCGACGGTCGCAGGATCCGACGGTGTGAGCCTTGACTTC
>NZ_JAGSXH010000252.1 GCF_018283645.1 Actinocrinis puniceicyclus | reverse complement strand
CCTACCCCCCCCGCCAGATCAAGCGCGCCCGCCACAACTCCTACAAGGTCCGCACCGCCGACTACACCGGGGTCCGCCACGCCGGCCGCCCACCATAGACCTCGTGTAACTAGATAGGTGGTGCGGTGGCTGTGGTGGTTTGACGGGGTGTCACCTGCTTGGGATCATGGTGGTTATGCCCGTTGCGCCGAAGCCCTCGTATGAGGAGTTGGTGGCGCTGGTGGTCGCGCAGCAGGAGCAGATCACGTTGCTGACGGCACGGATCGCGGAGCTGGAAGCGGCGCTGAAGCAGAACTCGAAGAATTCCTCGAAGCCTCCTTCCTCGGATTCCCCGTTCGTCAAGCCGGCCTCGCTGCGCAAGAAGGGTGCGCGCCGTCCCGGGCGCCCGGGCGGGCAGCCGGGGGCCACGCTGGAGCAGGTCGCCGATCCGCGGTACACGGTGCAGTACGAGCCCGAACTGTGTCACTCCTGCGGGTCGGGCCTGGCCGGGGCGGTGGAGGTCGGGCGCGAGCGGCGCCGGGTGTTCGACCTGTCCGAGCTCGCGCTTGAGGTGACCGAGCATCAGCTGATCGCGCGCCGGTGCGGGTGCGGGCAGGTGTGCACGGCGGTGGCGCCGGTGGGGGTCGCGGCGCCGGTGCAGTACGGTGCGCGGGTCGCCGCGGTGGTGGTGGGTTTGTGGCACGGGCAGTTCCTGGCGCGTGAGCGGGTCGCGGCGGTGATGGGCGAGGTGTTCGGGGCGCCGATGGCCCCGGGTACGGTCGCGTCGATGGCCACCCGGTGCGCTGCGGCGCTGGTCGGGTTCGAGGACGCGGTGCGCGAAAGGCTCGTGGAGGCCGAGGCGGTCAACTTCGACGAGACCGGGTTCCGGGTCGAGGCGGGATTGGCGTGGGTGCACTCGGCTTCGACCGACAGGTACAGCCTGCTGATGGTGCATCCCAAGCGCGGCACCGTGGCGATGGACGCCATCGGCGTGCTGCCCGTGTTCACCGGGATCGCCCAGCACGACGCCTGGGCGCCGTACGACACCTACGCCTGTGACCACGCCTTGTGCGGTGCCCACGTGTTGCGCGAGTTGGTCGCCGTCGCCGAGAGCGGCACCACGGGGCGGGCCGGGAGCACGGCGATGGCCATGCAGGCCATCGACACGCTGTGTGATCTGAAAGACCTCGTCGAGCAGGCCCGCGCCGCCGGGAGCGAGCCCGATCCGGCGCAGGTCGCCACGCTGCGCCACCGACTGCGCTCGGCCGCGCTGATCGGCGTCACGGCCACCGCCGCGCGCGAGAACAAGCTGATGGGCAAGCACAACGCCCTGTTCACCCGGTTGCGTGACCGGTTCGAGGACTATCTGCGGTTCACCACGGACCCCCGTGTCGCCTTTGACAACAACGCGGCCGAGCGCGAGATCCGCATGTGCAAACTGCGGATCAAGGTCTCCGGCTCGATGCGCTCGATGCGGGGAGCCCAAGAGTTCTGCCGTATCCGCTCCTACCTACAGACCACGAAGAAACACGGCGTCGGCTGGCTGGCCGCCCTGACCGACGCGATGCGCGGCATCCCCTGGATGCCCGACGAAGCCACCGCCTGACAGAACGCCGGGCGGCAATCACGCACGCCCACCAAAGGCACCTATCGAGTTACGACCTCGTCAACCTCAAACCCCTGATACCCGAACCGGTCCGCGCGCCGTCCCAGCCGACATCCCTGCAGCTCGCAGCCTAGATCATCAAGCTAAGTGGCATTGTTGTGTCCTGAACGCGAGGAGAGTTGTTTGTAGGAAGGCAATTCAATCTGTCGGCGATCACGTAATTCCCCAGCTGTGACGGCCTGAGCGTCACGTAATTCCCCACCCGCGCGATCACGTTATTCCCCATGGGGGCCGTGACGTGGGTCGGACCTCGTCCGTGCAAGCCTTCCTCGTCAGCTAGTAGACGGCGAGGGAGCAGATGGCGAGGAGAACCTTTCAAGTGATCGACATTTCGGAGCTCCTGGTGCACTGGTATGCCGGCCGCTCGCAGGTGGAGTTGGCCGACTCGCTGGGGCTGGACCGCAAGACGGTGCGCAAGTACCTCTCGCCGGCGATCGAGGCTGGGTTCGCCCCGGGTGGGCCGAAGATGGGCGAGGAGGACTGGCGGGTGCTGGTGCGCTCGTGGTTCCCGCACCTGGCCGACCCCTCGATCAGGCAGCTGACGTGGCCGGCGATCGCCGAGCACCGCGACTACATCGTGGAGATGCTCGCGGCGCGGGTGACGGTGACCACGATCCACCAGCGGCTGCGCGATGAGCGCGGGCTGGGCGCGTCCTTGGCGTCGTTGCGCCGGTACATCGCGGCGAACCTGCCCGAGGAGGCGCACCGCGCCGCGGTGACGGTACTCAACCCGTACCCGACGGTACCGGGCGAGATCGCGCAGATCGACTACGGCCGGTTGGGGATGTGGGTCAACCCGCGCACGGGCCGTCGGCACCGTGCCGAGGCGTTCGTGATGGTGCTCGCGCACTCGCGGCACATGTTCGTCCGGCCCGTGCTCATCCTCGACCAGCAGGCGTGGACCGCGGCGCACGTCGCGGCGTTCGAGTTCTTCGGCGGTGTCGCCGCGCGGTTGGTGCCGGACAACCTCAAGACCGGGGTGGAGCGCCCGGACCTGTACGACCCGAAGATCAACCGGTCCTACGGCGAGCTGGCCGCGCACTACGGCACGCTCGTGGACCCGGCTCGGGCGGGACGGCCGAAGGACAAGCCCCGTGTAGAGCGGCAGATGCCGTATATACGTGACTTCTGGTGGCGGGGGCGGGAGTTCGTCTCTCTCGAACACATGCAGGCCTCCGCGGTGGAGTGGTGTCTGAAGGTCGCCGGCACCCGGTCGCACCGCGGCCTGGACGGCGCCTCGCCGCTGGCGGTGTTCGAAGCCTCCGAGCACGAGGTCCAAGCCGAGGTCGTCGATCACGGGTCGGCGCGAGGTCTCGACACGCGTGTTCCCTCCCACCATCGGCCGTGGTGGGAGGGAACACGAACGGTTCGGGCGGTGCGTCGTGGGAGGGAAGTGGGA
>NZ_JAGSXH010000251.1 GCF_018283645.1 Actinocrinis puniceicyclus | reverse complement strand
GTATGCGATGGCGTCGCCTGCGTTGGAATACGCGGACGTCGATGACGTCGATGTGGTCTGTGTGCCTGGGATCACCGCGGCCGGCGCGGCGTCGAACGTGCTCGGGGCGCCGCTCGGTCATGATCATTGTTCGATTTCGCTTTCTGATCTGCATACGCCGTGGGATGCGATCGAGCGGCGGGTGCGGGCGGCTGCGGACGGTGATTTCGTGGTGTCCTTCTACAATCCGCGCTCGCGGCAGCGTGATTGGCAGTTGGGCGAGGCGTTGGCGATTCTGGCGCGGCAGCGGCCGGGTTCGACACCGGTGGGATGGGTGCGCAACGCCTCGCGGCCGGATGAGAGCGGCGGGTTGACGAGCTTGGCGGATTTCGATCCGTCGGTGGTCGATATGTATACGGTCGTGACCGTGGGGTGTTCGCAGTCGCGGATCGTGGGTGGCCGGTTCGTGACGCCGCGGGGGTATACGTGGGCGCGTTGACGTGGACGCCGGGCGGCGTGGCTGCGGGTCTGGTTGCGCGTGTGGGCGCGTGCCAGGGCTGTGGTGCGTGTTTGCTGACGTGCCCGGAGCATGCGTTTCGGCCGAGGGGTGGGCGGCTGTTGGTGGTGCCGGAGCGGTGTACCGGGTGCGGGGAGTGTGTCGAGGTGTGTCCGGTGGATGCGATTGATCTGGTTGAGGCTGCCGGGTTGGATGGCGCCGGTCCGGGTGCGCAGGGTGGTGTGCGGTGAGGGCGGTGCATCCGATCGAGCAGGAGTCGTACGCGATTTTGCGGGCGCGGTTGGCGCGCGAGTACCCGCAGGTGGGGGGCTGGGGGCCGTTGGGCCGGGCGGTGCTGGAGCGGGTCGTGCACGCCAGCGCCGATCTGGAGTTCGCGGCGGATCTGGTGGTGCCGGGCGAGCGGGTGCTGGCCGAGGCGGTTGCCGGGTTGCGTGCCGGGGTGCCGGTCGTGGCGGATGTGGCGATGGTGGCTGCGGGGATCACACGGTGTGCCGCGGTGTGCCGGATCACTGATCCGCGGGCTGCGCGGGTGGCCGCCGCGGAGGGGATCACGCGGTCGGCGGCGGCGTTGCGGCTCGCGGCGCTGGAGGCGGGTCCGGGCGCGGTGTATGTGATCGGTTGCGCGCCGACTGCGTTGTTCGAGTTGATCGAGGGTGCCGGGCGGTATCGGCCGTCGCTGGTGGTGGGGATGCCGGTGGGGTTCGTGGGTGCGGTGGAGTCGAAGGCGGCGCTGCGGGCGCACGGGGATCTGTCGGTGTGCGCGGTGTCCAATCGCGGGGGCAAGGGTGGTTCGGCGGTGGCCGCGGCCGCTGTCAATGCGCTGTTGTACTACGAGGAGGGCCGGTCGTGACCGCTTTGTTGATCGTGGGGCACGGGACGCGGGCGCTGGAGGGCGCGGCGCAGTTCCGGGCTTTCGTGCGGCGGGTGGGTGTGCGTGCCGCGGCGCGGGCGGATGTGCCGGTGGAGGCGGTGTCGGGCGGGTTCATCGAGTTGTCGTCGCCGCCGTTGCGGGAGGCGGTGGCGCAGTTGGTCGCGGGGGGCGTGCGGGATGTCGTCGCGGTGCCGTTGATCTTGTTGGCGGCTGGGCACGCTAAGGGGGATATTCCGGCGGCTTTGGCGCGGGAGCGGGGGCGGCATCCGGGTCTGCGGGTGCGGTACGCACGGCCGTTGGGTGTGCATCCGGTGTTGTTGGAGTTGCTGCGGGAGCGGTTGGCGGCGAGCGTGTTGCCGCGTCCCGATGCGGTGTTGTTGGTGGGGCGCGGTACGACGGATCCGGATGCGAATGCCGAGTTGCATCGGGCGGCGCGGTTGTTGTGGGAGACCACGCGGCAGTCGGGGATCGAGTTGGTCGAACCGGCGTTCGTGTCGTTGGCCTCGCCGTCGGTGCAGGAGGGGTTGGAGCGGCTGCGGCGGCTGGGGGCGCGGCGGGTGACGGTTCTGCCGTATTTCCTGTTCGCGGGGGTGTTGCCGGATCGGATCGTGGAGCACAGCGCGCGGGGCGCGCGGAGCTTGGGGTTGGAGGTGGCCGTCGCGGGGTTGCTCGGGGACGACGACGCGCTGGCGGACCTGGTGTTGGATCGTTTCGCGGAGGCGGTGGCGGGTCCGGTGGCGGTGAACTGCGATGCGTGTGTGTATCGGATCGCGATGCCGGGGTTCGAGAGCCGGGTCGGGGCGGCGCAGCGGCCGCATGACCATCCGGACGATCCGGCGCGGCACGGTCACCATCACGACCACGGCCTCCACGACCACGGCCTCCACGATCACGACGACCACAGCCTCGACCGCGACCACAGCGTCGATCACGGTCACGGACCGGAGCGTTCTCATGTGCCCGGTCACGGCGGCCGGGCCGGGGACGAGCACGTGCGCGACGCGGGGGCCGGTTCGCCTGCGGGCGGCGCAGAGAAGCAGGGTCGTGACTCGCCGGTTGTGGGCCACGCGGGCCCGGCATCCGTGCGATGATCGGACGGCCATGGGATCGCAGGAGTTCAACGGGCGCAGCGCGCGGGTGACCGTCCTCGGGTTCGACGGGTCGCCGCCTTCCGCGCCGGCGCGCAGGGCGCTGGCCGAGGCCACCCTCGTCATCGGGAATATCAGGCATCTGGATGCGCTGCCGATACCGGAGACGGCGCGGCGCATCTACATGGGCGGTCTGGGTTCCGCCTTGACGCATCTGGCGCTGCACGACGGGCCGGCCGTCGTGGTCGCGTCGGGGGACCCGGGTTTCTTCGGGGTGGTGCGGGCGCTGCGCGGCCAGGAGATCAGGGTGCGTACGCTGCCGGCGATCTCGTCGGTGGCGGCGGCGTTCGGGCGTGTGGGCATGGCCTGGGAGGACGCCTTGGTGGTGGCTGTGGACGCGGCCTCGGACGGGGTGGACGGCGGGGAGCGTTCGGCTTCGGGGCGTTCGGTGTTCGATCCGGCGGCGGGCCGTCCGGTCTCGACGCTGCGCACGGCGGCGAACCTGTGCCGGGCGCATCCGAAGGTGGCGGTGCTCACGGGGCCGGGGGCGGGGCCGCGGGAGTTGGCGGCGGAGTTGCTGGGCCAGGACAAGTATCCGCT
>NZ_JAGSXH010000250.1 GCF_018283645.1 Actinocrinis puniceicyclus | reverse complement strand
GACGGGCTTGCGGTGACTGCGCTACAAAGACATCCGATGTGTCCGTGGTTGTGCCGCATCAACATGACATCGCGACGCATCAGGAGGATTTGTGTCTGTTCATCCCAGAGTGCTGCGGTATGCCGCTGCGGCTGCCGTGCTCTCGCTTGCGCCGCCCTTGGCGGTGGCGCTCGGTTCGGGTACCCCGGCTGCTGCGGCCACGGTCACGACGGCCTGGCAGAACGGCGTGTTCTCGCAGAACATCGGTGGGGTCGTGTCCCGCTCGAACATCGTGCTCGGCAAGGCGAACACGGGGGCGACGCAGTTTCTGCCCCTGGGCAACGGCTCGTTGGGTGTGGCCGAGTGGGCGGCGAACGGGTTTACCGCGCAGCTTAATCGCAGCGATACGATGCCGAACCGGCTCTCGCCGGGGCAGGTGAACATCCCTGGGTTGTCGGCGATGACGTCGGCCTCGAACTTCGTGGGCTACTTGGACCTGTACAACGGGGTGCTGCACGAGTCGGGTGGTGGGATGACTCTGACCGCCTGGGTGGCCTCCGGCAAGGACGAGTTGGTCGTGGATGTGACGGGGGCGAACCCGAACGCGCAGGCGAGCGCGAGTGTGAGCCTGTGGAGCGGGCGCACTCCGGCGGCGTCGGCCTCCGGCGCGGTGGCGAGTCTGGCGCAGTCCTGGTCGGACAACTCGCAGAGCGGGCATTCGAACCAGACGTTCGGGGCGATGGCCGCGATCACCGCGGGCGGGCGCAACGTGTCGGCGTCCGTGGTCAACTCCACGAGTGTGCGGGTGTCGTTCACTCCGAACAGCGACGGCTCGTACCGGGTGATCGTGGTCTCGCCGTCGTGGACGGGCGGTAACGCGAACAGCGCCGCCTCCACCCTGATCGGTTCGGACGCCTCGGCGGGGGAGTCCTCGCTGCTGGCGTCGCAGTCGGTGTGGTGGAACGGCTACTGGGCGCATTCCGGTTTGATCGAGGCGTCCTCCTCGGACGGTAGCGCGCAGTACATGGAGAACCTGCATACGCTGTACCTGTACTTCGAGGCCGGGAGCATGCACTCGGGTCAGTATCCGGGTAGTCAGGCGGGGTTGGCGGATCTGTTCAACTTCAACCAGGATCATCAGGCCTGGTATCCGGCCGGGTACTGGTTGTGGAACCTGCGCGGGCAGATTCAGGCGAACCTGGATTCGGGGGAGTTCGCGCAGAACCTGCCGATCTTCGACATGTATCTCAATGATCTGCCGGCGGTCGAGTCGTGGACGGGCGCGCAGATGAACGGCAAGCCGGGTGCGTGTGTGCCGGAGACGATGCGGTTCAACGGCAACGGGTATTACTGGGGTGGCGGTATCACCAGTGATGCCTCGTGCGCGGTGGCTTCCAGTCCTGGTTTCAATGCCGAGACGATCACCAGTGGCGCGGAGATCGCGTTGTGGATCTGGCAGCAGTACCAGGACACCGGGGATCGTAGTTTCCTGAGCAGGTATTACCCGGTGCTTCAGCAGACCGCCACCTTCCTGTTGGCGTGGCAGAGCGTGGGTTCGGATGGTTATCTGCACGCGGTGGCCAATGCGCACGAGACCCAGTGGCAGGTGCAGGACCCGACCACGGACATCGCCGCGGATCAGGCGTTGTTCGCTGCCACGGTCAGCGCCGCGACGTTGCTGAACACGGATTCGTCGCTGGTCTCGCAGTTGCGTACGGCGCTGACGCACATCGAGCCGTACGCGCGTACGGATCAGGGTTCGCATAGTCAGTTGCTGGGTGCGTCCGCGGATGCGTCGGGTACGGATGTGATCGGTAACTCGTATCAGCCGACGGCTGCGACGCACAATGTGGAGAATCTGGGTCTGGAGCCGGTGTGGCCTTACGGGGTGGTCGGCGACAACACGGTGGTGAACGGTGACAATCTGACCGCGTTGGCGGATCGTACCTACAGTCACCGGCAGTACGTCAACAATCCGGACTGGACGTATGACTCGGTTCAGGCGGCGCGGCTGGACATGTCTTCCGAGGTTGCCAACGATCTGGTGAACAGCACGAAGTCCTACCAGGTCTATCCGTCCGGGTTGGCGGCGTGGAATCCGGGTTCGCTGGATGAGCCGTATATCGAGCATGTCTCGAATGTGGCTGCGACGTTGGATGAGGCGTTCGCCACGGATTATGACGGGACGCTGCGTTTCGCTCCGGCGTGGCCCTCGGGTTGGGACGGCGCCGGCACGCTCTACATCCAGGGCGGTTCGAAGGTGGATGTGCAGGTTGAGGGCGGTACGCTGGCGACCGCCGCGATCGAGGCGGGCAGCAGTGGCACGCTCAGTGTGCGCAACCCGTGGCCGGGGCAGCAGGCCGAGGTTGTCAACGGTTCCAGTGGTGCCGTCGTGGTGGCCGCGAGCAGCGCGGCGACGTTGAGTGTGCCGGTCGCCGCGGGTTCCAGTTATCTGGTCGAGCAGGTCTCCGCTCCCACCACCGCGCTGGCGTTCGCTCAGGTCACCGGGACTCGGGCGACCGGCGCGAGGCAGTTGGGCGGTGTCACCATCGGCCTGACCGGTAACACGCTGCCGTCGGGCAACACGGTGACGGTCACCAATCCCGGTGCGCAGAGCGGGACGGTGGGCACCGCGATCAGTGGTGTGCAGGTTCAGGCTGCTGATTCCGGGTCGGGTCAGTCGTTGACGTACAGTGCGTCGGGTCTTCCGGCTGGCCTGTCGATCTCCTCTTCGGGTCTGATCTCGGGGACGCCGAGTGCGTCGGGCACGTTCAATGTGACGGTGACGGCGAAGGACGGTACCGGGGCGTCGGGTTCGGCGTCGTTCACGTGGACGGTCGGGACCGGTAGCAGCGGGAACACGGTGACGGTCACCAATCCGGGTGCGCAGAGCGGGACGGTGGGCACCGCGATCAGCGGTCTGCAAATCCAGGCTGCTGATTCCGGGTCGGGTCAGACGTTGACGTACAGCGCGTCGGGTCTTCCGGCGGGGTTGTCGATCTCCTCTTCGGGTCTGATTTCGGGTACGCCGACCGCGTCGGGGACGTTCAATGTGACCGTCACGGCGACCGACTCCACCAGCGCGTCCGGGTCCGCGTCGTTCACGTGGACG
>NZ_JAGSXH010000024.1 GCF_018283645.1 Actinocrinis puniceicyclus | reverse complement strand
CGCCACGCCGGGCCGCCCACCATAGACCTCGTCAACCTCAAACCCCTGATACCCGAACCGGTCCGCGCGCCGTCCCAGCCGACATCCCTGCAGCTCGCAGCCTAGATCATCAAGCTAAGTGGCATTGCACCAGGTACCATCCGATGCACTCTTATAGAAGGTTGTGTTAAACGGGCCGCCGCGCTTCATTGCAGAAGCGCCATCCTTGGTCAACTGCCACAATGACCGACCCGTCCCGCAGCCCGGCCCGGCATTGTGAACGAGTACAGGGGTTGACCCCGCCTCGACATAGTACGTGTGGAGGCTGTCGATGGTGAGGTTGTAGGTGACGGTGGTGGTGGTGTAGTCGTGTATCGCGAGGATCGTGACGGTGTGGCCGTTGGTGGTTTGCAGCTGATCGCCGGCGCGCAGTCGGTCCGCCTCGGTCCAGGAGCGGGTGGTCGCGTCCCAGTAGAGGTGGTGCGCCGTGCCCGTGATGGTCGCGGTGCCGAGCGCAGGCACGACCGCGTCGCCGAGTCCGGCGTTGCCGGTGGCGGAGAACGTGCCGTGGGCGGATGAGACTGTGACGTCGGTGTAGTCGCGGTCGGTGTAGGTGATGTGCACGGCGGTGACGATGTGGGTTTCGTCCTTGGCGCCGAACGGTGCACCGGGTTGCGCGTTGGAGATCTTGTCGCCGACGTGGATCTGATCGATCGGCTTGCTTGAACCGTCGGCCATCAGGACGAGGGTTGTGCCGATGAACGAGTTTGCGCAGCTCCCGCCGCCCCGCGCGTAGCCGCCCGCACCGGCTTTTGCGCTGAGGTATTCGTAGCCGGACTCGAACGCGAGCGCGATGCCGGCATGCAGCATGGCGATGGCTCGCGGGTCTTCGCCATAGGCTTGGGCGCCCAATGCGGCGGCGTACTCGTCGCCCTTGGTGGTGTCGGCGCCGCGCAGCAGCGTCGCCCCGCCGGACGCGCTGACGAGCAGCGGGTCGCTACCGCCGGTTCCGACGTCGAAAGTTCCGATCGCCTTGACCTGGGCTTGGAGGGCGGCGAGCATGGTCTGCCCGCACACGTCCGAGTGCGCGGTGCACAGGCCGAGCCAGTCGCGCATGGCCTCCTGCGTCCGGACCGTCTGGCTGCCTGAGACCTCGTGCGTGCCGAACGCGATGCGGATGCCCCAGTTCTGGAGCTGGTAGAAGTGTGCGTTGTTCGTGTTGACGAACACACCGCCGCCCACTTCGACGTCCTGGCCGGGACTGCCCGACGCGCTCGGTGACGAGCAGTCGCCGTTCCAGTCGCAGGAGCTGCCGGGTGCGTCGCCCATAGCGCGCAGGCCGTTGGGGTCGGCACCGGTACTGGGGTTGTCGGCGGCGTAGGTGTAGCCGCCGAGCTGTCGCGAGTCACCGGTTTCCAGGACGGGGTCGATGCTGATGAAGCGGCCGAGGGTGGGGTCGTACTTGCGGGCGCCGAGGTCGGTGTAGCCGGTGCTGGTGTCGGCGGGCTGGCCGAGGTAGCCGCGGGTGGGGTCGATCCAGCTGCTGCTCGCGGTGCCCCGGACCTGTCCGTAGGGGGCGTATTGGGTGCGGGAGACGGCCTGGGTGTTGGTGTCCATCTCCAGGGTGGCGGTGGCGTGCGAGTCGGTCAGCTGGTAGTCGACGCCGCTCTTGCCGGGCAGCGAGGACCGCACGGCGATGACGGGGCCGGTGCCGCCGATGTGGTAGCTGCGCACGGCGCCGAGCAGCGTGTGCGGGGTGACGGCGGTGTTGACGACGATCTCGGTGTCCCCGGCGAACAGGGTGGTCTGCCCGGGGTCGCGGCGGATCAGCTGGTTGCCGTCCGCGTCGTAGAGGTAGCCGGTGATGTTCGTGCTCTGGGTCACGGACTGCAGGTGGTCCTCGTCATCCCAGGCGAGGGTCTGGGCGCTACCGGTGGACGGGGTACGCGAGACGGTGTCGCCGAGCTTGTCGTAGCAGAAGCTCGTGGTCGCGGTGCCGGTCGAAACCGAGGTCAGCGCGTGCGGCTGGACCGACGTGTTGGCGCAGCTCGCGGAGGGCGTCCCGCCGTTGGTGTACGTGGTCGTGGTGGAGGTGGTGGCGGTGTGATCGGTCTCGGTGCGCCGGTCGCCGGTCGCGTCGTAGGCATAGGACTGCCAGTACGCGGCTGTGCCGGTGGCGAGCGTCGCCGAGGACGGGGTGGTGGTCTTGCAGCCACCGACGCCGCCGACGCCGGCCGAGTTGACGCCGGCGGTGTCGGTCCATGCCCGGGTCAGCTCGTCGAGCGGGTTGTACTGGTAGCACTGGGTGTCGGTGACCGTATTGCCGGTCTCCGACTGCTTATCGGTGGTGGACGTCGGGTTGCCGGCCGGGTCGTAGGTGTAGGAGGTGTCGTCGACCGTGGGGCCGGGCGCCTGGGTGCGGCTGGTCAGCACGTCAGTGAGGCGGCGGGTCTCATCGTCGTACGTGTAGGTCACATACGCGGGGTTGGTGGACGGGCCGAGAGTGAGCCGAGAGGGTTCGCCGTAGTTCGTGTAGACGGTCCCGGTCACGTACGTCCAGCTGCCGCTGGAGGTGTCGACGGGGTTGCCGAGCGTGTCGACGCCGTAGGTCAGCGCCTCCCCGCTGAGCCCGACGGTGCGCGGGTCGGTCTGCCCGGTCATCAGCTGGTCGTTGGTCGAGTAGGAGTAAGTGGTGGTGTATGTGGTGGGCAGGGGCGACTCGACACTCGGCAGTGTGATCGTCGTACCGACGGGTTTGCCAAGGCTCGTGTATCCGGTGCTCGCCACGGTGTAGCCGCCGGTGACGCCCGACACGTACCGGGTGGAGGAGGTCAGCTTGCCGACCTGGAGGGTGTCGTAGAGCCATGAGGCGTATTCGAATCCGGCGGCGTGCTTGTCGGTCGCGGTGAGTTTGCGGCCGAGCAGGTCGTAGGTGTAGTCGAGTTCGATGCCGCGCGAGTCGGTGGTTGACACCAGGTTGCCCGCGTCGTCGTACGCGTGGGTGCTCGCGCCGGCGTCGGGGTCGCTCTGCTGGGTCTTGCGGCCGGAAAGGTCGTAGGTGAACGACCACACCTTACTGTCGGGGCCGGTGACGGTGGCCTGCTTGGCGGAGGCCGTGTACGTGTACTTCGTCACGTTTGTGGTGCCGCCGGTGACGGTGAATCCCGACTGCGCGGTGCCGGAGAGCGTGGGCGCGGAGGTGTACTGGTCCAGTTCGCTGGTCTGGCCACGGGCGTCGGTGTACGTGGTCTGGGTCATGCCGCCCGAGGGCGGGATGACGGTGGTGTGGTCGCCCGCGTAGGCGGTGGTCGTCGTCCAGCTCTTCGCCCCGTCATGCTCCTCGGTCGCCAGATCCGGGCGGGCCATGGCGTCGTAGTCGGTGACGCTGGCGTCGGGGATGCTGCCTTGCGGCACGTTGGTCACCAGCACGGTACTCGGGCTGCCCGCGACGTTGTAGGCGTTCTCGGTGAGCACCGGCTTGCCCAGCGAGTTGTACTGGGTGTCCGACACGGTGTTGCTTGAGTTCTCCGAGGTCTGCTGGGTTTCGCGGGTGCGCAGCATCGCGTCGTAGAGAGTTTCGGAGGAGACGTAGCCACCGCTCTCCAGCAGCCGGTTGGTCGTGACGACCTCGGGGGCGGTCTGCGAGAGCGTATAGGAATAGGTGTAGTTCGCCGACATGCCTGCGGACTTGGCCTCGTTGGGCAGCCATACCGCGGTCACCCGGCCGAGCGCGTCGTAGGTGTAGTCGGTCTTCAGGCCCGCGGCGTCGATCTTCTCGGTGGGCAGGGCGCGCACCGGGTCCATCGTGGTGGTGGCGCTCTGGCAGGCGGGGGCGGTGCACGGGTTCATGCTCGCGCCGGGCGTCACCTGGGTCTGCGTCTGCACCTGGGTCGGCAGTGCGCCACTGGCCGGGGAGTAACTCGTGGTGGTGATCTGCGCGAGCGAGCTGCCGTTCGGGGCGGAGGAGTTCGGGGTCCGCGTGACGGAGATGACGCGGCCGTACGTGTCGTAACTGCTGGTGGCCATCGTCACGAACGCCGAGGCCGTCACCGCGCCGGTCGGACCGACCGCCTGCTCAGTCGCAGTCACGTCGCCCTTGGTGGGCGCGGTTCCGGCGGGGCTCGTCCCGTCCCACGTGAACGCGTTGCTGTCGTACGAGGTACGCGCGTCGGAGATCAGCGGGCCGGTCGGGGTGGCGCCGGCGGCGGTGCAGTCCTGGGCGTTGGTGATGACTTCGGCCGGCAGCACGAGCGTCCCGTCGGCGCTCTCGATGTAGCGGGTCCAGGTGCACTTGGGGATGTTGTGCGGGTCGGCGATCTCGCCGCGGTCATCCGCCTGGATCGGGTTGCCGGTGGTGGCCGTGCCGAGGGTGGTGTTGTAGAAGTCGTCGGTCTCGGTGTACCGCCAGCCGGGGCTGTAGGAGACGGCGGTGCGCGTGTAGGTGTTCGCGGTGCGCACCATCTGGGCCGTGAGCGGCGGCAGTCCGGTGCGGGTGCGCGTCGCGGTCGGACCGATGATCGTCGGAGCGTTGACCGCGGCGGAGTAGAGAGTCGTGCCGGTGGCGTCGGTGTAGGTGTCAGTCTCGAAGGGCTTACCCGCCAGGGCGTTGCTGTCAGTGACCGAGTACTTGCCGTCCAGCGACGTGACAGTCACGGCGGTACCGCCGGTACCGGTCGGCGTATCGGAATCCATGCCGCGCAGATACGTGGTCTTAGTCAGCGACTGCTGGTCGTAGACCTTCGTGCCGTTGGTCAGATGGAAGACGTTCGGGTTGCCGGTGACCGTCTCCACGGTCGCGTAGCCGCGAAACTGCCCGTAGGTGCGGTTCTTTGATTTGACGACCTCGTTGTCGTCGTAATGCCAGGCGGCGCCGCCGTCATATTTATACGTGGTCAGCAGGTCCGGATAGCTGCCGTCCGGATTGGTGTTGTTCTGGTCCTGGGTCTCTACCTGTTGCACCGTGTACTTCTGGAACCAGTCGAGCTCGGGGCCGGCCGCCCCGTAGGGCGTCCAGTACACCGGGAAGCACGGCATCGTGTTCGTGGACGGATCCGACGGTACGTTGGATGTGGTGCACGTGGTCGGGTTATACGACACCGTGATCTTGGCACCGGTCTCGGTTTTGATGTCGTGGATCCGGTCGTGGTACATCACCGGCACGCTCGGGATCGTGCCGACCCGGTTGGGCAGTTGCAGCGGCGGGTCGAAGGAGACCGGCGGGTCAGGGACGCTCGTCGTGGCGCCGGCGGTGGTGTCCAGGCCCGTGTGCAGGATCGAGTCCAGCCACAGGGTCGGCGCGTGGTCACCGCCGTCCGGGAAGGTCTGGGTGAAGTCGTACTCGTCGGCCTGCTTGGTGGCGCCGCCGACCTGGACCTGGGTGACGATCGAGGTAAGGCGCTTGCGGGACCAGAAGGTCGGGCCGTGGTTCGGGCAGGAGGAGGTGTTCAGCGTCCAGCAGTCCTGGTCGATAGGCACGTCCGGCCAGTAGGAGGCGTCCGCCACGGTGAACTGCGAATCAGCGCACGTATTGCCGCTCGGCGTGCCCGGGATGCAGCGCTCGGCGGTGTTGAAGACGATCCGCTCCGGCGCGGCGGTGGAATAGACCGTCGAGGCGGTCATGCCGTAGTCGATCCGGTTCAGGTACCCGCCGCGGGTGTACTTGACCGGCGTGGTCTGCATGTCCGCGCCGTAGTTGTTGAGCTCGGCGGTGTAGTAGTAGGCCGCTGCATTGTCATGCACGTCGACGACGTAGTCCAGATTCCAGCGCCAGCCCATCAACTTCGAGGAACTGGCGAAGTTGCTGGAGGTGCAGGTCGGAACGTCGGGACCGCAGTAGACCGGCACCGTCCAGGCGGACTGCGAGGCAGTGTCGCCGGAAGCCCAGCCGGGCAAGCGGTTCAGGCCGAAATAGTACTGGGTGCCGTTCTCTGTCACCCGCCAGCACTCGTTGTTGTACGTGCCGTTCGTGCAGTTGGTCAGCTGCTCGATCTTCGTGGTCGACGAGTCGTTGACGGGACGGAAGGTCTTGGCGCCGGCATCGTAGACGATCTGGGTCGATTCGCCGTTGAGTGAGAGGGTGAGCACCTGCCCGGCCCAGCACTCGTCACCGGAGTACTGGGGCGCTCCGCTCGTCGTTTCGTCCGAGCAGTTCTCGTAGCTGCGCTCGACGTAGCTCTCGGTCGAACTCCAGCCGTCGCCGATCCACGAGGACTGGTTGTTCGTGCCCTCGGTGCGCCCGTCCTGGCTGGAGGAGTCATAGGACAGGTCCACGTTCGGCGCCCCGCCCCCGATCGCAGCCGGCACCTGGATCGGGTAGGAGTAGTCGAACGAGCCGGTGTTTCCTCCCATCGACCACGTGCCCGCCGGCGAGAGCGGCGTGGCGGCGTAGGTGCCGGACGGTCCGCTGCTGCCTGATGTCAGGCCCAGCACCACCGCGCCGGGGGATGCGGCGGGAATCGGGTGTGCGGCCACCGCCGTCGTGTGCGACTTCACCGTGGCATGTGCGCCGAGGTCGATGCGGGCGCTGAGCGGGTCGCGGCCCAACGCGGCGATCGGGGTCTGGACCTGGCAGGCGGCCAGTCGGGGTGTGGTCAGGGCGCAGGAGGGCAGGCGCACCAGGTGCAGGCGCGCGGCGTAGTCCCCGCCGAACGCCGCAGAGAACGTCGAATCATCCACCGACACGGTCACCGGCCCGGTGCCGGTGGACCCGGGCGCCACCGCGAGCGTGAACAGGATCCCGTGGATACCGGCGGCCTGCGCGCTCTTCTGATCGGTCAGCGTCACGGCGACCCGGGACGGGCCGGATGGCGCCGTGGACTTCGCGCCGGCGGCGGGCCGGCCGACCAGTACGGGCAGCGTCCCCGCCCGCTTGGGCGCGATCGCAGAGTTCGTTGACGGTGTGCGGAACGCCCCGTCGGCCCTAGGTGCCGGCGTGGCGGCGTTCAGGTCCACCGTGGCGGAGCCCGCGGCAGGCAGCCTGGAGTCGACCGTCGGGTCGAATTTCGGGAACGACGGCAGTGCCCTGGCTTTACCCGGACTCTGCAACGAGTAAGGGATCTGTTTCTCGGCCGGGATCGGTGGTGGCGCGGGAATGCTCTTCGCCGCCGGCGCGGGCATGGCTTGCGCCGCACCGGCGGTCAGCGTGACCGCGAGGGTGAACGCGCAGGACAGAGCTGAAACGCGAACGAGTCGTCGGCCAGAGCGCCGACGCGCCCTCCGGTAGAACTGCACGATGAGTTCCCCTCCCAGCCCCGATGCGGGTGGAGGTGAATCGCCCCCCTGCGATACCGCATCCAGAGCACAAGGTAGGCGAGTGACTCGTGAGAAATCAATAACGTTTCCATAAAGGCAGTAGCCTGATATAGAGCGAATCTATGATCAAACCAGGCATATCAGCCGTCGATGGCGGCTTCCCGTCATGGCCGCTGTCGGCGGTGCTGGCAAGAATGGCGGCCAAGGGCGCCACGGGGTGCCGCGCCGGGGAGGGAAGGGGCCTGATCGGTCCATGCACGCACATCGACGAACCCGCACTCAACTGACAGCGAATCCAGCACGGACGCGCGTCAGCGCCGTCCTGCTCGCAGCCGCGCTGGTCGCCGGCACGATCACGGCGGGCGCGGGCGTGGCGCGCGCCGACACCGCCGCGCCGACACCGCCCGACTTCCCGGCCACGCAGGTGGACCCGACGGTGATCGCTGCGGAAACCGCTGCCTCGGCCAAGGCCAAGACGACGGGTTCGCCGGTGACCGTGGACGCTGAGACCGACACAGGCACGCTGGTCACCGCCAACCCGGACGGTTCCCTCACCCGGACGCAGACCTCCGCGCCCGTGCGCACGAAGCAGAACGGCGCGTGGGTACCCATCGACACCACCCTGTCCGTGCGGACCGACGGAACCATCCGCCCGGCAGCGACCGCCACCGGCGTGGCATTCTCCGACGGCGGCGACGGCCCCATGGCCACGCTGACGCAGGGCACGAGCACACTGTCGTTCACCTTTCCCAGCGCGCTGCCCGCCCCGACGCTCTCCGGCGCCACCGCGACGTACCCGGACGTGCTGCCCGAAGTGGACCTGCAACTGACCGCGAACGCAGGCGGCTTCAGCCAACTGCTCGTGGTTCACAGCGCGGCCGCGGCAGCCAACCCGACGCTCGACACGCTGACACTCGCCGTGAAGGCCGTCGGCGTGAACCTGTCAAGCACGCAGGACGGTGGCGCCGCGGCCACGGACGCTTCCGGGACGACCGTCTTCCACACCGACACCGCCACCATGTGGGACTCGGCGGGCGCCAACGGCGCGCCCGCATCGGCCGCGACGGCCGCCACGGGTTCAACCCTCAAGAGTTCGGCGGCCACCGCCCCGAACTCGGGCGATCACGTGGCCCGCGTCCAGGTCGCGGCCGCGACCGGCAGCGAGACGCTCACCCCGGACCGGACGCTGCTCGGCGCCTCCGACACGAAGTACCCGGTGTACATCGACCCGGCCTGGTCCGGTAACCCCAGCCAGTTGCATTGGGCCCGCGTCTCCTCCAACGGCTGGAATATCTACGACTCCACCTCCACCGCTACCGGCGACCACCCGCGAGTCGGCTACGACAACTGGCCGGGTGGCGCCGGGGAGGTGGCCCGCACCTTCTACAACATGAACACCGGCGGCTCAACCGGCACCAGCGGCATCGGCGGGGCCACCGTGACCGCCGCGACCATGTACATCAACGACGACTGGGCCGCGTCCTCGTCAGCCACACCTGTGGATCTGTACGACTGCACCCGCCCAGTCAACAACGGCTGGAACTCGGCCGACCTGAACTGGTCCAACCAGCCCCTCCCGAACGTCAAGCAGGACGAACGGACCAGCTACGAGACCAGCTCAGGCACCGTCAGCCCCGGCACGCTCGCCTTCAACATGCTCGACGCCGCCCAGTCGGCCGCCTCAGGCGACTGGCCCGACATCACCTTCGTGGTGCGCGCCCCCAACGAGAGCGACAACTCCCAGTGGAAGCAGTTCGCCTCAGGGGGCGGCGCGACCATCTCGATCACGTACTTCCGTGCCCCGTACCTGTCCGGCACCTACACCACGACGCCCGGCATCACGAACAGCGGCACGTTCTTCGCCACCTCCGGCTACGTCACCATGAGCGCGCTCGGCGGCGACACCGACGGCGAGAACGTGCGCAGCGGCTACGAGATCTGGAACTGGGCCAACGGCACCAACACCACCAACGTGGCCAACTCCCTGTTCACCTCCTACACCGCCACCGGCGGCGCCTACACCTACTCCGGCAACCTGCCGGACGGCACCTATGCGTGGCGCGGCGTGACCGAAAGCCAAGACGGTGGGCAGTGGTCGGGCTGGTCGCCGTGGCAGTTGTTCACTGTCGACACCTCCACTCCTCAGGCTCCCGGCGTCGAGTCGCCGCAGTTCCCGGCGAACCAGTTCGGCGCCGCCTACACCGACACCGGGTCATTCACCATGACCGTGAACGGTACGGACAACGTCTCCGGGTACATGTTCGCCCTCGACAACGACCTGGGCACCACGGTTTACAACCCGGCCTCGCTTCCCCCGACCTGGAGCGGGGGCACCATCACCCCCGCCAAGACCTACTGGGCCGCAGCCGTATCGGTCGGTGGGCCCGCCACGGTCTCCTTCGCGCCGCTGACCGTCGGACCGCATCGCCTGTTCGTCAAGGCCGTGGACCAAGCAGCCAACACCTCGGCCGAGACCACGTACCTGTTCTACGCCGGGCTCACATCGCCGGTCTACGTGTACGGTGACCAGCTCGTCAACGGCTGCGCAATCAACACATGCAACGGCAACACCGTCACGGTCCCCGCCGCCACCGCCACCGTCACGGCCGGCGCCTCGATCATCGCCCAGTCCAATTGCTGCTACATCGTCTTCGCGGACGGCAAGCAGGCCATGCTCGCCAACGGCAGCGGCAGCGTCGCCGTCGGCGACTCGGCCACCCTCAGCTTCTACCTGCCGAAGGCCGGGTACTGGGACTTCGGTGCGAACCTGACCCAATCCGGCGACTACGGCAAGTACAACCTGACGCTGGACCAGTCAACGAACGCGTACTCGCCGCTGCTGTCCGGCTTCGACGCGTCCAGCAGCCACGTCACGACCCGCTACCAGGACTTCGGCACCGTCAAGGACAACAACGGCAACCCGGTGCAACTGTCCGCGGGCCTGCACACGGTGACGCTGACGATCACCGGCAAGAACGCCGCCTCGGGCGGCTACCAGGCCGGGATCGACGCGCTGCGGCTCGCCCCGATGAGCGCCACCTGCGCCATCAACAACCTGACCAACTGCCTGAACAACATCGCGATCAGCTCGGACAGCAACCACGGCGCCGCCGACGCGGACGGCTACGGCAACAGCTTCTCGGCTGGGGATCTGGCCGCCGCCGGTTGGAACGCCAGCACCTCGACCACGCACAACCCGATCACCGTCAACGGCGCGCCGATGTACGTGCCCGCCTACGCTGTGGGCACCGGCGACAACATCCTTTCCTCCGGGCAGACCGTCACCGTGCCGTCCAGCGGTTACGCGAACACCGGCAACGCGGTCGAGTTCCTGGCCTTCGGCACCATGGGCGCGGTGACCGGCGCGACCGGCCAGATCACCTACGCCGGGACGTGCGGCCAGTCGAGCGCCCAGGCGTACACCCTCGACCAGGTCCCGGACTGGGTCAGCGGTCCGGCCTCGGCGGCGGACATCACGTTCCCGCACCGCAACCTGCCCGGAGCCGGCCAGGACACCAAGGCGCCGAAGTTCTACGCCATCAGCGTCCCGCTCGTCTGCCCGGGACAGGCGATCACTTCGATCTCGCTTCCGGTGGTGACGAACAAGACCCTGCCCGGAGTGGCGGCACTGCACATCATGGGCATCGGCATCCGCGCCTCGTCCTACACCGACAGTTCGCTGTCATCCAACTGGACCGGCAGCTTCGCGGCGAAACAGGATTCGACCATGGGCACCTGGGTCAACCAGACCCTGCGGCTGCCGGTCACCGTCACCGTGGGCAATGGGTCCAGCGGCGGCAAGGTGCGCCTGCATTTGTCCAACGCACTCGGCACGGCGGCCGCGTCCTTCCTGCACGTGTCGGTCGCGCTCCAGGACCCCACCGCGGGCGGGGCGAACGCCTCAGCAGCGCCGGTCCCGGTGACGTTCAACAACAACGCGAGCATCACGCTGCCCGCCGGCGGCGAGATCGTCAGCGACCCGGTCACGCTCACCGTCCCGCAGCAGTCGACGCTGCTGGTGAGCATCGACCTGGGCGGCACGGTCAACAACAGCCCGGCACACGCGGCGGCACAGACCACCTCGTACGCCACGGCGCAGAACACCGGCGACCACACCACCGACACCGCGGCGACCAACTACACGGTGACCATGTCCTACCAGCCCTACCTCACCGGCGTGGACGTGCTCGCCCCGGGGGCCACCTCCGGATCGCTGGTGCTGTTCGGAGACCAGACGATCAACTCCGACACGGCGGCCGGGAACGGCAAGAGCCACCTGTCCGACGACATCGCGGCCGCGCTCGCGAACCAGAGCCAGAACAACGGCACCGTGCCCTACGGCGTGCTGAACGAGGGCCAGAACAGTTGGACGGCGGGCAACAACCTGCTGCCCGCGCTGTCCGGTTCCTCGAATCAGTACTCACCACTCAACGCGATGAACCCGGCGGACCGCTACATCCTCGACAACGCGAACGTACGCACCGTCCTGATCTCCACCGGGACCGCCGACATCCTCGCCGGGGACACCGCGGGCGACATCGAGAACAAACTGGCCGCACTCAGCCAGCAGGTCCGGCACTACTACACCGATGACGTGACCGACTACAGCGTCAACATCAACAACTTGGCCGGCCTGCTGACGGTATACATCGCCACCATCCCGCCAGACCCGGGCGCGAACTCGAACACGGGCCTGACCGCCGCGCAGGAACAGGTGCGCGAGTATGTCAATAACTGGATTCTCGGCACGTCCGACAGCTACGCGGCCGGCAACGCGGACGGAGTGATCGACTTCGCCGCGGCCCTCAGCAGCACCGGCACCGACGCGGGAACAACGGTCAACCCGGCGTATCTGTGGACGGATTCGAACGGCAACGTCCTGCCGAGCACGGCCTACTACCAGCAACTCGCCCAGCAGTACCTGATCAACACGGCCGCGCCTCCGGCCACGACGGGCACGGTCAGGTATCGACCGATGGCGCTGAGGGCGTCTTGACGCAGGTGCTGCGCAGTTGAACGCGCCGCGGAGCGTGTGAGTCAACAGGGGCCGGGCGTCTTCCCCGTCGGGAAGGCGCCCGGTTCGCCAGGTCAGCTGCGGTGTTCGGCTGCCTTCGCGCGCCAGCGCTGGACCAATTGGGCGGCGAACTCGGCGCTGACCTCGACGTGGGCCTGGTCGTTGTGCCCCAACCAGTAGAGGTACAAGTACTCGGTCGGGTGCCAGTCGAGATCGTTGCCAATGGCCTCGTCGGTCGGTACCGGACGGGTGTGGGTACGGCGCACGAGTCCAGTCGCGTCATCGGCCGTTCCGCCGTCACTGATAAGGGCGAAATACCGCACGGCCGGCTCGTCCTGCACCATGCTCACCAGCCTATCGGGCACACCTGGAATCCTGGGCTGCTCGTATAGCTCGGGGTAACCGTCTTCGCCTCAAAGCTTTCGCATGCGCGGCTTCTCGACACGCAAACGGTGGGACACTGCCGCGTGAGCACCCGTAGGGCGGCGTTCATCGCGGTTCTGCCATGAGGGCTCGTGGTACGAATGTTGATTCGGATCGAAGTTCCGGCCGAGGACACCGAGACGGAGTCTCCGCGAGTCTTCGAGATCCCTTCCGACGAGCACGACCACGACGAAGTACGGCGTCGCAGGCGACTCATCGCGGCCGCTGCGGCCCGTTGTCGAGTAAGGAACGAGGAGAGCATGGCGAAGTACGACGTGACGCAGAAGGCCGTCGAGAGTCTTTTGGCAGATGTCAAAGACGACAGGATCGCCATCCCCGAGCTTCAGCGTCCCTTCGTGTGGGACAGCATCAAGGTTCGCGACCTCATGGACTCGCTGTACAAAGGCTATCCGGTCGGCTACCTGATCACGTGGCAGTCCGTCGGAGCACACCTCAAAGGGGGCCAGGTCGCGGCGCATCAGCAGATCCTGATCGACGGCCAGCAGCGCATCACCGCGCTTCGCGCCGCGGTAGCCGGTCTGAAGGTCGTCAACAAGCGCTACAAGTCAGTGCGCATCATCATCGCGTTCAACCCCGTCACCGAGCAGTTCGCGACACTGACTCCGGTGATCGCCAAGAACCCGGAGTGGATCTCCGATATCAGTGAACTGTTCAACACGACCGCGATCTTCGGTTTCGTCAGGGCCTACTTCGAGGCCAACTCGCACGTCGACCGCGTGGCGGTCGAGACCAACATCACTCGTCTGGTAAGCATCAAGAACGCGCAGATCGGCATCATCTCGCTCAACGGCGACCTCGACGTCGAAACAGTCGCCGAGATCTTCATCCGCATCAACTCCAAGGGCGTGCCACTGAGCAGCGCCGATTTCGCCATGAGCAAGATCGCGACCTACGGCGAACGCGGCCGCAACCTGCGTAAGCTCATCGACTACTTCTGTCATCTGGCCGTCGCTCCACACGCTTACTCCGACATCCAGGAGAACGACGCCGAGTTCGCAGCCACGACGTACCTGAAGGCCATCGCGTGGCTGAAGGACGACGCCGAGGATCTGTACGATCCCGCATTCAGCGACATCATCCGCGTCGCCGGGCTTCTTGGCTTCAGCCGAGGCAAGGCGTCCTCGATCGTCAGTGAACTGTCCGGCAGGGACCCCGAGACCCGCAAGGTCGACGAAGCCCGGATCCCGGACGCCTACGGCAAGCTCGAATCCGCGCTGCTCGAGATCGTGAAGAAGTACCAGTTCGAGAACTTCATCATGATCATCAAGTCGGCCGGCTTCATCACCGCCGACATGATCGGTTCCAAGAACGCCCTCAACTTCGCTTACGCGCTTTACCTGCGTCTGCGCGCGGACAACACACTCTCGGAGGGCGACCGCCAGCACATCGTCCGGCGCTGGTTCGTGATGTCGATGCTGACCGGACGGCACTCCGGAAGCTTCGAGTCGACCTGGGAGCAGGACATCCGGCGGATCGGATCAGTGGGCGCCGCCGCCTATCTGAAACAGATCGAGGAATCGGACCTGACCGACGGGTTCTGGGACGTCGCGCTACCGGCGGCTCTTGAGACCACCAGCAACGCCAGCCCGTACTTTCAGACGTTCCTCGCCGCGCAGGTCGCCACCAAAGTGCGCGGATTCCTCTCCAGGAGCATCACCGTGGCCGCCATGCACGAACATTCCGGGGACATCCACCACATCGTCCCGAAGGACTACCTGCGGAAGAACGGCTTTCCGGACCGGGCCGACTACAACCAGGTCGCCAATCTCGCACTGACCGAGACGTCGATCAACATCAGCATCGGCAACAAGCCTCCGACTCAGTACATGGCCGACGTGGCCGCTCAGATCGAGTCGGGCCATCTCACCCTCGGACAGATCACGGACGCTGCGGACCTCGAGCGCAACCTGATCGAGAACGCCATCCCGGCGACGCTCGGCACGGTCAGCGCAAGCACGTACCCGCAGTTCCTGGCAGAGCGCCGAAAGCTGATCGCCGACGTCATCCGCTCCTACTTCGACCAACTCTGAACTGTCGGGAAACCGTGACGTGCTCGACGCGCCCGGCTTCGCTCGCACCCGGTGCGGGCCGAGCGGCGACCTACTCGGCAGGCTCGCACCCGGCAGCCCGGTCAGCGAACGCGGTACCAACGGCCAACTGCGCGTCGTGAGGGAGTATGAGGCCAGGCTTACCGGCCATATGAGAGCCCTGCAACGCACGGTGGACGGTCTGCGTATCACGACCGAGACGGTGAAAGCCGAGGTCGCGCTGGCCCGCGCGCGGCGGTTGGACGGCGATGTCGCAGACGGCTGAATCCGTTTACGTTCGCCGAACCGGAGCGGGTGGATGCGCCACGACATGACCACGCCTGCTGTGCTGATGCTGGTGCGGGTCGGGTGCCTGCTGACGCCGACACGCTTCCTGAATCAGTGCCCGGACATCAGGGCGATCACGAAGAGCACAACAGCCGCGAGGAGCAGCAGCGTCAAGTCTCGCGAAAGACCACCCCGGCGACTGTATCGGCGGCTATATCTACGACTGTTCCGGCGACGGTAGTGGTGACTCGCGAACAGCCTTCTGCGATGTGGATAGCTGCGGGCGTAGGGCATTGCTACCTCCTGGCTCCGGTACCCGGCCTGCGTCGGGACGGCATCTGTTACCCAAGCGACGGCGTTTCATGTGGCGCCGCGTCCCGCCGCGTCCCGCCGCTTCGCCCGGGTGCGGCGGCCGCTTCGCCCGCGGCCGGCGTGCAGGTTGTCTGGACACTGGTTCACCGGCTCTGGAAGACTCACCAGCTGAAGCTTTCGGACGAGGGGACGGGGCATCGGAATGAGCATCGAACTGCCCGGCGAGGTCGTATGGTTCCTCAACCTGATCGGCGTGCAGTGGCCGAACGTCGACGAGGACCAGGTGCGGGCCTTCGCCGGCCACGTGCGCGACTTCGCGACCAACCTGGACAGCACGCACCAGGCCGCGACCTCGACGATCCAGCAGATGAGCTCGGCCTACACCGGCAACTCCTACGAGCAGCTGGTCGAGACCTGGGCGCGCATGTCGAACGACCACATGAAGGAACTGGTCGAATCCTGCCACGTGGTGGCCACCGCGCTTGACGTGGCGGCGGACGCGATCGTGGCGGCGAAGGTCGCGGCGATCGCGGAACTGGTCGCCCTCGTCGCATCCTTCGTCGCCGACCAGGCCGCGGCCGTGCTCACCTTCGGCGCCGCCGAAGCGGCCGAGGCGCTGGTGATCGAAGCCGGCAAGAAGCTGATCAACGCCCTCATCCAGCAGTTGGAGCAGCAGATCATCGGCCAGGTGATCGAAGCGGCGGTCGGCCCGCTCGAGCAGGTCGTCGAGCGGGCCCTGGGCGGCCTGGTGTTCAAGGGCCTGGAAGGCGCGCTGGGGGTGTCCGCGGGCGGCGGCGGCTCGGTCGGCGCGAGCTTCAGCATCATGCCCGAGGCGCTGGCGTCGCATGCGACCGCACTACAGGGACACGCTGACGCGGTCGCCGGGCACGCCGAGACCTTCGCGGCGAACGTCGCGGGGGTCCGCTTCGGCGACTGAAGTCCACGCTCCGACAGCGCGGTGGCGGACGGCCGCCGTGGCGCCGGTAGCGGCTGAAGCGGCTGAAGCGGCTGAAGCGGCTGAAGCGGCGACGAGCCTCGTTCCGACCAGGCGCGGCAAGGCGTTGCGTCGCGTTCTGCGCGGTCTCTAGGATGAACTCGTCGGTTTACGTTGACAAATGTTGGAATTGAGAGCCCTGTGATTGACAGCGCCGGGATCGAGAGCGCCGGGAACGAGAGCGCCGGGAACGAAGCAGACCAGGCCGGGACGGTCGCGGCCGCGACCGGGTTGATCGCGCTGAGCGCGGCCGGAGCGAGCCTCGTGCTCGACGCACGGGGCCCCGGGCTGCCCGAGGTACTGCACTGGGGCGCGGATCCGGGCTCGTCGCAGGGCACGGCGGCGCTCCTCGCGCTGCGCCCGCCGGGACCGCCGCGCCCGCTGATCCCCTCGCAGGGCGAAGGCTGGTTCGGCCGGCCCGCGCTGAGCGGGCACCGCGACGGCACCTGGCGGCCGACACGGTTCGAGCTCACCGAACCACTGGCCGCACAACCGCCTGCTGCCGGCGCCGGCGCGGACGCCGGCCCCGGCGCGGGCGGGAAGATCGTCGTACGGGCCGCGGACCCGCAGGCCGGGCTCGCGTTGGACAGCGAACTGGAGTTGACCGCGCAGGGCGTGCTGCGCGTTCGCCACACGCTGACCAACACGGCGCAGACCCCTTATACGCTCGACCGGCTCGCCGCGCTGATGCCGGTGCCGGCGCAGGCCGTCGAGATACTCGACTTCGCCGGCCGCTGGTCCCGCGAGCGCTCGCCGCAGCGCGCCGCACTGCGGCAGGGCGCGTGGGTGCGCGAGAACCGGCGCGGGCGCACCGGCTTCGACGCCGGGCCGCTGATCGCCGGGAGCGCCGGCTTCGCTTTCCGCAGCGGCCAGGTGTGGGCGGTGCACACCGCCTGGAGCGGAAACCACGTGCAGTACGTGGAACGGCTCGCCGACGGCCGAGCCGTGCTCGGCGGCGGTGAACTGCTCGAACCCGGTGAGATCAGGCTGCGCACCGGGCAGTCGTATCAGAGCCCGTGGGTGTACTTCGCGTCCGGCGAGAGCGGGCTGGACGAACTGAGCGCGCGGCTGCACCGGATGCTGCGCGGCCGTTCACACCACCCGGCCACGCCGCGCCCCGTCACCCTGAACATCTGGGAGGCGGTCTATTTCGACCACACGCTCGACCGGCTGCTCGACCTGGCCGACAAGGCCGCGGCGATCGGCGTCGAACGCTTCGTTGTGGACGACGGCTGGTTCCGGCACCGGCGCACCGACGACGCGGGGCTCGGCGACTGGTACGTGGACGAGACGGTGTGGCCCGGCGGCCTGCACCCGCTCGTGGAGCGGGTGCGCAAGCACGGCATGCAGTTCGGGCTCTGGTTCGAACCGGAGATGGTGAACCCGGATTCGGACCTGGCACGGGCACACCCCGACTGGTTCCTGGCCGATCCGGCGCGCCTGCCGGCCGAACAGCGCAACCAGCAGGTGCTCGACGTGGCGCGCCCCGAGGCGTTCGGCTACCTGCTGGAGCGGCTCGACTCGCTGGTGGGCGAATACCGGATCGACTACATCAAGTGGGACCACAACCGGGACATCGCCGAGCCGCTGCACGACGGCACCCCGGGCGTGCACGCGCAGACGCTCGCCGTCTACCGACTGCTCGACGAACTTCGCGCGCGCAACCCGGGTCTTGAGATCGAGTCCTGCTCCTCGGGCGGCGCGCGGGTCGACCTCGGCGTCCTGGAACGCACCGACCGGGTGTGGGGCTCGGACAACATCGACCCGATCGAGCGGCAGTCGATCCAGCGCTGGACCAGCCTGCTGATTCCCTACGAGCTGATCGGCGCGCACGTCGGCTCCTCCCCCGCGCACGTGAGCGCGCGGGCCACCGACCTGTCCTTCCGGGCCGCGACCGCGCTGTTCGGGCACGCCGGAATCGAGTCGGACATCACCGGCTGGGACGAGCGCGACCTGGAACAGCTCGCGCAGTGGATCGCCGAGTACAAGCGGCTGCGCCCGCTGCTGCACTCCGGCGAGGTGGTGCGCGCGGACCACCCGGATCCGGCCGCGTGGCTGCACGGAGTGGTCGCGCCCGGCCGGGAACACGCGCTGTTCGCGTACGTACAACTGGAGACCTCGGCCTTCGAGCACGGCGCGGCGCTGCGCTTTCCCGGACTGGACGAGGACGCCGACTACGAGCTGACCGTGCTGCCCGTGGTCTCGGCCGCGCCGCAGACCTGGCCGCAGTGGGCGGCCGGCGGACAACCGGCGGTGCTACCCGGCAGGGTGCTGACGACGATCGGGGTCGAGGCGCCGCGGCTGGTCGACAAGCCGGGCCAGTCGTTCGTGATCGAGTTACTGCGGCAAGGGTAGCCGCAGGAGGGCCGCGGCGGACGACTGCTCGATGCCTGAGTTGAGCGAAGGGGAGAGGTAGCCGGGCTACCTCTCCCCTTCGCTCAACGCGGTGCGGCGCGACCGGGCGGATCAGAAGTCGAACAGCTCGGTGTGGATGCGCCGCCACGGCACCCCGGCCTTACGCAGGTTCTTGATCGTCGAGCGCGCCATCGACGGCGAGCCGCAGATGAACACCTCGCGCTCGTCCAGATCGCCCACGATCTCGCGCAGCCGGTGCGGCGCCATCGGGTCCTGACGCGGGGTCTTGCCGCGCTTGCCGAGCACCGGGACGTACATGAGCCGTCCCTCGGCGTCCATCTTCTCCAGCTCGTCCACCATCAGCAGATCCGCCGCACTCGACGCGCGCTGCAGGAACATCACGTCGCCCGGGCCGCCGTCCAGCGCCTCCGCGATCGCGCGCAGCGGCGTCACGCCGACGCCGCCGCCGATCAGCAGGACCCGCTGGCGCCGGCGCAACTCCGCGGTGAACGCGCCGTACGGCCCGTCCGCGACGACACGCACGCCCGGGCGGATGCGCCGCTTGAGCCTGCGCGTGTAGTTGCCGACGCCCTTGACCGTCAACCGCAACACCCCGTTGGTCGGCGCGGCGGAGAGCGAGAAGGGGTGCGTCTGGTGCCAGAGCCCGCGGCCGAGGAACCGCCACCGGAAGTACTGGCCGGCCTGCGCGCCGAGCCGGTCCACGTTGACGCCGCCGACGTAGATCGAGATCGTGTCCGCCGACTCGACCACGACACCGACGACGCGCAGCCGGTACTTGAGCGTCCGGTTCAACGGGACGTAGACGCGGTAGAGCACGATCGCGGCCGCGACCACCACGTGCATGGCGATCCACGTGTCCTTGGCGACCTGGTTGCGGGTGAACTGCGCGCCGAGGAAGACCTGGTGGAAGAAGGCCATGACCGCGGCCGGGTAGGCGACCAGGTGCAGGCTGTGCCAGCGGTCGTAGCCGAGCTTCTGCCGGAAGTGCTTGATCGACGAGACGCCGATCGCGATCAGCAGCGCGAAACCGCCGGTGGCCATGAGCACGTACGGGTACGTCGCGAAGATCGACTTGACCACCACGCTCGCCGGCGCCTGCAGGCTCATCGAATAGCCGACGATGACCAGGGCGGTGTGCGCGGCCAGCAGCATGATCAAGTACGCGCCCAGGCCGCGGTGCAGCGTGGCCAGCCAGGAGCCGATCCGCCGCTCCAGCCACGGGATGCGCGCCATCAGCGCGACCTCGATCAGCAGCAGGTACGCGCCGAGCAGACCGGTCAGCTGCGCGCCCATGATGTATTCATCGGCCAGGTGCTGGAGCCGGGAGGCCGGGGTCTGCAGCCACCACAGGAAGATCACCTCGGCGCCGCCGGCGAAGGCCAGCAGCACCAGCACCCCGGCCAGCGCGTGGCGGGAGAGCGCGGGCCGCGCGTAGGTCCAGGCTCTGGCCGGGTCGACCCAGACCTGCGGCAGCCCGGGCCGCTCGGGTATCGCGAAGCGGTCCGGCGGGGCGACGTACCCGTCGCGCTGCGGCCCGAGCGTTCCCGTCTGCGTGTCCGCCCGCCCCTGGCGCGGGATCGCCCGATGCGTTCCCGTACTGCTGACCGCGTCGGACCCGACGGCGCGGTGGGTCCCGGTGCTCGTGACCGCCCGGTGCGTGCCCGTGCTCGTGACCGCCCGGTGGGTTCCGGTACTGGAAACAGTCCGGTGCGTGCCCGTGCTCGTTACAGAGTTCGTACCCTGATCCAGGGCTCGGCCGGACGCCGCGGGCGAGGCCGCGTCGCGAGCCAGGGCGTTCGGGTCGGCGATGGCGACGTGCCGGCCGGTGGCCGTCACGTCCACGTGCCCCTGCAGAACAGCATGCTGCTGCGCGTCGTATTCAGCCCACTGCTGCATCAGCCGGCGCTGCTTCTCGCGCAGCATCCGCTCTTCCTCCTGGCGGCGAAGCCAGTGCTCACGCTGCTGCTGCACCCACTGCGGCGCGATACCGCCGAGCCAGGGGAAGTCTCTGAGCCAGGCCGGATCGCCGTCGGCTCGGTCTGTCATCGCGGACTCCGTTTCCCTACCGAGATGGCACTGCCCCCCAGTGGCACTGAGATTGCAACAGACCGGTTCGCCCAAAAGGGTATCCATGGGTCATTCATGTCCAAGATTTTGCCGTCCCTGCTGAACCGTTCCGGTGTTCGCACGTCGCAAGGTACTACACGCGAAGGCCGCCGACTCCGTTCATTCGGAGTCGGCGGCCTCGCGTCTTACCAGGTGGCGCGGGGTGACGGTCCGTCACCCGGGCGGTTCAGCAGTGACGCAAGAGGTTGCCATACGTCACGGATCCGCGTTCTGTCACGCGTTGAACAGCATTCCGTACACCGCGTAAGCCATCGCGATGTCCGACTGCGCCCAGAACCGGTGGTAGTTGAACACCGGGGCCGCGCCGCCGTTCAGGTAGGCCTGGACCTTGGACCACTGCGGGTCCTGCTGGTACCAGGAGCGGATGGACAGGAAGGTCGCTCCGGGAGCGATCTTGTCGCCGTTGGGCATGGTGCCGGACCACCCGGACGGAATGTAGACGCCGTCCTGGTTGGTGCCCGACGGGTAGACCTGGTTGAACCGGCTGTAGTCGGTGCGGGTCTCCGGGGTCGTGATACCGAGGGTGTCACGGTCGTTGGCCCACATGACGTCGAGCAGGTTCTTCGCCATGCCCGAGGCGGTGGTGTCGTTGGCCTTCTTGCCGTAGTAGGCCAGCGCCTTGATCAGCGCCGCGGCCACGCCGCAGTCCTGTCCGTAGCTGGAGACCGTCACGTGGAGCCCGGCGTTGGTCACCGAGGTCGTCGTGGAGGTCCAGTTGTCCGGCTGGCCGGACCAGGACAGGTTGGACGGGATCTGCCAGTTCCCGGTCGAGGTGTCGACCGTGACCTGCGACTCGGCCCAGGTGACCCACTTCTTCAGCAGTGCCCCGGCGGTGGTGTCGCCCGTCACGTAGTAGTACTCCGCGACGCGCTCCATCGACCAGGCCTGCATGCCGAACCACTGGTTCGACGGCGGGTCGTGGTACACCGGCTCCCAGTCGTAGTACATGCCGTAGAAGCTGGAGTCGCCCGACGGCGGGGTGCCGTAGTTGCCGTCCCAGCTGTTGGTCGCGCCACCGGCGATCGCACCCTCAGAGGACTGCAACCACTGGTAGAACTGAAGCTGGCGGGAGAGGCTGGTCTTCCAGTCGCTCACACCGGTCGGGGACTTCGGCTCCATCGCCGTGTCGGTGGTCAGCGCGTACGCCGCCAGCGGGTTCTGGTAACCGAAGTGCGCCGCGCCGTCGCCGATGCGCCAGGCCCAGCCGCTGGAGGTGGACAGCGAGCCACCCCAGGCGTAGTACCACGAGAGCAGGTAGTGCTCGCTGGAGCGACCGGAGCCCGCGGGGCAGGTGGTCGGGCCGACGCAGTTGCCGATCTGCTTGAAGTACTTGTCGAAGAACGAGTACCGCAGGTAGTCGCCCATCTTGCCGGCCTTGGCCACGGTCGCGGTCACCTGCGACTCCTTGCCCTGCGCCTTGGCCCAGGTGTCCGCCCAGTAGGCGGCCTGGATCGCGCGCGCGTCGGCGTCGGGAGCGTCGGTGTACTTCCACTGCGGCGTGCCGGAACCCGCGATGAACAGGTCCAGGTAGCCGTTCGGGCCGCCGTACTTCAGGTTGTCACACGTCGGCTGGGTGACGGTCTCCCAGACCGACTCCTGCGCGCCGCGCTGGAAGGTGTTGATGAAGGACGGGCTGTTGGCAGCGCCCGGGCCGAGCTCGCAACCACCGGAGGGGGTGTCGCCGAAGCCGTACTTGTTGTCGACGTCCTCGATCCAGTGCATGCCGTAGATGTCCCAGGTCCCGTAGGTCTGGTCCAGCTCGGACGCGAGCGGGTCGTTACCGACCGACACCGAGGTGGTGGTGGCCACCGGGTAGTCGGACGGCAGCGGCTCCTCGGGGGCGTAGGCCGCCGGGGAGGACGGGTTGTACGAGCTGTTGGTCGGCTGCGCGGCGTGGCTGGGGATCATGTAGGTTTCCATGAGCGTCCACGCGTTGTTGAACTTCGACCAGTCGCCCGAGACCTCGCCGTAGGTGGCGGTGAGCCAGATGTAGTAGCTCCACGCCTCCGAGGTGGTCTCGTGGCCGTAGTCGGGCGCCTCGGCCATGAGCGTCTCGACCGAGTGGTACGGGATGCCCTTCGAGCTGAAGTACCCGTTGGCGGGGTTGGTGATCTGGTTGTACAGCGTCAGGAAGTCCTGCGTGTACGTGCCGCCGCCGCTCGAGGCGATCTCGGTGGCGCTCACCGCGGCCGCGGTGTAGCCCGAGGAGGTGACGTTGAACGTCGTCGAGCCCGTGGACGAGGCGTCCGCGGTGATCGTGACGTTCTGCGCCGTGTTGTAGTTCGACGGGGTGAAGGTCAGCGTCGAGCCCGAGGTGACCGTCAGACCCGCGTCGCCGCCGGCGGCGGCCGCCACGGTGACCGTGACGTTCGCCGTGGGCGCCTTGTTCAGCGTCACACCGAACGTGCCGGTCTGGCCCTGCGCGATGGTCAGCGTGGTCGGGTTCGCCACGATGGCGGGGTTCGTCGACGCCGTGACGCTGATCCCGACCGGAGCCGACGTCGTCGTCGAGCCCTGGCTGTCGGTGGCCACGGCCGTGATCGAGTAGCTGCCCGCCGCCACGCCGGTCCAGCTCACCGAGTACGGTGCCGCGGTCGCCGACCCGATCAGGGTCGTGCCGCTGTAGTACGCCACGGACGTGATCGTGGCGCTGTCGAACGCGGACGCGGTCGCGGTCAGCGCGACGGTGGCCGGCGCCGAGTAGGTGGCACCTGCCGCCGGGCTCGTGATCGCCACGCTCGGCGCGGTGTGCGCGCCACCGCAGACGGTGCCGTTGATCGAGAACACCGTCGGGTTGGTGTTGGTCCCCGAGTAGTTGAAGTTGGCGCCGATGGTCACCGAGCCGTTGGTGGCCACGTTGCCGTTCCAGGCCGCGTTCACCGCGGTGATCTTCGTGCCGCTCTGCGACCAGTTCGCGCTCCAGCCGTTGGTCAGCGTCTGGCTGCCCGAGTAGCTGTAGCCGAGGGTCCAGTTGGTCCAGGCCGAGCCGAGGTTCGTGATGGTGACCGCGGCGGTGAAACCGGAGCCCCAGTCGGACTGGTCGGTGTACGTGACCTTACACTGGGTGGTAGCGGCCTGAGCCGGCAGCGCGCTCAGCCCGGCCGCGGCGAAGGCCGTGGCGATCAGGGACGCGACGACCCTTCTCAGCCTTCTTCGCAGCGGGTTGCTGCTCACTTTCTGTCTCATGGGTAGGGGTTTCTCCTTCTGGGCATCGGCGCGACGTCGCGCCGAAAAGTGCGGCGGGCAGGGCGGCGGAATCGGCGTTTCCCAGGTTCTGGGCACGCGCGGGCCCGGCGGGCGCGCAACTGTGGCGCGCCCGCCCGGCTCTCAAGGTCCGGCGCCGTCCCGGCCGATCAGGCGGACTCGCGCTGGACCAGCGAGGTCGGCAGCTTGTTCTGGGTCTCCGAGATGGACTCGTGTTCGATCAGTGCCATGACATGCCGGGCCATCACAGCGCCCTGCTCCTCCACCGGCTGGCGCACGGTGGTCAGCGGCGGCATGGTGTGCTGGGCGATCGGGTCGTCGTCGAAGCCGACCACCGCGACGTCCTCGGGCACGCGCCGCCCGGCCCGGCGCAGCGCACGCAGCGCGCCGGCCGCCATCAGGTCGGAGGCGGCGAAGACCGCGTCGAGATCCGGCCGGCGCTCCAGCAGGCGGGTCATGGCGTGCTCCCCGGATGCCTGCGAGAAGTCCCCGTAACCGATCAGTGCGGGCAGGCCGGCGGCCTCCAGCATGTCGCGGTAGCCGGAGAGCCGGTCGATGCCGACGGCCATGTCGCGCGGCCCCGCGATGGTGACCACGCGGCGCCGCCCGGCGCGCAGGAGGTGGCCCACCGCGGTGCGCGCGCCCCCGGCGTTGTCGGCGTCGACGTACCAGGCGCCGCAGGGCACCAGGGGCCTGCCGCACACCACGGTCGGGATGCCCGCCGCCTGCAGGGTCAGCAGCAACGGGTCACGGCCGTGCGCGGAGACCAGCATCACGCCGTCGGCGCTGCCGCGGCGGATGTAGCGCTCTGCGGCGGCGTACTCGTTCTGGTCGTGTACGACCAGGAACGCCAACTGCAGGCCCGCCGCGGACAGCGTGCGGGACGCTCCCCACAGCAGCCGGGCGAAGAACGGATCTGAGAAGAACCGCGCGCTTGACTCGGTCACGATCGCGGCGACCGAGCCGCTGCGCGAGGTCTGCGCACGCGGAGCGCGCCAGCGCACGTAGCCGAGACGCGCCATGGCGTCTTCGACGTGGCTGCGCGCGCCGATGCTGACGCGGGCGGATCCATTGAGCACTCGCGACGCGGTCGCCTCGGAAACTCCGGCGAGCGCGGCGACGTCGGCCAGGGTTGGCTTGCCGAACTGAGCCTTGTCCAGGTGGTTTCCGACGGCGGGCGCGGTGTCGGTTTGCTGGGGCAACTGCGACCTCCACGGTGAGGTTTCAGTAACACGACGCACGGTTGATCGGGCGGCGACTCTAAGTCGATCGGGGACCCGGGTGGGTTGCCGGTCCGCACGAACTTTTTTCGGCATCCTCGCGGAAGCCGGGTGAAGCGGGGGTTGCGAGTGAGCGCGAAGCGTGGGAGCGCTCTCTCGGAGGTGGGCACAGCGTTGCGAGCCGGAAACCTGACGTCAAGAGCGAGCCGTCGAAGAGTGTTGAAGCCGCAACTTCCGACAGGTCAACAGCGCGCTGATCGGCTCGGCCCGGCTGTAAGTTTCATAAACCGGTCAAGTAAGGCCCTTGACAGGCTATCCGACGGGAGCCTGTTCGACCTCGTTGATGGTCGGGACGCTGACCTGCGCCGCTTCGGTCCCGAAGGCGTCCAGGCGGACGCTGCCGGTGGTCACCGGACCGGTTCCGGCCAGGGCGAACTCGATCTTCGTCGGCGCCCCGGAACCGTCCGTCCACACGTCGAAGTGCAGCGTCGCGGGAAGCCCCGACAGCGACGCGACCAGGTTGGGGTCGGCGATGTGCTGGTCCGCCTCGGAGCTGTCGATGGTGCCGGACAGGTGTCCGGCGGAGACCAGATGCACCTCGTGGTACGCCCGAAGAAGTTGCGCGACGAGGTGCGGATTGCAGAAATCCCCGAAAGTTGCATCGGAGTCGTCGACCTTGAGCCACTTCTTGCCGGCGCTGCGGGCCGTGCCGGCGGTCAGCGAGACGTACTCGACGCCTGACGCGGACAGGATCGTGGTCTTGACGGAGTTGACCGTCCCGTCCATCCGGGCCAGACCGGTGGTCACGTCCCAGGTTCCTGACATCTTGATCGTCTCGGTCTGCGGCTCGGGCGAGGGCCCGGGCAGCGGGCTGGCCGTCACGGGCACACCGGTGCTCTTGGGCACGCGGGTGTCGACGGTCAGCTTGAAGGTCTTGGCCGCGTCGAGGCCGCCTGCGGCCTGCGCGAGCTGCGTCGTGGCGCTCTCGCCCGCGGTCGCCCGCGGCGAACTGGAGCACCCGCCCAGCGCGCCGGCGGTTCCCAGCGCGACGACGACGACGGCGAGCGCCGGTCCGGCGGGCCTCCGCCGCGGCAGGCAGCGACGGCGATCATGTACGCGAGCTGATCCACTCCAGCGGCTCATTGCGCCAAAGTAGAGATCGCCGGGCGGCGCGCGGAACGGTCTTTCACGACTTTCACGCGCCGCGGGGAAGGTCTTAGCGCGTTCTCAGCCGGGGCCGGCCGGTGTCGGAGCCGGTGTCGGAGCCGGTGAGATCGCGGCAATCGCGGGTAACGGCGCGGAAACGCCCCGCCTCGCTCACCACGGCGACATCTCGTCCAGGAGCGTGGCGGCCAGGTCGATCAGCGCGCGGGCTTTGGGAAGATCGTCCGCGACGTCCTGCGCCGTGGTTCGCGGCGTGTCGGCGGGTGCGTACTCGATCGTGTTGCGGCGCCTGCGCATGCGTTCGAAGGGACGCAGCGCCGAACCCATCGGGGGGTCGAGCTGAGCTCGCACGGCCTGTCCCAGTGCCACATGGCCGCCGCGGCTGGTCGCCCGCAGTCCCTGGTTTTCGAGTACTGCGGCCAGCGCCTTGCGTGCCGCGTCGTAGACGAGGACGTACGCGCCGTGCGCATCCTCGTCCTTGATGCGTTCGCCGGACCCCAGGTGTGCGCGCGCTTGGTCAAGCAGGCCGTCGGCGAACTCGCGGCTCGCGGGCACGCGCTGGAGTTCGCCCGCCGAGATCATCCGTTCGATGTCGGCCCGGCCCTGTCCCCACTTCACTCGGACCCCTCAGGTAACAGCCGCACCCGCGGTCGCTCACGCACCGAGGTGAGGAACGGATCCGTCGGCGGGTCTTCGGCCCACGCGGCGGGTCGCACGCGCTGGATGTTCACCGGGCGGTGCAGCGCGCGCGACGCGGCCGCGGCCGCCGCGTCGAGATCGTCGAGATCGGCGTCTCCGATCACCAGGACGTCCACGTCGGCGGGAATCGGTCCCGGCTCGCCCCGATAGCGCGCCGCCCACGAGCCGAAGATGACCGCTTCGCTGATGCCTGCGACGCCTCGCAGCGCATCCGCGAGCACCGGCCGCGGACCGTAGGTGACGGCCAGTAGATCGGTCAGCGGGCGCGCCACGATCGTGTCCGTGGCCGCCCGGATCAGTCTCACGTTGCCCTGCCTGCGTTCCAGCAAGTACCCGGCCTCCACCAGACGCTCGGCCTCGTGGTGGACCGACGCGACCGAGACGCCGACCAGCCGGGCCACGTGCGTCAGGCTGTATTCGTCGTCCGGATGCAGATAGAGCAGCGCCAGCAGGGCTCCCTGGGTACGCGACCGCAGCAGCGGAAGCAGCGTCGGGCCACCGTTTTTCATATCTCTTAAAGTACTTTCAGGGATATGAAAAATCAATCGCCGTCGCAGCGCGCCGCCCGAACGAAGCGGCACCGCCCGCACGCGGGTCGGCCCCGGAGCCCGCTCACACGGGTTCCGGGGCCGGCCGTCAAGCGGCTACCGGCGACGCATCTGCGTTACTTGGTGAAGCCGATGTTCTGGTAAACGCGGTCCGCGAAGCCGAAGGCGCCGAAGTTGGCCAGGGTGGCCTTCTCCGCCACGAAGTCGGGCCGCTGGTAGAACGGGATGACGCCCGCCTCCTGCCAGATCTGCGCGTCCACGGCGTTGGCGTCCGCGATCGCCTGCTTCGGGTCCAGGTCCGCCTGGGCCTTGGTGAGCATCGCGTCCAGGCCGGCGGAACCGACCCGCGCGAAGTTCTGGAAGATGTTCGTACCCTGCGGGTTCTGGTAGATCGAGGCGTTCGAGGAGACCGGGAAGTCGTTGCCGATCCAGGAGAACACGGTCAGATCGAACTGGCCCGGGTTGACGTACTTGTCGAAGAAGTCGTCCGAGTTGACCGCGTCGATGTCCAGCTTGATGCCGACCTGCGCCAGGAAGTGCTGGATCAGGGTGGCCTCGTTCGCGGAGACCTTGACGCCGTCCGGGATGACGATCTTCAGCTCCAGGGGCTTGCCGTTCTTGGTCAGGTACTGGCCGCTGCCCTGGGTCCAGCCGTCCTGCTGGAGCAGCGCCTTGGCCGCGGTCGGGTCGTACTTGCCGACCGTGCCGGCGTTGTCCTGGTAACCGTTCTGGTTGTTGACGAAGAAGTGGTTGTTCAGCGGCTTGTCCGGCCACGGCAGGCCGGCCAGGTCGGACTTGGCGATGGCGCCGCGGTCGATCGCCTCGGCGACCGCCTGGCGCACGTTCTGGTCCAGGTTCGGCGACTTGCCGTTCATCGTCAGGTGCCGGAAGTTCGGCCCGCCGGCCACCCGGATCTTCGCTCCGGAGACGCCGACCGCCTTCTTGTAGGCGCTCGCGGAGGGGCCGATGTCGAACCAGTCGATCTCACCGGAGGCGAAGGCGTCCGGCAGCGCGGCGGTGTCGACGGTCTTGTACACGATCTTGTCCAGGATCGCCGGATCGGCCCACCAGTTCGGGTCGCGCACGACCGTCACCGTCTTGTCGGTCGCGTTGAAGGAGTCGAACTTGAACGGGCCGGCGGTCACCGGGATCTTGCTGAGCCAGCCCTTGTTGAACGCCTCCGGAGTGCTGTTGGTCGAGGCCGGGTACAGCGGGGAGAACAGCGACTTCCAGTCCGCGAAGTTGCTGGAGAAGGTCACCACGACCTCGTACTGGCTCTTGCCCGCGGCCACGTTCGATATCTGCGCGTAACCGGTGGTGGAAGCCACGTTGTAGGCGCTGTTGGAGCCGTTGAGCGCCTTCCACTGGGCCGCGTAGTCGGCCTCGGTGATCGGCGTGCCGTCGGACCACTTGGCCTTCGGGTTCAGCTCGTAGGTCACCGTCTGCTTGCCGGCCACGGTCGTCACCGTCGGCTCGCCGGCCAGGTAGTCGGTGTCGGCGGACGGCGTGCCGCCCGCGTCGAAGTGGAACGGGCCCGGCAGCAGGGCGCTGACGACGTCGAAGGTGGACTGCTCCGGGCCGTCGGCCTCGTTGTAGTTCCACTGGGTGGAGAACTGGTCCAGCGGCCAGGTGAGCGTTCCACCTTGCTTTAGCTCGGACCGGGGAACCGCGTTGATGTCATTGACGGTCGCCTTGGGCGCCGACTTGGGCGCCGGGGCCGCCTTCGAGCTCGAGCAGGCACTCGCGCCGAGAGCGACCGCGAGCGATGCCGCGGTCAGCCCTACGCCGATGCGGGTGGATCGCATTTCGCCTCTCCGTTCTGGTTGGTTGGGTTGGCTTGCGGGTCATCGTGGATAGGGTCGTGCACCCGGCGCGCAGCGATGCGTGCCGGACGTCTGTCAGCCGCCGGACTCGGCCGCGATGGATCAGACCACTTCGAGCACGCTTGCGTAATGGCAGGCCGCCTCGTGGTCCGGGCCCTGCGCGGTCAGGGCCGGATCCTCGTCGACGCACCGCCGCTGGTCGCCCTCGCTCAGGGTCTTGAACTTCGGGCAACGGTTGCGGAAGCGGCAGCCGGAGGGGACGTTCGTCGGGCTGGGCAGGTCGCCGTCGAGCAGGATCCGGCGCCGCTCGCGTTCCTTGTGCGGGTCGGGAACCGGGATCGCGGACAGCAGCGCCTGCGTGTACGGGTGGCTGGGCCGGCGGAACACCGAGGCGCTCTCTCCGATCTCGACGATGCGCCCCAGGTACATGACCGCGATCCGGTCCGCCACATGCCGCACCACCGACAGGTCGTGCGCGACGAACAGGTAGCTCAGGTCCAGCCGCGCCTTGAGCTCGTCGAGCAGGTTGATCACGCCGGCCTGGATGGAGACATCGAGGGCTGAGACCGGCTCGTCGAGCACCACGACCTTCGGGTCCAGGGCGAGGGCTCGGGCGATGCCGATGCGCTGGCGCTGTCCGCCGGAGAACTCGGAGGCGAAGCGTGACGCGTGCCCGACCTCAAGGCCCACCAGGCGAAGCAGTTCATTGACGCGCGGCCCGATCTTCTCCTTGGCCCAGCGGTGCGCGCGCAGCGGCTCGGCGAGGATGTCGAAGACCGGCAGCCGCGGGTCCAGCGCCGCCATCGGGTCCTGGAAGACCACCTGGATGTCCTTGCGCAGCGCCTTGCGCTCGGAGCCGCGCAGGCCCCCGGTGCGCTTGCCGAAGACCGCGATCGAGCCCTGCGACGGGTCCGCCAGGCTGAGGATCTCCAGCAGGGTGGTGGTCTTTCCGCAGCCGGACTCCCCGACGAGGCCGAGGGTCTCACCGGAGCGGATGTCGAAGGAGATGCCGTCCACCGCGCGCACCGTGCCGACCCGGCGCTTGAACACGGTGCCCACGGTCAGCGGGAAGTGCCGGTGCACGTCGTCGAGTTCGAGCACGGACGGGCGCTGCTCGCGCGGCACCCGGGCCGAGGCGGGCTCGGGAAGCTCGGGCACCGGGAAGACCTCGGCCGCGGTGAGCGTGCCGGCGGCCAGCTCGCCGCGGCGGTGGCAGGCGGAGGGGTGGTCTTCTCCGGTGGCGCTCTCCAGGTCGGGTTCGACGCTCGCGCAGACCGGCACGGCGACCGGGCAGCGGGCGCGGAACGGGCAGCCGGGCGGCAGGTCGACCAGCGAGGGCGGATTGCCCTCGATCGGGACCAGCGCGTGCTTGACTCCCTCGTCGACCCGCGGGATCGAGCCCAGCAGGCCGATGGTGTAAGGCATCCGCGGCGTGTAGTAGAGCTCGTCGACGGTTCCGGTCTCCACCGGCTTGCCCGCGTACATGACCATCACCCGGTCGGCGAACCCCGCGACGACGCCCAGGTCGTGCGTGATCATCACGATGGCGGCGCCGGTGGCCTCCTTGGCGACCTTGAGCACGTCGAGGATCTGCGCCTGGATGGTCACGTCCAGCGCGGTGGTCGGCTCGTCGGCGATGATCACCTGGGGGTCGTTGGCGATGGCCATGGCGATCATCGCGCGCTGGCGCATGCCGCCGGAGAACTCGTGCGGGAAGGCGTCCACCCGGCGCTTGGGGTCCGGGATGCCGACCATGTCCAGCAACTCGATCGCGCGGGCGCGCGCGGCCTGCTTGGAGATCTCGGTGTGGATCTGCAGGGCCTCGACGATCTGCGTGCCGATCGCGTAGACCGGGGTCAGCGCGGAGAGCGGGTCCTGGAAGACCATCGCCATCTGCTTGCCGCGGATCTTGGACATCTCGTCGTCGTGCAGGCCGAGAAGTTCGCGTCCGTCCAGCCGGATCGAGCCCTCCACCTTCGCGGTGTCCGGCAGCAGCCCGAGCACGGCCATCGCGGAGACCGACTTGCCGGAGCCGGACTCGCCGACGATGCCGAGCACCTCACCGCGCCGCAGCCGGTAGCTCACGCCGCGCACCGCCTCGACCGTGCCTGCCTCCGAGGGGAACAGGACGGACAGGTCGCGCACGTCCAGCACGGCGTCGCCGCTCCCGCTGGGACCGAGGGACGGCTCCTGGTACACCTGGGTCACTGTGCGATCTCCACTACCGTCGTGTCGCCGGGCAGGCTCTCTTCGTCCGTCTGCCGCTGCTTGCGCTTCGCCTTGGCCTTGGCGCCCGCGGCGTTCGGGTCGAGGGCGTCGCGCAGCCCGTCGCCCACGAAGTTCACCGCGAGGATGATCAGGATCAGGATCCCGGCGGGGAACATGAACAGCCACGGATAGGTGTTCACCGCGTCCTGCCCGTTGCCGATCAGCGTTCCGAGCGAGACGTCCGGCGGCTGGATGCCGAAGCCGAAGTAGGACAGGCCCGACTCACCGAGGATGGTGACCGCGACGCTGATGGTCGCGTCGATGATCAGCAGCGAGGCCATGTTCGGCAGGATGTGCCGCAGGATGATGCGCGGCGCCGACACGCCCATGTACTTGGCCGCGAGCACGAACTCGCGGCTCTTGAGGCTGAGCGTCAGCGAGCGCACGATCCGCGCGGTGATCATCCAGGCGAAGGCCGCCAGCAGCACGACGAACAGCAGCCAGGTCTTGCCCTTGAAGGTCGGCGAGAGGATCGCCAGCAGCAGGAACGAGGGCATGACCAGCATCACGTCGATGAACCACACCAGCGCCCGGTCCAGCCAACCGCCCGCATACCCGGCGACCGAGCCGACCAGCGCCGCGATCGCGGTGGTCAGCGGGCCGCCGATCAGGCCGATGACCAGCGACTTCTGCGCGCCGCGCATGGTGAGCACGAACATGTCCTGGCCGGTCTGGGTGGTGCCGAACCAGTGCGCGGAGGACGGGCCGGTCTGGAAGTTGTCGAAGTCGATGTCCGTCAGCTGCCAGTGCGTCAGGTACGGGCCCAGATAGGCCGCCAGGAACAGCAGCACGATGACGATCAGGCCGAACAGGCCGAGCCGGTTGCGGGTGAAGCGCCGGGCGATCAGCCGGCCGCGGCCGCCGCCCCCGACTATCGGGGCCAGGGCGGTCTCGTCGATCTCCTTCGCGGCGTCGAGGGCGCTCACCGCCGGGGCTCCTCTCCGCGGCTGGTCGCTTCGGTGTTCCGGTTCATTGAATCAAAGTACTGCGTCACAAGCTCACAATGCCGGTTCCGCATCAGGCACGCACCCGGGGATCCAGGGCCGCGTAGGCCAGTTCCGAGAGCACGCCGGCGACCAGGACCAGTCCGGCGACGAACAGGGAGACCGCGGCGACCGCGTTGGTGTCGTTGCCCTGGATCGAGGTGACCACCCACTGACCCATTCCGTTCCAGTCGAAGATGGTCTCGGTGAACGTGGCGCCGGTGAAAAGCAGCACCGTGTTGTAGACCAGCAGTGTCATCACCGGGATGATCGCGGTGCGCAGCCCGTGCTTGTAGATCGCCTTGCGGCGAGTCAGACCCTTGGCGCGGGCGGTGCGCAGAAAATCGCTTCCCAAGACGTCCAGCATCGTGGAACGCTGGTACCGGCTGATGATGGCGATCTCCCCGAGCACCAGCGTGATCGTCGGCAGCACCAGGTGCTGCGCGCGGCTGAGCAGCTGCGGCCAGAAGGCCGTGATCGTCGCGTCGTATTCGTTGTCGTATTGGAAGAAGCTGGTCCCTGAGGCGTTGTTGAACCAGACCGCCAGCGCCTTGAGCAGGATCGCCAGCGCGAATACGGGAGTTGAGATGATCAGGAAGGAGGCCAGGGCGGAGAGCTGATCGCTGGCCCGATACTGGCGCACGGCGTTCCACGCGCCGACCAGGACGCCGCCGACCGCCCCGATGATGGTGGCGAACAGCAGCAGGCGGGTGGAGACCCCGACGCGCCGGGCCAGGTCCTGGCCGACGGATCCGCCCTGCACCTCGGTGCCGAAGTCGCCGTGCGCGAGGCCGTCCAGCCAGTGCCCGTAGCGGACCAGCACGTCCGTGTCAGGGTTCAGATTCTTTTCGGTGAGCATGCGCGTGATCTCGGCGGGCGGCGGCGTGGGGTGCTTGCCCTCGTAGTTCGACCTCGGGTTGAGCGCGAGCGCGGCCAACAGGTACGCGATCGACGCCCCGACAAAGGTCAAAATCACATAATTGAGCAATCTGCGCAGCAGATATGCGCCCACGCGCTACTCCCTCACCCTGCAACCGGCACCGGCGGGAGACGTCGCTCGCTCCGAGCTGGCACCGAGTTGTTCTCGGATCGTACGACGGCGCGGCAGGCTTTGTGGGCCTCTACCGGGTATTACCGCCTGGTGACACAGCCTGACGGCGGGCGCCCGGTGCTGTCCATAGGCTTCAGATCAAGAACTAATTACGTTAAGGCGCAGCCTTAGAAACGCTATTTCCGCCCTGTTACGCGCCTGGACGAAACACGTCAATAAGGGTCGCCGAGATGTAGGGAAAACCCTCGGGTTGGACAGAAAGCGAGAATTCGTTCCCCATGTTCGGGCAGGGGAATCGCCCGGGATGCGCCCGGCCGCCGGACCGGGCACAGGAGGCGTGCACCGCGCTGTGCCCGGTCCGGCGGCAGGCGACCGAGAGGCAGTCTTGAGTTGTCAGGTGTAGGAGCCGACCCGCTCGTCCGCCATGACGGGGAAGTGACAAGCCGTCAGCTGCGTCGCCCCGCCCCCGGACTTCGCCTCCAGCGGCGGCTCGACCGCGGCGCAGATCTCCTGGGCCTTCCAGCAGCGGGTGCGGAACCGGCAGCCGGAGGGCGGGTTGACCGGCGAGGGCACATCGCCGGTGAGCAGGATGCGCTCCCGGCCGGTGGACTCCTTGCGCCCCGGATCCGGTATCGGCACCGCGGACAGCAGCGCATTGGTGTAGGGGTGCATCGGACGGCCGTAAAGGTCGTCACGAGCCGCTGTCTCCACCACCTTGCCCAAGTACATCACCGCGACGCGGTCCGATATGTGCCGCACCACGGACAGGTCGTGCGCGATGAACAGGTAGGCGAGCCCGAGTTCGCCCTGCAGGTCCTCGAACAGGTTCACCACCTGCGCCTGGATCGAGACGTCGAGGGCTGAGACCGGTTCGTCCGCCACGATCAGCTTGGGGCGCAGCGCTATCGCGCGGGCGATGCCGATGCGCTGGCGCTGGCCGCCGGAGAACTCGTGCGGGTAGCGGTTGTAGTGCTCCGGCGAGAGCCCGACCAGCGCGAGCAGGTCCTGCACCTCGCGCTTGATCCCGTGCTCGGTCTTCACGCCCTGGATCTGGAACGGGGCGCCCACGATCGAACCGATGGTCTGGCGCGGGTTGAGCGAGGACTGCGGGTCCTGGAACACCATCTGGATGTCCCGCCGCAGCGGCCGCAGCGCTCTCGGGGACAGGTGCGTGATGTCCTGGCCCTCGAACACGACCTGCCCGCCGGTGGGCTCAAGCAGCCGGGTCAGCAGCCGCCCGGTGGTGGACTTCCCGCAACCGGACTCCCCGACCAGGCCCAGCGTCTCGCCCGGCTGCACGGACAGATCGATCCCGTCCACCGCCTTGACCGCGCCCACGGTCCGGCGCAGCAGCCCGCGCCGGATCGGGAAGTGCTTCTGCAGCCCGGAGACGCTCAGCAGCGCGTCGCTCGTCGATTGGGTGCCAGTGCTCATAGGTGCGGCCGGATTTCCTCGTTGAAGATCTGCCTGCGCTCGGCGATGGGCAGATGGCAGCGGACAAGATGACGGGAGTCGACCGGCAGCAGCTCGGGCACCTCGGTCTCGCACCGTCCGTGATTGCGTGGCGCGAAGGGACAGCGTGGGTGGAACGCGCAGCCGGAGGGCACGTTGATCATGGACGGCGGGTTGCCCGGGATCGGCAGCAGCCGCTCCTTCACGGCCCGGTCCAGCCGCGGCATCGAACCGAGCAGACCCCACGTGTAGGGATCCTCCGGGTCCGTGAACACCGTCTTGGCCGGCCCGTACTCCACCGCCTTGCCCGCGTACATCACCATGATGTCGTCCGCGAGCTCCGCCACCACGCCCAGATCGTGCGTGATCACGATCAGGGCGCTGTTGAACTCCTGCTGCAGGTCCCGCATCAGGTCCAGGATCTGCGCCTGCACCGTCACGTCCAGCGCCGTGGTCGGCTCGTCCGCGATCAGCAGCTGCGGATTGCACACCAGCGCCATCGCGATCATCGCGCGCTGCCGCATGCCGCCGGAGAACTGGTGCGGGAAGTCGGCGGCGCGCTGCGCGGGCTGCGGGATGCCGACGCGGTCGAGCATCTCGATCGCGCGCTTGTGCGCCTCGGACTTCGAGGCCTTGTTGTGAACCCGGTACGCCTCGGCGATCTGGTCGCCGACCTTGTAGTACGGGTGCAGCGAGGAGAGCGGGTCCTGGAAGACCATCGCCACCTTCTGCCCGCGCAGCCGCCGCACCTCTGCCGGGTCGGCGTGCACCAGTTCGTCGCCGTCCAGCCAGATCTCGCCGGACATCGTCGCGCCGCCGCGCCCGCTCTTGCCCGCTCGTCTGTGCAGGCCCATCAGCGAGAGCGAGGTGACCGACTTGCCGGAACCGGACTCGCCCACGATGCCGAGGGTCTGCCCGCGCTCCAGCTTGAAGCTGATCCCGTCCACGGACTTGACCAGGCCGTCCTCGGTGGCGAAGTGCACCTTCAGATCCCGCACGTCGAGGAAGGCGGTGGGCCCCCGCTCGCCCGTCTCGAAGGTCGGTTCGAGCTGTTCCTCGGTCATGCCAGCCTCACTCGCGGGTCGAGCACTCCGTAGAGCAGGTCCACAATCAGGTTGGCGAGGACGATGAAGAAACTCGCCATGAGCGTGACGCCCATGACCACCGGGATGTCGGCGCGGAAGATGGCGTCCACCGCGTCGAAGCCGATCCCGTGGAATCCGAAGATCTTCTCGGTGACCACCGCGCCGCCGAGCAGGTATCCGAAGTCCAGGCCGAACATCGTGATGATCGGTGTGTAGATGGCGCGCATCGCGTGCTTGCCGACCACGACACGCTCGGGAAGGCCCTTGGCGCGCGCGGTGCGCACGTAGTCCTCGTTGAGCGTGTCGAGCATGGTGGATCTGGTGATCCGGGTGTATGCCGCGGCCGAGATGAACGCGAGGGTCAGGCACGGCCAGAAGATGTTCAGGGCCCAGTTCCAGGGATCCTGGGTGATCGGCACGTACTGGATCTGGTCGATGAAGTGGAACTGGTACTGCACCAGCAGCGCGACCACCAGCGCGGTGAAGTTGACCGGCATCGAGATGCCGGCCAGAGCGACCACGATGATCGAGCGGTCCGCCAGCTTGCCCTTGTTAAGCGCCGCGACGACGCCGCCGAGCACACCGAAGAAGAGCCACAGCACCGCGGCGCCGACCGCCAGGGAGAGGGTGACCGGGAAGTCCGCGATCAGCTTCGGCCACACCAGCTCGTTGGTGATGTACGAGTAGCCGAGGCAGGGCGCCGGGCAGTCGAGTGACACCGAGCCGTTGACGAAGGTGCGCCCGGTGAAGATGCCGGAGAAGTAATCCCAGTACTGCACCACGAGCGGCTTGTCGAAACCGAGCGCGTGACCGATGGCGGCGAAGGTCGCGGGGTTCGCGGCCTTGCCCGCGTAGGTCGCGGCGAGGTCCTCACCGAACCACTGCGGCATCACGTACGAGATGATGAATGTAATTATGCTGATGACGACGACGACCAGGGCTGCCTGGAACAGTCGCCGGGCGATGTAAGCGAACACTGATATCGGCCGGTTCCGGCACGGGGGCGGATCCCGGTCGAGATCCGCCCCCACGCCGCCCTACGCCTTCACCTGCTTCCAGTTCTGCTCGCGAAAGGAGGGTTTGCCTTCCGGCCGCGGCCGGGATCCCTACTGCTGGACGCCGACTGCCGCATCATCCGGCAGGCTGTTGAGCGCCGAGTCGATGTAGTAGTTCGTCACCTTCGGGCTGCGCGCGAGCAGCAGCGTGTCGTTGCCGTAGGGGATGTACACGGCGTCGGACATGACCTGCGCGTCCAGCTTGGTGCCGAGCGAAGCCTCCTCCTGCGTGCTGGAAGCCGCCTTCATCTGGCCCAGCAGGCTGTTGACCATCGGGTCGTTGAGCCGGCCGTAGTTCGAGCCGCTGCTGGTCGCGGTGAGCACGGAGCCGTCGGTGATCTGCGAGAAGAAGCCGAAGGCGGTGGGGAAGTCCGGACCCCAGCCGGCCGCGGCCAGGCCGTAGCCCTTGCTCTTCATCACGTCCGGGCGGTCCAGGTTCTGGCTGTAGTACTTCGAGCCCTCCACCTGGGTGATCTGGGTGGTGATGCCGACCCGGGTCAGCGCGTTCTGCAGGGCGGTGGCGAAGCCGGGGCCCTTGCCGGTGTTGACCGTGATGATGCCCGTGCTGAAGCCGTTCGGATGACCGCAGGCCGTCAGCTCTTCCTTGGCCTTGGCCAGGTCGCCCTTGTTGTCCGGGCCGGCCGGGTACGGGTTCACGTTCGCGTAGCCGGGCACGCCCGGGGGCAGCATCGTGCCGGTGACCTTCGCCCCGGCCACCGTGCCGCCGCGGGCGGCGACCAGGTCGACCTTGTTCATCGCGTATGCCACGGCCTTGCGGCAGTGGATGTTGTCGAACGGCGCGACATCCTGGTCGATGGAGACGTACCGGGTGGTGTTCGCCGCCGGGTTGTCGGTCAGCTTCTTCTTGGCCGCGATGTTCTGCGCCGGGCCGATGTCGGCGGGCTGGAGGCCGGCGCCGGTGTAGTCGTAGGCGACGGTGCCGGCCAGGACGGCCTGGTCGAGCTGGGTCGGGTCCCAGTCCGTCTTCACGCTGATCTTGTCCGGCAGGGCGGGGTCGTTCGGGTCGGTGCTCCGGTCCCAGTTCGGGTTGCGCACCAGCTCGATGTCCTTACCCGCCGTGTAGGCCGAGATCTTGTACGGACCGCTGGAGACGACGTTCGTACCGGTGTAGTTCTTGCCGCCGGTCGCCGAGTTCTGGTCCACGTCGATCGGGACGGGCGCCGTCTGGGCCAGCGTCATCAGGTACGGGAAGTCCGCGTACTTCGACTGGAGGTGGAAGATCAGCGTGGTGTCGTCCGGGGTGTCGATACCCTTCAGGCCCAGGTGGTCCGACGCGGTGTCCTTGTACGGGCCCGGGTACTTGGGGTCCGTGAGCAGGCCGGAGAAGTACTCCGGACCGGCCGGGTTGACCGTGTCGACCGCGTAGGAGCGCTCGACCGCGTACTTGACGTTCTTGGAGGTGATCGGCTCGCCGTTGGAGAACTTCAGGCCGGGGCGCAGCTTCACGGTCCAGGTCAGGCCGTCGGAGGACGGGGTCGGCATGGACGCCGCCAGGCCCGGTACGAGGGTGTTGACCTGCTTCGGGTCGCCGACCTTGTACTGCAGCACCGTGCGTGCGTAGTAGCGGGAGAAGTCCCAGGAGTAGGCGTAGTACTGGTTGACCGGGTCCACGGCGTCAAGGTCCTGCGATCCGCCGAGAACGAGCGTACCGCCCTGCTTCGTGGAGGGGTTCACCAGGCCGGTCACACCATAGTTGAACTTGATCGTGTCGGAGCCGCTGGCGCCGCCACTACTGCTGCCGCAGGCGGATGCGACCGACGCGACCAGCGCGGCTGCCGCCGCGGTAGCGGCGATCTTGGTTGTACGCTGCATTCCGTGAATGCCCCTTTCAGGACTGCGCAACGGAGGGGTGTTCTGTTGGAGAACCGAGACGGACGCTTCTAGCGGCCGGCCCGGGGGTCGAGGGCATCGCGCAGGCCGTCCCCGAGGAGGTTGAAGGCGAGCACGGTCAGGAACAGGGCGATGCCGGGGACCAGCATGTAGGTGGGATCCACCTGGAAGTAGGCCACGGCGTTCGACAGCGTCTGTCCCCAGGAGGGGTACGGCGCGGGAGTGCCGACCCCGAGGAACGAAAGGTAAGCCTCGAGCACGATGTTCGCCGGGATTGCCAGCGAGGTGTACACCAGGATCGGGCTTGCGAGATTGGGCAGGATCTCCCGGAAGATGATCCTGCGGGGGTGGGCGCCCAGCAGTCGGGCGGCGTCGACGAACTCGCGGTCGCGCAGCGAGAGCACCAGGCCACGGATGAGGCGCGCCTGGTAGGCCCAGGTGAAGATGCCGATGACGGCGATCATGACGACCAGGTGCACACCGTACGCGCCGAGACCGAAGGCCTGGCTCGGGACGATCGAGCCGATCGCGATCAGGAAGATCAGGATCGGGAAGGCCAGGAAGATGTCGGTGATCCGGGAGAGGAAACCGTCGGCCCAGCCGCCGAAGTAGCCGGCGACGGAACCGATGACGATCCCGAAGATCATCTGAAGTGCGGTGGCGGCGAGCGCCACGATGAGACTGGGCCGGATGCCCACGACGATGCGGGCGAACATGTCGCGGCCGTTCTCCGGTTCGAGGCCCAGCGGATGGGAGAGGCTCATCCCGCTGCGCGCGCCGTAGGGCAGCAGCGTGCCCTGGTCGATCAGGTTGCCGTTGAACCTGAGCGGATCGAGTCCCATCGCGTGGGTGATGACGTCAGCGAAGATCGCCAACAGGATCAGCAGCAGCACGAACGTGCCGCTGACCATGGCGACCTTGTCTCGCCTGAGCCGGCCCCAGGCGATCTGACCCAGGGAACGACCCTCGATCGGGTTTCCCGGGATCGCCGGTATACCCACTTCGGCGGCTTCGTCGGCCGCCGTGTTCGGCACAGTCATCGTGATGTGACGTCCTCGTCGTTCGCGGTGGAACCCGTCGGGACCTTTGTATTGAGCGGTACGCGGGATCTTACGTGCTGACCCGGGCCGCGCGGACCCGGTGGTGCTGCAAAGGCCATGCTGCTTCTGCGCGCTTTCGTCGGATGTGATCCGATTGTGCGACACGGTCCGGCTATTGCCGTAATCGGGGTCGGGTGCCGGCCATGACGTACTGGCCGAGGCTCCCTGCGCAACGGATTTTGCGGTCCGCGCCGTCCCTGATCGCGGGAATTCCTACCATGCCCTGCCTGGGAGAACAATCCTCGGCGTTCCTGCCCGACGGAACACCCGTAGCACAATGTGTGTCCGAACTGTGATCGAACCCGTATCGGTCCGAGTTCCAGCGCGCTCGTTGTCCCGATCATCCCATACTCGCTGTATGTGGTTGTTCATGCGCCTGTGATAACAGCATCGGCCCGATGTCCCGGCCTGTCCTGGCATCGTGGCCGAATCGTTGTCAGTCGCACTCGGGTCCGTCACCCGATAAGCCCCGTCCGGGATCGGGTTACGCTGGTGAGCCGTGATCAGTCCTTCCGAGGGTCCAGCGCAACCGGTTCACTCATCCGAGGTACACGACCAGCCGGACGGCCCATTGCCCGGGCCGTCCGCGCCGTGGGACGTGGCGGTCGTCGGCGCGGGGCCGGCCGGTTCGAGCGCGGCGCGGGCCGCGGCCGAGGCCGGAGCCCGCGTGGTGCTGCTGGACCGCGCCGCCTTCCCCCGCTACAAGACCTGCGGCGGCGGCCTGATCGGCCTGTCCCGCGCGGCACTGCCGGAGGGTTTCGAGCCGCCGGTGCGGCAGTGGATCGACGCCATCACCTTCACCCACCAGGGCCGCCGGGAGCGCACCCGCCGGGACCGGGACGGCGGCGTGCTGGCCTTGGTCGACCGGGCCGAGTTCGACCACGGGCTGGTCAAGGCGGCCGTGGCGGCCGGTGCGCATCTGCGCGAGGGCGCGACCGTCACAGGCATCGAGCAGCACACGGCCATGCCTCACAACGCGGCCGCTCCTCAGGACCCGACCGCAGCGCACGACCCGGCCGTCACCCTTTCACTCGCGGACGGCTCCCGGCTGCGCGCCCGCGCGGTGGTCGGCGCGGACGGTTCGGCGAGCCGGATCGCCCGGCACGTCGGGGTGACCTGCCGTCAGGTCGACCTCGGCCTGGAGGCCGAGATCAGCGTGCCCCCGCACGTCGCGCGGGACTGGGCCGGCAGGGTACTCATCGACTGGGGGCCGGTCCCCGGCTCGTACGGCTGGGTGTTCCCGAAGGGCGACACGCTCACCGTCGGCGTCATCGCGGCGCGCGGCGGAGGCGAGGCGACCCGCGCCTACTATCGCGAGTTCATCGCACGCCTCGCGCTGGCCGAGTACCCGGCCGTGCAGGATTCCGGGCATCTGACCCGCTGCCGCAGCGCGGACTCGCCGCTCTCGCGCGGCCGCGTGCTGGTGGCGGGCGACGCGGCGGGCCTGCTGGAACCGTGGACCCGCGAGGGCATCTCCCATGCGCTGCGTTCCGGGCGGCTGGCCGGCGCGGCCGCCGCGCGCATATCCCGAGCCACGACGGACGACGGCGTTGCCGACACGGCGGCGGTCGCCGCCGCGGCCGAGGAGTACCGCCGGCGCGTCGAGTCGTCGCTCGGCGTGGAGATGGCGGCCGGGCAGCGCCTGCTGGCGGCCTTCGAGAAGCGGCCGGCTTTCTTCCACGCCGCGGTCACCGCGCTGCCCACGGCCTGGCGCGCCTTCGCCGAGGTCTGCCACGGCCGCACGACCTTCGCCGAACTGCTGCGCTCCCGCGCCGCCCAGGCCGCGCTGCGGGCGATTTCCTGACCGGGCCCCGGGGCGCCGCACCACTTCCGTAAACGCAGTGCTCTGACGAACAGGCGGTAATGCGGTCCGCGCGGGCGGACCGGTCGGCGCTACCCGGCGAAATGCCGCGTGCCGCGCACGGGTGCGTGCACCAACGACCTCTGCGGATCGCGCACTCCGATGAGGCCGAGTTGGAGCCGGGCTATTCGAGCGGCCGTTGTCCGACCGACGCGTTGCACGCCGCGCGCAAGGCGATATGGCCCGCCGTCGCGCCGGTGCGGCCTGGCAGAATATGAGTACGGGGTCTGTGAAACTTTGAGCCGTGCGGTCGCGGTTCCCCGCCGTCACCGAGGAACGGGATCGGTCATGTCATTGCGTTCGATTTCTGATTCCCGTCCCCGCGCCGCGGAACGCGCGCGGGGACTGGCACGCCGCTGCGAGCCGCGGGTGGATCAATTCGTGCGGCACCTGGTCGCGCAGTGGTGCGTCCAACTGCCCGAATATCCGACACTGCGGGGACCCGACGTCGCGGCGGCGACACGGCAGGCGGTGCTGACGTTTCTGCGCCGCGTTGAGGGAGACGCCGCGGCCGAGCACGAGGCGAGGGTCATGTTCCGCAGGCGCGCGGCCTCGCGCGCCGAGGAGGGCATGCCGCTGCCCATTCTGCTGCGCTGCTACACGATCGGGGCGCGGGCGCTGTTCGAGCAGTTGTGCGCGGCCGCCGACCGCGACGAGCAGGCAGCGCTGCCCGAAGTGGCCCGGTTGTTGCTGGTCAGCCAGGACGAGGCGATCGCGGAGGTGGCGCGCGCCTATGAGGAGGAGTTGGCGCTGCTCGCCGCCGCGCGCGGGGACCGCCGCCGCGAACTGGTTCGCGACCTGGTCGCCGGGGTGGCGCCGAAGGAGCCGGCGGCGCTGGCCGAGTTCGGGCTGGACCAGGGCGCGACCGTGCTGGCGCTGAGTTTCGGCGAGCCGGCCGACGGCGCCGCCGACGCGGCGGTTCACCGCCGGCTGCACCGGCTGCACGAAACCATCGACGCCCATTTCGGCGGCCTTGTTCCGGTGCTGCTTGAACGCGGCGGCGGCCATGTGCTCGTGCCGCGTCACGGATCCGCTTCGGGCGGCGCCGAGCCCGCGCCGCCGATCGGCGAGGACCTGGTTCGCCGCCTGACGCGCACGTGGGGCGGCCCGGTACACGTCGCGATGAGCGCCGCCGTCCAGCCCGAGTGGATCGGCGCGGCGGCGCGAACGGCGGACGAGATCCTGCGTCTGGTCTGCGCGCTCGGCCGCGCTCCCGGGGTTTATGCACTGCAGGACGTGCTGCTGGAGTACCACCTGACCCGGCATGACGAGAGCGCCGACCTGCTCGGCGGGCTGCTCGATCCGCTCGCCGGCCGCCCCGACCTGCTGGAGACGCTGCGGGTGTTCCTGCAGGAGGATTACGACCGGCGCCGCACGGCCGCCCGGCTCGGCCTGCACCCGAACACGGTGGACAACCGGATGGCCCGGGTGACCGAACTGACCGGCCTGGACCCGGCCACGCCGCGCGGCGTGGCACTGCTGATGACCACGCTCGCGTTGCGCGACCTGCGTTGAACCGCTCAGGTCGTTCGAGCGCCGCGCCGGTTCAGCCGCCGCGCCCGGTGAGTGCGGCGGTGCGCTTGCGTGCCGGCATCGGGCTCGGGCAGGTTGGACGGGTGACCAAGGATGACGAAGCGGCGCGCGACGACGCCGCGAGCAAGCAGCGCGAGAACGCCACCGAACCGGCCGCGGAGGCGATGGTCCCGGCCGGCACCAACGCCACCCGCACCGCCGCCCGGCTGAGCGAATACGGCTTCTTCTTCGACTTCGACGGCACGCTCGCGCCGATCCAGCAGGATCCGCAGAGCGTCCAGCCCGCCGTCGGAGTCCTCGCCGCCCTCAGCGCGCTCGCCGCCAGGGCCGCGGTGACCGCGGTGGTCTCCGCCCGGCCGGTGGCCTTCCTCGCCGGGCGCCTCGGCGCGGTGCCCGGCCTCCGGTTGCACGGCCTGTACGGACTCGAATACTCGGCGGACGGCGGCGCGAGCGTGCGGACCTCGCCCGAGGCCGAATCGTACGTCCCGCTGATCGCCCGGGTCGTCGCGGACGCGCGGGCCGCCTTCCCGGGCGCGCTGATCGAGGACAAGCGGCTCTCCTGCGCGCTGCACTTCCGCGCCGACCCGGATCTCGAACCTCGGATCGACGCGTGGGCGGGCGCGCGGGCCGAGGCGGACGGCCTGCTGCTGCAGCACGGCCGGATGGTGGTGGAGCTCAAACCCCCGGTGGAGACCGACAAGGGCGCCGTGGTGCTGCGCGCCGCGGCGGGCCTGGCAGGGGCCTGGTACTTCGGTGACGACCTGGGCGACCTGCCGGCCTTCGCCGCGCTGGACAGGCTGGTCGCCGAGCGGCCGGGATTCCACGCGGTGCGCGTCGCGGTGGGAGTCGCCGAGGGCCGCGGCGCGGCGCTCGGCGGGCGAGCCGATCTGCTGCTGGACGCGCCGCCGCGGGTACCGCTGCTGCTCGATTCCCTCCTGACAGAACCCCACGGGAGCGGCGCTCCGTGAGAAACTGTCGCGGTGAAGGAGCAACCCCGCACGCGCCCCGTGCCGCTGCTGTATGAGCCGGTCGCCGAGGAGTCGCAGGACAACCGGTTCTTCGGGCTGGACGAGATTACCGACGCCGCGGAGTTGCTTGAGCGCGCCACCGATCTGCACACGGCCTTTCGCGCGGCCGCGGACCGCGCCGGCGCGTATCAGGCCATCGCCGCGGCGGAACTGACCGACCCGCGCCGCTTCGACCGGATCACCTACGCCGAACTGGCCGAGCGGATAGGTGTGACCGCGGCCATAGCCGAGACGATGGCGGAACGCGGCCGGCAGATCATCAAAGACGCCGGCGAGAGCGACGGGCACCAGTACTGAGAAACTCCGGCTGACGCGCGCCGTCTTGGCCGGGCGTGCCGCCCGGATCCGCCGTCCACCGGATCGAGGCACGCGGCCGGGTCGGCGCGGGGAACACCCGCGGGTTCGCGGTAGGGTCGGTCGGCGTGGCGCGGGACGACCGGGCCGCACCGAAACCGGGCCCTGGACACGGGAATGGTGAGCCGGCGGTGACCGCCATCATGAGTACACCAACAGCAGTCGGCGGCGAATCCGCGTCAGGCAGGCCCACCGGCACGGGCCGCCGCTGGCCGCACGTGCTCGGTGTCGGCGCGATCGCTTCGATCTACGCGACGCTCTACAGCGCCTACCTGCTCGGTCTGCACGCCACGCTCAAGGACGGGTTGGCCGACGTCGGCGAGTACGACCAGGCGATCTCCGGCTACGCGCACTTCATGGGGCCGCACTCCCCGTTCATCGGGCTGCGCGGCCCCGGCGACGCGGGAGTCCTGCAGTTGTCCGACCACTTCACTCCGCTGCTGGTGCTGCTCGCGCCCTTCTACTGGATCCACGACGGGCCCGAGACCCTGTTCATCGAGACCGCGGTGCTCAGCGCGCTGCCGATCATCCCGCTGTGGATCTACGCGCGCCGCGCGGTCGCCCGCTTCGGGCACGACGGGCGCTTCGGCCGTACCGCCGCGACGGTGTCCGCGTATCTGGTGGTCATCGGCTACGGGGTCACCTGGCCGCTGCAGATGGCGCTGTGGTTCGAGTTCCACGAGGTGTTCCTGGAACTGCCGATCCTGATGTGGGCGATCGAGCGGGCGCACGCCGGGCGGCTGCGGCAGGCGGCGCTGATCAGCCTGCTGCTGCTCGGGGTCAAGGACGACATGGGGTTCGTCGTCGCGCTCTTCGGGCTCTACCTCGCGGCCAAGGACGCGACCCTGCGGGACTGGGCACGGCTGCTGCGGCGGGCGGCCCGGCGGCCCCTGCTACTGCTCGGCACGCTGCGGCGGCGCGACCGGGCCTGGTTCCTGGCGCTGGTGCCGATCGGCCTCGGCATGGTGTGGCTGGTCGCCCAGGTGCTGCTGCCGGCTTTCGGCGGCAGCCCCAACCGCGACTTCACCTACACCGAGTTCGGCCCGACGCAGTCGGCGGCGCTGCACGCGATGCTGGCCGATCCGGCCCACACCGCGCACACTCTGATCAACACACCGGTCAAACGGCAGACACTGGAGATGCTGCTGTGGCCGGTCCTCGGGCTGTGTCTGCTCTCCCCCCTCAGCCTGGTGGCCGTGCCGCTCGTGGCGGAACGGTTCCTGTCGGTCAATCAGCTCTATTGGGTGATGCCCTACCATTACAACGCGTTCCTGGTTCCGATCATCTTCTGCGGCGGTGTGGACGGAGCTCTGCGGCTCTCGCGGTGGCTGGCCTGGAGCTGGCGCAGCGCCAAGGACAAACCCGCGGTCGCCGCGCTGCGCGGCACGGCACGACGGGGTGCGCGTTCGCTCGTTGCGAGCCGTGCCCGCCCCGCGGTCGCACGCATCGAGGCGCGCGTCACCGGCCGGTATCCGCTGGCGATCAGCGCGCTGATGATGGCCTTCGCCGCCTACGTCGCCGGGTACGGGTGGAACACGTTCGCCCGCTACCCGATGCATCACATGACCATGGCGAGCTTCTGGAACACCTCGGCTCCGAGCGTCGTGGCCGCGAAGCAGGCGGCCGCCCGGATTCCGGACGGCGTCTACGTGGCCGCGGCGACGCAGCTCGGCCCGCAGTTGCTCAGCCGCGACAAGGTGGTGATGTGGGGGCCGCCCGGCGACCGAGCCTACCCGGCGCCGTCGTGGATCGTCGCGGACGTGCAGCGGTCCTCTTATCCGTTCACGAACGTCGCGGCGCAACAGGCCGAGGTGCGGCGTCTCGAGTCGGCCGGGTATCGGGTGGTCTTCCAGAGCGACGGCTGGGTCGTGCTGCACGACCCCTCGCCGCGCTGATCCGGTCAGACGACCTGGTGCAGCCAGCGCACCGGGGCTCCGTCGCCGGCGCAGCGGAAGGGTTCGAGCTCGTCGTCCCAGGGCTTGCCGAGCAGGTTCTGCAGTTCTGCCTCCAGGTCGCCGCCGCGGCCGGCGCGCAGCATGGCGGCGCGCAGCCGGTCCTCGGAGACCATGATGTCGCCGTGCACTCCGGTCACGGCGTGGAAGACCCCGAGATCAGGGGTCGAGGAATAGCGTTCCCCCTCGGCGCCGGAGGAAGGCTCCTCGGTCACCTCGAAACGCAACAGCTGCCAGCCGCGCAGCGCGGAGGCGAGCCGGGTGGCGGTGCCCGGCTCCGCGGTCCACGGCAGCTCGGCACGCCACGTGGAGGGTGCGGCGGGTTGCCTGGCCCAATCCAGGCTCACGCGCACCCCCAGCACCCCCGCGACCGCCCACTCGACGTGCGGGCACAGCGCGCGGGGCGCGGAGTGAATGTACAGGACTCCACGAGTAGGCACGTCGGTGTCTCCTTCGGTCGGCGGTCTGTGAACGAGGTGCGCCTTCCCCAGCGGCCTCATCCGTGCTGCCGACCCAGCGAGCCCGTCGCTGTGTCGCCTTCGCGAGTCGTACTAGTCTGTATATTCAGTTGTCAGGCCAACGCAACCACACAACCGGACCAATCGCGCGATCGGTACCTGCGGATGCACCGTGCATCCGCACTTGTCGTGCAGAGTGTTCCCCACAATCGAGCCCGGGTCACCTCGCGAGAAGAGCGAAGTTCCCCGTGGCCCGGTCAGGCCGCCGTCAGACTATCGTGATTCGGCGATCAACGCGTGGAACGAGCGCTGCCCGCGAGAAGGCGGCCTGCTTTCGGCCGAGTGAACGTGAACCGTCGCCGTCCCGCCGGGGAGACCTTATGCGACGGATCGGGGATGTGTCAGGCGCCCGTACGGGTGACTATCTGACGTTGAGTCAGTAGAACATCCCTGAGCAGCACCGATACATACACGGTCGCTGCGGATTAGCTCTTGTGGGGCACAACGCTTACCGGGCGCCGAAACCGACGGACCGTCAACTCCCGCCCGGTCGGCTTTCACTCCCTCGCCCTTCGTCCAGCCGGCCTTTGTCCCGTCAGCCTTTACCCAGTGCGCCGACCACAGCCCAGGCGGAGCAGCACACTCCGACGGCGAGCAACGCCACGCACAGCCAGCGGCTGCGCCTAGCCAGGGCCGCGCGGCGCAGGACCTTGCGCTCCACGGCGTAGAGGAACGACAGCTCCTGCGCGAGCCAGGCCTCAACATCCGAGGCCGGCGGGCGTCCATGGCGATCCATCAGCGTTCCGCCCCTCTCTGCTCCGGTAAGCACGGGCTCCGGCGTGCCGCGGCCCGCGCGCCGCACGCACAAAAGCCGGATGCCGGGAGCAATCGGGCGAGTACGCCGATCTACCCGGCATTGCGACTTTCTCCCACGGCGGCCACGCGGACAAGTGCCGCACGTAAGCGTTACTTACCCGTGACATTAGTCGGATGTGCATCCCAACGCACTATGTCCGGGGGGGGTTGACTGTCAGTGCTCGCTGCGCGGCGCGGTGCGCTCGATCGTGAGCAGGGCCTCCGGCGCGTGGTCGACCTGGAGCGTCGTGTGCTGGATCCCGAACTTCTCCCGCAGCAACTCCTGGAGCCGGCCGCGCACCGCGTGGCAGTTCTCCCCCGGCACGACCAGCACATGGGCCGAAAGCGCCGCGAACCCCGAGGTGATCGTCCACACGTGCAGGTCGTGCACCTCGGAGACCTGCGGATCGGCCGCCATCGCGGCGCCGACCCGTGCGGGCTCCAGTCCCGCCGGCGCGCCTTCCAGGAAGATCCGCCACGAGTCGCGCACCAGCCGGTATCCGGCGCGCGCCATCAGCGCGGCGACGAAGAGCGAGGCGATCGCGTCGGCGCGGTCGAACCCGGTGGTCAGCACGACGATGCCGGAGACGGCCGTGGCGAGGAAGGCCCAGGCGTCGCTGAGGATGTGCTGGAACGCGCCCTCCACGTTCAGGCTGGTCCGGTTCGCGCGGCTGATCAACAGCGCGGCCGCCGCGTTGACCGCGATGCCGACGAGCGCGGTCGCGGTGACCAGGCCGCCGGCCACGTTCGGCGGCTCGATCAGCCGGCGCACCGCCTCGTCGCCGAACACGACCACGAGTACGAGCAGCGTGATGCCGTTGGCCTGCGCGGAGAGGATTTCCGCGCGGCGCAGGCCGTAGGTCCACGGCCCGCTGGCCGGACGGGCGGCCAGCCGCATGGCGAACAGTGCCAAGCCCAGCGAGGCGGCGTCGGTGAGCATGTGCCCGGCGTCCGAGACCAGGGCCAGCGAGCGCGCGGACAGCCCGGCGGTCACCTCGGCCGCCATGAAGGCGAGGATCAGCCCGAGCGCCGCGGTCAGGTAGCGGCGGTCCGAGTCCGCGCGGACCGCCGCGCCGTGGTCGTGCCCGTGGTCGTGCCCGTGGCCGTGGCCGGCACGATCGGGCTTGTCTTCCTCGTGTCCCTCGCCGTCGCGCGCGCGGTCGACCTTCATGCGCCACAGCATAGCCGGTGAAACAGTATATTGAGATATGACAATGACAACGGTTGTCGGAATCATCTCGGCCCGGCCCGGCCCGGCGCCGTTCGCCGGGCCGTCCGGCCGGTCCGTCAGCCCAGCTGCGGCGCCACCTCGGCGGCGATCAGCTCCAGGTGGTCCAGGTCGGCCAGGTCCCGGATCTGAAGGTAGATCCGGGTAGCGCCCAGTTCCTTGAGGCGACCGAGCGTGTCGACCACCTCGCCCGGTGTGCCGTAGTAGCCCTTCTCGCGCAGCCACTCGACGGGCACCCCGGCCGCCTCAGCGCGCCGAGCCACCTCTGCGTCATCCTTGCCGACGACGGTCGTGCTGGCGGCGGAGAGGATGAGTGAGTCCGGGTCCCGGCCCGACTGCGCCGTCGCGGCGCGCACCCGCGCGAAGCTGGCGGCCGTCTCCTGCAGGTCGCAGAAGTTCGCGTTGAACTCGTCGGCGTAGCGGGCGGCCAGGCGCGGGGTGCGCGTCGGGCCGCTGCCGCCCACGATGACCGGCGGGTGCGGACGCTGCGCCGGCTTCGGCAGTGCGGGCGAGTCCACCAGCCGGTAGTGCTCGCCGGCGAACGAGAAGGTCTGCCCCTGCGGGGTGTCCCAGAGCCCGGTGACGATCGCCAGCTGTTCTTCAAGCAGCTCGAACCGCTTGTCCGGGAAGGGGATCCCGTACGCCGCGTGTTCCTCGCCGAACCATCCGGTCCCCAGGCCCAGCTCGACCCGGCCGCCGGACATCCGGTCGACCTGCGCGACCTGGATCGCCAGCGGGCCGGGCAGCCGGAAGGTCGCCGGGGACACCAGGGTGCCGAGCCGGATGCGGGAGGTCTCGCGGGCCAGCCCGGCGAGGGTGATCCAGGCGTCCGTCGGTCCCGGCAGGCCGGAAACCTCGCCCATCTTGAGGTAGTGGTCCGAGCGGAAGAAGCCGTCGAAGCCCAGGTCTTCGGCGGCCTTGGCGATCGTCAGCTGGGTGTCGTAGGTGGCGCCTTGCTGGGGCTCGGTGAAGATGCGCAGTTGCATGGGCCCATCCTGGCACCGGGACCGGACTCGGCATCGCCGCCTTGCGCGCCGCCCGACCGCTGTAGCCGTCGGGCGTCGGCAAGGTCGCCTTCACCGGCTCGACAGCCAACCGCTCTGGTCTCGGCAGCCACGCGTCCGGCAGCATCAACGTGTCGACTCGCCCGGAACCGGTCAGGCGAGCATCTCGTCATTTTCCGGAGGGAGCTTGTTGCCGTTGGCCGGGAAGTCGCTGGACCATCCAGGCCGCCGGAACAGGCCCCGCGACCGCGTTCGCCCGGCCCCGCCACGGCCGGGCGGACGCGGTGCCGCGCGGTTCGCGTCGCGGTGCCTCCGTCCGTCAGGATGAGAAGGACGAATCGGACAGCGAAGGGACGCGAGCGGCGGATGTCTGCGGGCACTGTGGAACGGTCTACCGGCCGGAAGGGCGGCAACTGCGCCCCGGCCCCGGGCAAGGGGCTGCTGGGCGGGCGGCTGCGCGGTCCTTCGGCGGTTTACGCGGTCTGGTACCTGCGGATCGCCGCGCTGCTGAATCTGCTCGGCGCGATCTTCGTGTCCTTCGGCAACACCGTGCACCGGCACAATTCCGGCGACTACTTCACGCCGTACCTGCTGACCGCCGGGTACGCGTCCGCCGCCTTCACCGCGTTCATGGCCGTCACGATGGGGCGGCGTAAACGCGTGGCGTGGATCTTCAACATGGTCCTGCTGACGCCGACCGCCGCGCTCTACGTCTATGCGATGATCTTCCCGCAGTTCCGCGGCCACCCGTTCGACTGGTTCTCCACCGGGTTCACGCTGCTGTTGTGGCTGGCGCTGCTGGGCGGTCGCCGCGAGTTCTACGCGAAGGGCGATCGGAACAATCCGAAGCTGGCCGCCGGGGTGCTGCTCGGCGGCGGCGCGGCCGCGGTGGCGATCGGGGTGCTGCTGGTCAGCACCTTCGGGTCGCTCGGCGTCTCCAGCCTGGGCGACCGTATCGGCTACACCCTGGCCCGCGTGGCGACCCTCGCCGGGGACGACATGGGTCCGGACGGCCTGGTGGTGCCGCACTGGGTCGGCGTCATCATCAACCTGATGAGCCTCGCGCTGTTCCTGCTGGCGCTCTACTCGCTCTTCCGTTCGCCACGCGGGCGCTGGCTGCACTCGCCCGAGGACGAGGAGCGGCTGCGCGCACTGCTCGACAAACACGGGGACCGCGACTCGCTCGGCTACTTCGCACTGCGCCGGGACAAGGCGGTCGTCTTTTCCCCGACAGGCAAGTCCGCGATCGCGTACCGCGTCGTAGGAGGCGTATCCCTGGCGTCTGGCGACCCTCTCGGCGACCCGGAGGCATGGCCGGGGGCGATCGAGGCATGGCTGACCGAGGCGTATCAACACGCGTGGGCACCGGCGGTGGCCGGGGCGAGCGAGGAGGGCGGCACGGTCTACCAACGGCACGGCCTCACCGCGCTCGAGCTCGGCGACGAGGCCGTTGTCGAGGTCGCGGACTTCACCCTTGAGGGCCGGGCGATGCGCGTAGTACGGCAGGCGTACAACCGGGTCAAGCGCGCCGGTTACACGGTGCGCGTCCGCCGGCACGAGGACATTCCCAGAGACGAGTTCGCCGCGCTGATCAAGGCCGCGGACCACTGGCGGTACGGCGAGAGCGAGCGCGGATTCTCGATGGCGCTCGGCCGGTTGGGCGACGCGGCGGACGGGCGCTGCGTGATGGTCGAGTGCCACGACGTCGAGGGCCGGCTGTGCGCGCTGCTGTCCTACGTGCCCTGGGGAAGTTCGGGGCTGTCGCTGGATCTGATGCGGCGGGACAAGGCGTCGGACAACGGCGTGATCGAATACATGGTCATCGAGTTGATCCAGCGGGCCGCCGAGGTGGGCGTCGAGCGGATCTCGCTGAACTTCGCCATGTTCCGGGCGGTCTTCGAGCGCGGTTCACGGCTCGGCGCCGGGCCGGTGCTGCGCCTGTGGCGCGCGGTGTTGCTGTTCTTCTCGCGCTGGTGGCAGCTCGAATCGTTGTACCGGGCGAACGCCAAGTACCGCCCGATCTGGGAACCGCGTTTCGTGCTCTACGGCCGGTCCAGCGACCTTCCGCGCATCGGCGTCGCCTATGCGCGCGCCGAGGGTTTCCTCGCGCTGCCCTCGATCAGGCGAGCGCGGTCGGATTGAGGCCGGCGCGACTTCGTTCACTGCGAGGATCAACCCGGAGCCAACCCCCGGGTTGATCCCGGCGTGCCGCCCGCGCGCTTAACTTCGAGCCGTACCTTCACGCGGCAGGCATCGGGGAGCGGGAGATGAGCACGGGAGCCACACGCGGGCAGACCGCGATCGCGGCCACGATGATCGTTTTCGTCGTCGGCGGGCGGTTCGCGCGAGACACTTCGCTGATCAGCCCACGGGTATTACCGTGTCGGACGTGATCGACTGGACCGCGAAGTGGTCGACCGAGCACCGTGCCGTGCCGGCGAGGTACCGCATGTTCCCGGCGCGGTTGGCCGCGCTCGGATTCATCCTGTGGGCCACTCTGACTCAGCGTCAACACGTGCAGTTCGGCACACACGGGGTCGGACTGCTCGCCGCCGTGATGCTTGCGTTCTGCGCTGCCGGCTGGGTCGTCTGGTCCGCCGGGATCTACCTCGCACCGCAGCGGATCGGCGAGCGGGCCGTGATCGTCGCGCTGTGTGTGTTCGGCGCGGCCGGCGCGCTGCTCACGGGGCTGGACCTGCCGTCGGTCGCTGTCACCTTTCCGGCGTCCGCCACGATGTCCGCGTCCGTGCGCTTCCGGGTCCGCTTCTCGCTGACCATCGTCCTCACCTTCTCCGTGATCATGCTCGTCACCACCGCGGTGTCCGGGGCGAACCCGGGCACCGCGGCCGGGTATGTCGGTGTGCTGTTCGGGTGCTACGGCCTGGGTCTCGGCCGGCACGCCCAGTCGCAGCGCGCTGCCACCGCCGAGCAGTTGCTGGCGGAGACGCGCCGCGCGAACGACGAGCAGGCGCACGCGGCGGCGCTGGCCGAGCGCGGCCGTATCGCCCGCGAGATCCACGATGTGCTCGCGCACTCCCTCTCCGCGCTGACGGTGCAGCTCGAAGCCGCCGACGCGCTGCTGAGCAGCGGGACCGACCCGCAGAAGGCGCACAATTATGTGATCAGCGCGCGGCGCATCGCGCGCGAGGGCCTGACTGAGACGCGCCGGGCCATCGCTGCGCTGCGTGAGGACACTCCGCCCCTGCGGACGCTGTTGCGTGCGCTGGCCGAATCGTACGCGTCGGACACCGGCGCGTCCGTCACCGTCGTCGCGGACCGTGAACCGGCTGATCTCCAGCCCGACACATCGCTGGCGCTGTACCGCACCGCGCAGGAGTCACTGACGAATGCGCGCAAGCACGCCCCGGGCGCACCGATCGAGCTCTCGCTGGTGTGCGCTGCTTGCGAAACCGTCCTGACGGTGACCAACGGTGCCGCGACCGCGCCGGTCACTGCGCTCGCCTCGTCCGGCGGTGGCTACGGCCTGGCCGGCCTCAGGGAACGCGCAGAGCTGGCCGGAGGCAGTCTGGACGCGGGCGCGCACGGCGACGGCTGGCGAGTCGCCCTGCGTATTCCGGCGAGCGCGCGGCCCCTTGGAACTCAGCGGCCGGATGCCGTCGCGCGGCCTTTGGTGCCTCGCCCTGGTCCAGGCCGGGTTTGAGCAACCTCGCGGGGCCGCGACGCCACTTCTCAACCACGGCCTGGTGTCCCGGCGCGGGACACTAGGCTGGAGCGGTGGACTCCGGTTCGGAAAGGCCCCAGATCCGCGTGCTCGTCGCGGATGATCAGGCCGCGGTGCGCGACGGACTGGTCACCCTGCTTGATCTCGATCCGCAGATCACCGTTGTCGCCGCCGCGGGCGACGGAAGGCAGACGCTTGACGCGGTCGCGGCGACGGATCCGGACGTGGTGCTGATGGACCTGCACATGCCTGTCATGGACGGCATCGAGGCGACTGCGCGGATCACCGCACAGTACCCGCGCACGAGGGTGGTCGTGCTGACCACTTACGCTGACGACGTCTCGATTCACGGGGCACTTCAGGCAGGTGCGCTCGGCTATCTCACCAAGGACTCGGGGCGCGAGGACATCGCCCGCGCCGTGATCGCGGCCGCGGCCGGTCAGTCGGTCCTCGACGGCGCGGTGCAGCGCAGGCTTGTCTCTGCCGCGGCCGCCGCGAGCAGCCCGGTGCCGATGGCGACAGCGCAGAGCGTATCGTCGAGACCGGACAATCTGACGGCGCGTGAGATCGAAGTGCTACGCCTGATCGCGGCGGGCAGTTCCAATGCGCAGATCGCCGCGCAACTGTTCGTGTCCGAAGCCACGGTCAAGACACACATCAACCATCTGTTCGCAAAGGCCGGTGTGCGTGACCGCGCCCAAGCCGTGCGTTATGCGTACCGGCACGGCCTCGTCGGATGATTCATCAGAGTGCTGTCGCGCGGTCAGAGTGAGTGGCAGTATGAGTCGGCCGCGGTGCCGTCCACCTGCAGTTTGGCCTCGTCGGTCACCAGTTGGCCCGTCTCCCCCGTCGCTTTCGCGTTCGTGATGTCGACCGACAGCGCTTCGAGGTCACCGGCTACAAGTTGCAGTCGGGTACGCACCTGAGCGCTGTCCGCGCTGTCGGCGGCGCCGTCGAGGGTGGTGTGTATCGCGTCGAGTTCAGCCGCGAGCGCACTCAGGTCGCCGCCGGGTGCGGCTTGGACGGCGCGGAGCCGTGATGCCGCGGTGTTGGCGTTGAGGCAGCCGGAGTCCAGTAGCGGGGCTGTGGCTGCGACGTAGGTTTCGACGCCGCCGAGCACGAGCGAGAGCGTTATTCCGATCAGCGCCGCCGTGCGTCCGGCGCCTCGCCGCGAGCGAGAGCGGCGCAACCCGATCGCGCTGAGCGCGAGCCCGACCGGAGGCAGAAACGAAACGACCGCTCCCGCCAGGGCCAGGGGGTTGCCCCGGTCCGCGGGAGGGGTCGTGTGGTCGTCCCAGTGGCCTGGGTAGTCCCCGTTCCCGGCCGGTTCGGCCGGGGGAACCTCGAACAGCGAGAGCGCTTCGTTCGAGTCGTTCGCCATGTTGTTTTTTGCCTTTGCGTTAAACCGGATAAGCGACAGACAACGATTGATGATCGTATGAGTCGCGCGCACCGTGCACCAGCACGTGCAACCAAACGCGGCCGAAAAGTGATGACGGCCGTGGAATCAGAAACGGAGGATGAACCGGCTTCGTGCAGCCGGGGCGGGAGAAACGGCGCAGGGCCGCTGCCGGCGGTGCTGCCGGCGGCGGCCCTGCTTGTCTCTCGGCGAGGAGGGGTCAGAGCTTGCTGCAGATGTCGTCGATCGCCGTGCCGTCGCCCTGGAGGCGGTCTGCGGCTGCGGTGAACTGGCTCAGTTGGCTGGTGTCGCCGTTCTGGAGCGCCTTGAGGCCGCTGAGCACGGTGCCCAGGTCGGTGTCCATGGCCTGGATCCGGTCTTTGACCGACTGGTGCTGCGCCTTGGCGAGCGCGTTGTCAAGGTCCGTCTTCAGGGTCTGGATGTCATTGGTGAACGTCGCCAGGTCCGCCCGCAACGCGGTCTGGTCGCTGCTGTCGTTGCTCACTTTGGAGCTGTCGGTCTGCAACCTGTCGAGCAGGGAGGTGACGGAACTCTCGGCCGAGGTGCAGCCCGGGTCGAGCGCGGTGCTGTTGCTGACCGCCGCGATTCCGACGCCGTAGCCGATGCCGAACAGCAGCGAGAGCACCAGTCCCGCGATGGAGAGCCCGCGGCCCTTGCCACCGGCCTTGCCGGACCGCACGAGGCCGAGGATCGAGAAGATCAGGCCGAGGATCGCCGTGAAGCACAGGATGAATCCGGCTACCGCGAATCCGTTCGTCTGTTGCGCCGGCGGCATGTAGCCGCCGTAGCCGCCTGGAGCACCGTAGGGCGGCTGGGCGCCGTACTGCGGCTGAGCCCCGTATTGCGCCTGGTCCGTGTACGGCGGCATCTGCTGCTGGGGGGCGCCGTACTGCGGCTGGGCCCCGTACGGCTGCTGCGGCTGCTGCGGCGCGCCGTACTGCGGATCGACCGGCGGCGGCGCGAACGACCCGGAGTCGCCACCGCTTTGCGGTACCGACCAGTCGCCGCCGGATTGCTGCGGCTGCTGCCCCCATGGTTCGGACACGATGTCCCCCTCTAAGAATTCAAGACGTGAGCGGCTGATCCTAGCGAGCGCCGGTCACGGGCTGCCGCACCGAGGCCCTCACCGGCACCGAATCGTGACCGGACCTTGCCTTAAATCGAGATCGAACGGCTGGTCTAAGGCAAGTCGGGCAAGGGCGCCGCGTCGACCCAGCCGTGCATGAACGGCGTCAAGTCCTGCGCGGTGTAGACAGCCGGCACCAGTTGGAGGAAATCATCACTCTGAGCGTTGCCGCTCTGGTTGCGGTTGCACCAGATCCGCAGCAGTTGGAAGAACGTCTGGTCCCCCATCGTCAGCCGCAGCGCGTGCAGGAAACAGGCACCGCGCAGGGCGACCCGCTCGTCCAGGATGCGCTCGGCTCCCGGGTCGGCTAGGACCAGGTCTTGCGCGAGGGCACGCAGCCGCCCGATCGCCGCGCGCGCGGCCGCGTCGGCGCTAGCACCCCCTGACTTCTCCAGCCAGACCCATTGCGCGTATCGAGCGAAGGCCGTGCTGAGCCAGATATCCGTCCATTTGCTCACTGTCACGCTGCCGCCGAACCATTGTGCTGCGAGGGTGCGGGCGATCAGGCTCTCTTGCGTGCGCCGACCGTCGACCAGTGAGGAGTCGAGCAGGCCGAGCGTCTGTGCGGCGTAGGCTCCGCCGAGCGGGCCCGCGGGGGTGAGCCCGGGCACGCCGTCGAGCACGGCGGTTCCGTAGACGTCGAACGGGTACGGACCGAAGAGCGAGGCGAAGACGGTGAGCATCTGGCTTTGCCTGCCGAGGTCGATGCGTGCCTGCGCGGCGAGACGCTCGGGGTACGCGTTCCGCAACTGGATGCCGGCCGGACCTGACGAGGTGTCGATCACGAGGTCACCGATCACGATCGTCGCCAGGTATGTCGCCATGGGCCCGTCGTGGCGGTAGGTCCAGCGGGTACCGAAGTCCTGTGGGCGCTTGTCCACGAGGCGCCCGTTGGCGAGCACGCGGACCCCGGTCGGCGCTGTCACCGCGATGTCGTAGGCGGCTTTGAGCGACGGGTGGTCGGCGCACGGGAACCACGTGGGCGCGCCGACGGGCAGCGACAGTACGGCGATGTCCGCACCCGCCTGTGCACTTGCCTGCGCACCAGGCTGCGCACCCGCCTGCGCGTGCACACCGTCGGCTCCGCTTGTGCCGGTCGGCTGCCAGCCCACTTGCCCGACGCCGGCGATTCGGCTTGGCACGGGCTGCCCGGAGTAAGCGATCTCCAGCTGCGCCATCCGCCCGCTCGGCAGCACAGAGCGCGGCCGGATGTGCAGCTTGTCGCCTTGCCTGGAGAACGATGCTTCCGCGCCATCGGCCCGGACGGACAAGACGGTCATTCCGGCGGCCAGGTCCAGGCTGAGCACGGAGAGTGCCTCATAGGGCAGAACCCTGATTGTGGCCGTACCGGCGACCCGTGCGGCGCCCTGCGCGTAGGCCAGATCCAGCGCGTAATGGTTGACGAGGAATCCTCCGGCGCCGTGTCCGGGAAAATACGGGTCCAGGGAGGTCTCCGCGGCCTGCCACGGCGCCGCGGGTACACCTCCGGTTCCCGTTCCTGCCGCGCATCCCGCGACGCCCCCGGCCGTCGTCGCCGTTGCCGCCGCGGCACCGAGAGTCCGCAGTGCGGTACGGCGGCTGTAGCGCGGTGAGCCGTCCGAGCGACGGGCGGGCTCGGCTGCTCGCGCCGACATGGCGATCCTCCGTCCTGAACCGCGGGCCTGGGAAAACCGGGTGGACCGCGGCGCGCGGTGTGGCCACAGTGGACCTTTCGGGCCGACGGGCCGGCCTGATGTCAACCGTACCGGTCCGCCGCGCCAACTTACGGCGTCGAAGCGGTGGCCGTGCGCAGTCCATGTCGGTACCCTTCGATAGGGTGTCCCCGCCAGACGGCGCGCCAGGCGTCGCGACGGGTGGCGCGAGCAGTTTCAACACGAGGGGAACCGAGGGGAAAACGGCGTCATGGGTAGCAGCTTCAGAGTCGAGTTGGAGGAGCTTGAAGCGGTCCGTGCCAAGCTTCAGGCACTGCTGCAGGACCACTTTCAGGCGCCGGCGAGCCCGCTCGCGGTGAACACCTTTCACAACAACACGGCGTCGGACATTCAGCAGACGGCGGCGCCGGGCGGCATCAAGCGCGCCGAGTCGGGTGACGGCTCGTCCAATTTCGGGTTGACGAACGACGGCCTTGAGGCGGCCTGGCGGCTGAACTCGGCCAACGGCCAGGTGCAGCAGGCCATCTACGGCTTGATCTCTGAGGTGAATCAGAAGATCAGTGATCTGCACGACCGGATCCAGAAGACCCATCAGTTGTACTCGACGACCGAGAACAACCTGCACTTGGACATGACCCAGGTGCAGAAGAGCACCTGACGCGGTTTGGTATCGGATCAGAACGAACGGAACGTGACGGAACCGGAAGACGCGGAGTAGGGCAGTCGGATGCCGAATCAGTTCAACCAGGGCACGATCAAGCAGTACGGCGGTGTCGCCTGGGCGAAGCAGCAGGTCGCCGCGCTGGATCCGGGGGCGATCGGTGACCAGATCGCTGGTTATCAGCAGGTAGCCACGTCGCTGAACAATATTGTGGACACGCTCAATTCTGCGAATTCGTCCCTTCAGTCGGCCTGGAGCGGTGATGCGGCGACGGCGGCTACCCAGACCTTCAAGGAGACGTCGAATCACGCGCAGAACGTCGTCGCGACGGTCAACAACACGATCTCGCAGCTGAAGACGGCGCAGTCGGCCGCCGCGTCGGCGCAGGCCGCGATGCAGAGGGTGCCCAGCGAGAAGCCGGTGCCCTCCGGCGGCCTGTTCAGCGGGATCACGAACACGTTCTCGGACATCTTCACCGGGACCGATCCAGTACAGCAGGCTCAGCAGCACAACACCGCCGCGCGCAACCAGGCGGCAGAGGTGCTCAACTCGCTGTCCACCAGCTACGACTCCGCTGCGAACAACATGAGTTCGATCGCAGGGGGCGGACACGAAGGCTGGCACTTCCAGCCCAATAATCCTTCGACTGGAGCTTTCAGTCTCGGCAGCGGCGCTTACAGCGGCCCAAGCTCCGCCAGCAGCTACACCTACAGCGGTCGTTCCACAACTGGCGGTGGCACGGCGACACACCAGTCGAGCGTCGGTGGCAGCGTTTCCGGGGGTGTCTTCCACGATGGCGGCACGTCCGTGCAGCACGTGGGACCGCTCACCTCGCCGCCGAGTTCGGCCCCGCCCGGGATCGAGAACGTCGCAACCGGAACGACCACCACGACTCCGGGACCGATCATGGGTATTCCCGGCGCCGGTCTGCCACTGCCTCCGCCAGAGGAGTCGAACAAGCCCGGTGGGCTTGGCGGCGAGAGCCTGTTCGGCGGCGGCGCGGGCGAGGAGAACGGTGCCGGCCGCACGTCCAAGTTCAACTCATCGAACGTGTTCGGCGAAGACGGTTTCGGCAGCGAATCCGGTGGCGCCGCGCGCCGCAACGGTGCCGGCCTCGGCGGGAGCGAACTGGGCGGCGAGGAAGCGCCGATGGGCGGCCGCCTCGGCGGTGGTGCCGGAAGTTCGGCGTCCGGCGAGGGTCAGGCCGGTCTGCGCGGCATGGGCGGCGGTCGGCAGGGAGGCGGGGCATCGGGTGAGGAAGAACTCGGATCCTCGCGGTACTCGCGCGGTCGCTTCTTCGGCGGCGACGAGCCCGGATCAGCGCCCGAGGAGTGGGTGCAGCCCTCGATCGGCGGCAACGAGTCGCTGTTGGTCAACGACGGCGCACGCGGCTCAGGCACCGGTCGGGTAACGTCGGCGTACGACGGGGCGACGGACGCCGATGGCAACCCGCTGCACATGACGCAGGGCATTGGCCGGCGTGGCGTCAGTCGCGATGAGGACGAGGAGCGCCGTGAGCGCCCTGATTATCTGAAGGAAGACCCGGAATGGTGGCAGAGCGCACAACGAGTAGCCCCGCCGGTCATCGAGTAGTTTTGCGTACGAGGCAGCCGAAAAAGGCTGCACTGAGGCGTGCGGGCAGCGCGGCCATCGCGGCAGCGCTGCTCGCTCTTCCTGCGGTCACCGCGAGCCCCGCACAGGCATTTTCGAGCCAACAGTGGGCGCTGGGATATCTCAAGGCATCCCAGGACTGGCAGATCTCAAAGGGTGCGAACGTCACCGTCGCAGTCCTGGACTCCGGTGTCGCCTCGATCCCCGATCTGAATGGCCAGGTCCTCTCCGGCGCTGATTTCTCCCAAGGAGCCACGAGTAGTGGCAACGGAACGACCGATACAGACAGCTCGGGCCACGGAACTGGCATGGCGTCAGTCATCGTCGGCAGCGGCACCAATGTGACTGGCCTGGCTCCTGAGGCAAAGATCCTTCCGGTGCGGGTGATGACCGGTGCCGGTGGCTTCACCGCACAAGAACTTGCCGCAGGCATTCAATTCGCCGTGCAGCAGCACGTGGGCGTAATCAATCTTTCGCTCAACAGCGCTGTGCCAGACCCCACCGTCCAAGCTGCCATCACTCAAGCGATAGATTCGAATGTTGTCGTGGTCGCGGCTACTGGAAACGAGTCGGCGAGTTCAGTCGATTATCCCGCAGCCTATCCGGGCGTGGTCGCTGTGGGCGCTGTCGATCAGGGAGGCCGGATCTGGCAGCGCTCTAATGTGGGCAGCCAGGTTGTAGTCACTGCGCCCGGCGTGGATATCTTCAGGGATAACAATCTCAATGAGCAAGGCACCGAATCAGGCACGTCGGAAGCCACCGCGTACGTTTCAGCGGCGGCCGCGCTCATCCGCAGCGCACACCCCGGCTGGACCGCCGGCCAGGTCATCCGCGACCTCATAGCCACCGCCGACCCCGGTGCGGGACAAACCGCCGGCCAGCACAGCGACCAATACGGCTACGGCGTGATCGACCCCCTCAAAGCCCTGCAAGCGCCCGCGCCATCCGACACCTCGAACCCGCTGCTCGCTTCAGGCGGCGCAGGCGCGAGCCCAGGCTCCAGTTCCACCGCCGGCACCGGCGCGGCAAACCCCACCACCGCGCCCAGCACCGAGACAGCACCAGCGAGCACGTCATCCCACACCGGCCTGATCATCGGCATCGTCATCGGTGTCATCGTCATACTCGCCGTCATCCTGCTGATCATCCTGCTCGCCCGGCGCGGCCCGAAACCACCCACCGGGCCAGGCCAATACGGCGGCGGATACCAGCCGCCCTACCAGCAACAGAACCCGTACCAGCAGCAAAACCCCTACCAGCAGCAGAACCCGTACCCTCAACAGCCTCACTATCCGCAGCACCCGAACCAGACTCCGTAACGCGGCGGTCAGCAGAGCCCAGCAGCAGGCAGCGGCACGCAGCGGCCGCGCGCAAAACACCAAGGGGCCGCCGACTACGCGAAACCATTCAAAGCTTCGCGCAGCCGACGGCCCACACAGTCGAAGCCGTCACTCAACCCGGCTGCTGCTACCGCAACCGGACCCCACGGCCGACAGGCTCAGTCCTGGTTGAAGAACCCAGGATCCGCAGACGGGCTCTGCGCGCCATCCATCAGCTCGGTGCCCTGCGGCGAAAGCAAGAAGACCCGAGAGGCCACCCGCTCTATCCCGCCACGCAGCGAGAAGATCAAACCCGAAGCGAAGTCGACGATCCGCTTCGCGTCCGCCTCCTCAAGATCCGCCAAGTTCATGATCACCGGAATGCCGTCCCGGAAATACTCACCGATCACCTTCGCGTCGGTGAAACTCTGCGGGCGCACGGTAGCGATCCGGTAGCCGGGCTGCGCACCAAGCTCCTCGCCGTACCACCGCTCGCCGTCGTCGACCGGCACAAGATGCGGGGCGGTCGCCCTGCGGCTCGAAGCCATCGCACGCCTCCCTTCCGGAGTAAGCTGTCAATCCGCCACGCCGAGCCTTCCCCGAACGGCGCAAGACTCACTACGTGACACGCGAGTAATGCCCCGTCGACGGGTCGCTCATTCGAGTGTTTCTCTTCTTAGCTGTCTACGCTAGCCGGTTTTCCGCTCGGACGACCCCCGACGCGCCGAACCCGAAGCCGCGTCAGGCTCAGCGCCGCTTCACGTCCCGCCGCAGCTATGGCAGGTTCGCCGCCGCGTACACTGCCATCGCGTCGCACACGTACTGCGCAGTACCCCGACCGTGCTTGTCGTAATACTGCCGGAACCGCTCGTCGGCCACATACATCTCACCGAGCCCCCGATACGCGGCCGCGTCAGGCGTCCAGAACAGACAAACCCACTGATAGTGCTCCGCAACAGCCTCCTGCGTGCGAGCGTCGTCGACCGGCACCGACCCCGCCGCAAACCCGGCGAAGCGCCGCGCCAAGTCCACCCCGCGCTGCGCGGCACCCGCGAACTCCCGCCGACTCCAGTCCCCAGTACGCCGACGCGACTCGGCAGCGGCCAGCGGCCACCGCTGCTCCACCTCCCTCTCGTAACGCGCCGGGTCGAAACCCTCGAACAGCTCCTCGACATCCATCTGTGCTCCTCCTGACAGTTCGTCGATCGTGAGCTGGACCGTGCCGGCCAGCCGCGCCAGCCGTTCGCTCTCCGCCAACAGCCAAGCCCGGTGCCGACCGAGCACCTCGCGCGTGCCGCGCCGGTCCTGGTCATCGATCACCGAGGCGATCGCGTCGAGTCCAAGACCGAGATCCCGCAGCAACAGGATCCGTTGCAACCGCAACAACTGCTCGCGCTCGTACATACGCACACCGCCCGGTCCAGTACCGGCCGGACGCAGCAGACCGATCGCGTCGTAATGCCGCAACGTCCGGGTCGTGATCCGAGACAGGCGGGCAACCTGTGCGATAGTCCAGCTCACAGGGTTCATCCTCCTTCAACCGCGACGCTAGGCGTTGACGCTGCGTCAAGCGCAAGCCCAAGCGGTCGCCAGAACAGACAGGCGGGCGGCCCGGGACCTTCAGCTCTGCTGCGCCGTCCCGGCCGCCGCTACATTGATCATGTTGTGAGCTGGCGAGATGAGTCCACGGTCGGACGGCGGCGAGGCCGATGAAACGCAATTCCCACCACGGGGCACCTGAAGAGCGGCTGCTCGACTCAGCCGACGAGCCGACCGGGTCGGCGCACCTCCCGGCCGCCGCCGAGACGGACGACATACAGATCACCGCGGAGCGCGCCGGTTTCGACACACGCGCCGGAGCCCGCGGGGGCCGCCGAACGCCGAGACCGATCCGGCGGCGGCTCGACAAGCTGGTGATGAACCGGATCGGGCACAGGGCATATCGCAGGCTGATGGGTTGCGACACCCTGGTCCTGACCACCGTCGGCCACCGCAGCGGCGCCGAGCGCACAACCCCGGTCGGCGGCTTCCCCGGCGGCAACGGCAGCTGGCTGATCGTAGCGGCAGCGGGCGGCACGGCGACGAACCCGGCCTGGTACTACAACATCGCCGCCCGACCCGACAAAGTCCGGATCGGCATCGAAGGCCGCCAGGTCGCGGTGACCGCCGTACAGCTCCACGGCGCGGAGCGCGCGCAAGCCTGGCAGCAGATAACCACCGCCGCACCCCAATTCGCCTGGTTCCAGCACAGAACCGACCGGGAACTGCCCGTCATCCGGCTGACGCCCCGTTCCCGTCCCACGTCACCGCGATCCTGAGGCCGCGAGCCGCAACACGCGGTCATGCGAGTCAGGTCGACCTCGCTGACCAGCCATCAGATCTCCGGATGGTTGTATCGCAGCGTCGAAATTCACTCATCCGCAGGATTCGTAAGATTTCCGGTAACCCTGACTTTCGTACCTCGTTCCCAGGGCGACGCAGCGGGTTTCGGCGCCCGCGATCGACATCCGGCCCGCCGAGCTGCGCCGACTCCGAAGCCGTACTGGCTCTCAAGGCGACCCTGGGGTTTTCACGCATGCATTCTTCGACGAAACGCCGCCTCATGCTCGGAATGACGGGTGGCCTGATGATGACCGGCCTGGGAATGGCCGGCGCGCACGCCGACACGACGGCGGCCGGCGAGACCTCGCTCTCCCACGGCGTCGCCTCCGGCAATCTGATCCAGATCCCGATCAACGCACCGGTAAACGTGTGCGGCAATCAAGCCGGCCTCGTCAGCGCCGGCGACGGCGATCAGGGCAGCACATGCGCCACCGGCGGCGGGTCGACCTCGGCGACGGGCGGCTCGTCCGGCTCGTCCGGCTCGTCCGGAACCGCTTCCGGCGACGTGATTCAGATCCCTGTCAACATTCCCGTCAACGTGTGCGGCAACCAGGTCACCGCGCTGGACTTGCTCGACTCGGTAACCGGCAGCTCCTGCGCGAATGGCGGCCCCGTGGACACCGCGACTGCGCTACCCAGCCCGAACCCCACAC
>NZ_JAGSXH010000249.1 GCF_018283645.1 Actinocrinis puniceicyclus | reverse complement strand
GTAGTGGCGGCGACTGCTGCGCGACCAACACGAATCTGAGCCAGGGCACGTTCTACGAGGGGGCGGTCACGGCCGGCTATCCCTCCGACGCCACCGACAACGCCGTGCAGGCCAACATCGTCGCGGCGGGTTACGGCGGCGGCGGCGGCAGCACCGGTGGTGGTAGCACGGGTGCGTTGCACGCGGTGGGTGCGGGCAAGTGCCTGGACGACCCGAACAGCACCACGACGCTGGGCACCCAGCAGCAGATCTACACCTGCAACGGTGCCGCGAACCAGACCTGGACGCACAACTCTTCCAACGAGCTGACCCTCAGCGTGGGCGGCAGCACCCTGTGCCTGGACGCGAACGGCAAGGGCACCACCGCAGGCACGAAGGTGATCGTCTACTCCTGCAACGGCCAGACCAACCAGCAGTGGAACCTCAACTCCAACGGCACCGTCACCGGTGTGCAGTCAGGACTCTGCCTGGACGTGACCGGAGCCTCCACGGCGAACGGCGCCCTGGTCGAACTGTGGACCTGCAACGGCGGCAGCAACCAGCAATGGACCCTCGGCTGAGCCGCTGTCTCCGCTTGATCAACGACCTCTGGTAACCCACGGCACCGACGCCGGGGCGGCAACCCTTCAGACGCCACCCTGCCGCCCCGGCCCGGCCGATCTTCCGTGGTCCGACCGCCCGGAACTCGAAGTCCGGCAGGTCGTGCTGCAAACCGCGAACGCCTCAAGACGCCTTTCCGCGCAGGCGATGGCAGTCAGCCCCCGTAGGCACTGTGCAGCGGGCGGACCGCGCCCCGGTTCGCGGTCCGCCCGCTCGACGCTGACTGGATCAGCCGCGGATCAGACCGCGGCGATGGTCCACTCGTTGTTGGTGCTCGAGTTCGGCGTCCACAGCACCGTGGTCGCGCCCTGTGTGGTGCTGCCCGCGCCGTCGAGCGCGGTGCCGGTGCCGCGGTTGATGATCTGGTAACGGCCGTTGCCGACGCTGTTCAGGCGCCACTGCTGGTTGTTGCCGCCGTTCCAGGTCGTCTGCCGCGCCGGCGCGCCGTTCGTCGTGTCGCCCCAGCTGTCCGCCACCATGCCGTTCGTGTTGTTCACGATCCGGTAGTAGCCGTTGCCCAGGCTCACGAACTGCCACTGCAGATTCGTGCTGCCGTCGTAGTTCCACTGCTTGAGATTCGATCCCGACGCCACGTTTCCGCCGCTGTCCAGCACCATCCCCGAGGTCACGTTGGCGATCTTCGTCCACCCGGTGGGGATACCACCCGTGCCGCCGCCGGAGCCGAGCGCGGGAATCTGCCCGGAGAAGGTGAGCTTGACGGTGTATGCCAGGGCACTGAATGGAGCGGTGGAGGAGGGCATGGCGAAGTGCAGTCCGCCGCTGTCCTGGGTCGGCTTGGGCAGGTTGATGTAGCCGCCCGCGGAGTTGTTCAGCAGTTGGGCCGACACGAGGCTGCTCACGTTGAACTGGTTCGAGTTCAGCGTCGTGATCGTCATCGTGCCGCCCTGCCAGCCCAGCGCGGTGGCGTACAGGATGGTGTTGTCCTGGCTGCGGGTGAAGCGGATGTCCTGCGGGGTGCCGGCCCGCGGACCGGTGAACGAGCCGCCGCCCATCGCGGTGGGCCCCTCGCCGTACGTGGTCCACGAGCGGGTGGCGTAGATCGCCTCGCCGAAGCGGCCGAGCCAGTCTCCGATGCCCAACAGCAGGCTCTGCTGCCCGGAGGGTATGGTGCCGTCCGCCATCGGGGAGATGTTCAGCAGCATCGTGCCGCCCTTGCTGACCCGGTCGATCAGCGCGTGCAGCATGGCCTGCGTCGTGTAGTAGCCCATCCCGGTCGTGTAGCACCAACTGGACGGAGAGATCGCGTCGTCGGTCTCCCAGTACGGAGTCAGCAGGCCGCCGGGGCCGCCGCGCTCGTAGTCGTAGACCTCTCCCTTGTTGTCGAACCCGTCCTTGTACGTCGCGACGACGTCCTTGTTCCAGGAGACCGCGGCGTTGTAGTAGTCCGCGAGGAACTGCAACCGGTAGTTCTCCTGCACCAGGTTCAGGTCGAAGTCCTGGTAGATCAGGTCCGGCTGGTAGCCGTTGACCACCTCGTGCAGCTTGTTGTACCAGAGCAGGTTCTCCGCCGTGCTGCCCTGCTGTCCGAACAGGATGCGCAGGTTCGGGTCGGACTGGTAGGGCACGTACTGGTAGTAGCCGTTGAAGTGGTAGGCGTGGTGCAGCGAGCACATGAACTTCAGGCCCTGCCCGCGGATCGCCTGCGCGTGCTGCGCGAGCAGGTCCAGCTTCGGTCCGTGCGCGACCGAGTTCCACGGATTGGACGCGCTGTTCCACATCGAGAACCCGTCGTGGTGCTCGGCGACGGGACCGGCGAACCTCGCGCCGGAGTTCTTGAACAGCGTCGCCCAGGCGTTCGGATCCCAGCTGCCGCCCTGGGAGACGAGCTTGGGGGCGAACTGCACGAAGTGGCCGGACTTGTCGTAGCCGCCGTCGATGAAGAAGTTGTACGGCCACACCGAGGGGTCGCCGTAGGTGGCGATGTGGTGCTGGTTCTCGACGGATCCGGAGTTGTACATGTTGCGCGGGTACCACTCGTTGCTGAACGCGGGGACGCTGAAGGCGCCCCAGTGGTAGTAGATGCCGAACTTCGCGTCCTGGAACCACGTCGGCGCCGGCGGGTGCTGGTCGACCGACGACCAGCTCGCGGTGTAGCTCTGCGGCCCGGCCGTCGCCTCGGCGGCCGGCGCGAAACGCACCAGGCCGAAGGTCGTGGCCGCGCCGGCGCCGGCGGCCAGCAACTGCCGGCGGCTGAGCCGGAACGGATTCGTGGATGGCGATGCGGGCATGGTGAAGTCACCTTCCGGACGGTTTTACGGGCCCTGACGAGCCCGGATCAACGGGAGATCCGCGGCGGCGGGCGAACAGCGGGCCCGCCGCCGCGGATCCGAACGCGCGGGTCGGACGCGCACAGAGACTTTCTGTCAGATGCCTGGCACGGCGTTGCTCAGCCGAGGGTCCATTGCTGGTTGCTGCCGCCGTTGCAGGTCCACAGTTCGACCAGGGCGCCGTTCGCCGTGGAGGCTCCGGTCACGTCCAGGCAGAGCCCTGACTGCACACCGGTGACGGTGCCGTTGGAGTTGAGGTTCCACTGCTGGTTGGTCTGGCCGTTGCAGGAGTAGACGATCACCTTCGTGCCCGCGGTCGTGCCCTT
>NZ_JAGSXH010000248.1 GCF_018283645.1 Actinocrinis puniceicyclus | reverse complement strand
GCCACATCCCGCGACCCCGACACCCGCCCCAGCAACACCTGAAACGCCGCGAGCAGAACCATGAACGGGGTGGTGCCGGTCGTCTGGGCGAGCGAGCGAAGGCGCTGCACGAGGTCCTCAGGCACGTCGAGCAGGATGCGGTCCGCGGCGTAGGAGGGTGCCGCAGGGCGCGGCCGGTCGGTCGGCAGCTCCAGCGCGGGCACCTCGGCCAGCTGCCGCTCCCAGTAGTCCAGCTGGCCGGCGAACTGACCGTCAGCGCTCTGCTTGCGCTGCCACGACGCGAAATCCGCGTACTGCAACGGCAACTCGGGGAGCTCGGGGAACTCGGGCACCTCGGGCACCTCGGGCAACTCGGCCGGCTGCGACAGGTCGCTCGTTTCGCCGCGCAGCGCGGCGCGGTAGCCCGCGACGATCTCCTGCCACAGGATCGCGTCGGACCAGCCGTCGTACGCGATGTGGTGCAGTACGAGCAGGAGTACGTGCTCTGCGTCCGAGATCCGGAAGAGCGTGGCGCGCAGCACCGGTCCGCCCGCCAGGTCGAAGGGCCGCGCCCACTCGTCGTGCAGGAGCCGGGGCAGGTCGGCCTCGTCCGCGTCCACCCGCGCCGGCGCGATCCGCGAGGCCGGGTCGATGACCTGCTGCGGGCCCTGGTCGCCGTCGACGTACCGCGTCCGCAGCACCTCGTGCCGGGCCACTGCGCCGGAGAGCGCCGCGATCAGGGACTCAGCGCAGAGCGTGCCGCGCAGCCGCAGAGCGATCGGGGCGTTGTACGCCGGGGATTCGGGCGCCATCCGCCACAGGAAGTGCAGGCGCTCCTGCGCGAAGGAGAGCGCAAGGGGCCCGCCGCGGTCCGCGGGCTCGACATCGGCCTGCTGAGTCCGGCCGGTCCGCGCGGCGGCCCCGAGGCGCGCGGCGAGCGCGGCGACGGTCGGCGCGTCGAAGACGGTGTGCACCGGGATCTCCACGCCCAGGGCCTTGCGCACCGCGAAGACGACCCGGGTGGCGAGCAGCGAGTGCCCGCCGAGGTCGAAGAAGTCCTCGTGCACGCCGATCTGCGCGTCGAGGCCGAGCACCTGCTGCCAGACTTCCGCGAGGGCCTGCTCGGTCGGGTCGCGCGGCAGCACCTTCGAAGTGGCCGGCCCCGCCGCGGCGCCGCTCGACACGGACTCGGCCGAATCAGCACTGGGCTTCGGCAGCGCGGCGCGGTCCACCTTTCCGCTCAGAGTGCGCGGCAGCCGGTCAAGGACGACGAAGGCTGACACGCGCATGTACGCGGGCAGCGATTCGTCGACGTGCCTGCGCAGCGCGTCGTGGTCGAGCGTCCTTCCCGGACTCGGCGTGACGTACGCGACGAGTTTGTGCACTGCGATGCCGTCGCGTACCGGCAGGATGTAGGACTGCGCCACATCGGGGTGGCTGCGCAGGACGGCCTCGATCTCGCCGGGCTCGACCCGGTGCCCGCGGATCTGGACCTGGTCGTCGCCGCGGCCGAGGAATTCGACGACTCCGCCGGGCAGCCACCGTCCGCGGTCGCCGGTGCGGTAGAGGCGCGCACCCGGCTCGCTGCCGAGGGGGTCGGGCACGAAGCGGTCCGCGGTGAGCGCCGCGCGTCCGGCGTAGCCGCGCGCTACTCCCTGGCCGCCGACGTACAGCTCACCGGGGACTCCGATCGGGGCCGGCCGCCCGCGCTCGTCGAGCACGTACACCGCGGTGTTGGCCACCGGACCGCCGATCGGCACGACGCCGGAGACCGTTTCGACGCCGGGCCGGGTCTCGAACAGGGTGCTGTCGATGGAGGTCTCGGTCGCGCCCCAGGCGTTGACGACGCGGGTGCGCGGCCCGAGGACGCTGAGGGCGGCCTCGCAGTCGCCGATGCCGAACGAGTCCGCGCCAACTATCAGAAGCTTGAGATCGGGCAGGGTGAGGCCGCTCTCGGCGAGGTGTCCGACGAGGTTGGCGAGCACGGCCGGGACCGTGTCGAAGGCGACGATCCGCTCCTCGGCGAGCCGGGCGGCGAGAAGGTCGGGCGCGAGGGCCAGCGCGCGGTCGCCCAGCAGCAGGCAGCCGCCGAAGGTGACGCTGCGCACCAGGTCGCCGAGGAAGGCGTCGAAGGCCGGGCTGGTGACGGTCAGCCAGCGGTCGAGGGTCTCCGGCCGCGTCCAGGCCGCCCAGGACTCGCGGAAGTTGGCGAAGCCGCCGCGCGTCACCATCACGCCCTTGGGCGTGCCGGTGGATCCGGAGGTGTGGATGATGTACGCGAGGGCGGACGGGGGAACGTCGCGCTCGGGGCGGTGAGCCGGTTGGCGTGCCAGGCCGGCCGGGTCGGCCGGGTCGTCGAGGACGATCTGCCGCCACGGGCCTTCGGGAACGCGGCCGGCTACCGCGCTGTCGCAGAGCAGGACGATGGGATCGGCGTCGGCGAGCATCGCGGCGAGCCGGGCCCGGGGCTGTTCGGGGTCCATGGGCAGGAATGCGGCGCCGGCCTTGAGCACCGCCAGGGGCGCGACGACCGTGTCCGGGCCGCGGCTCAGGCAGACGGCGACGCGGTCCTCGGGACCGACGCCGTGCGCGCGCAGCAGGTGCGCCATCTGGTTCGCGCGCCGTTCCACATCGGCGTAGCTCAGCTCCTGCCCCTCCCAGACGACGCACGGTGCGCCCGGGGTGCGGTCCGCGTACTGCTCGAAGTGCTGCTCGACGCCGGTGCGCGTGTTGTAGCTGCGCCGGGTGTTGTTCCACAAGCCGATGACCCGTTGCTCACCGGCCGCCGCCATGGCGTACTCGCCGATCCGGTCGTGCGGCCGGGCCGCGATCTGCTCGAGCAGGTCGCCGAGATGCCCGGCCAGGCGCTCGACGGTGTTGCGGTCGAAGAGGTCCGCGTTGTACTCGAGTTCCCCGGCCAGCCCGTCCGGGCCTTCGCGCAGGCCGAGGGTGAGGTCCACCTGCGCGCCCTCTGCTCCGGCCGGATACGGCTCGGATTCGAGGCCGCGCAGCGCCACCGCGCGGGCCGCGCCGTCGGCGTTGCCGTCGGTGGTGAACATGACCTGGAAGAGCGGGGAGGTGGAAGCGTCACGCACCGGGTTGAGCCGCTCAACCACCTGGTCGAACGGAGCATCCTGATGCGAGAGCGCCCCCAGCACCACGGCACGCACCCGCTCAAGCACCTGCACGAACGACGGATCACCGGACAGATCCGTACGCAACACCACCGTGTTGACGAAGAACC
>NZ_JAGSXH010000247.1 GCF_018283645.1 Actinocrinis puniceicyclus | reverse complement strand
TGTTGCCCGACGTTGAAGATGAGGATGTCGGCGGCATCGATGCTGGGGCCGCATGGTGACGGAAACGCCCTGCCCGGGGTCAGCCGGGCAGGGCGTTGGTGCTCACGGTGTCGGTGGGATCGTCAGTGTGTCGCTGCCGTTGCCGGTCAGTCGGTGGCGACCTCGGTGACAGCGGCGCGGGCGGAGGACTCGTCGACGATGGACTTCCCGGCGGCGAAGGCGGCGATCAGCGCGGCGACTGCGAGGTTGTTGACCGCTCTGGGCAGACCGCGGGAGTTCTGGTGGATCAGCGCGGCGGCGTCGTCGGAGAAGAGGGTGTCGGCTCGTCCGGCCAGCGCGGTGTGGTGTGCGATGTAGGTTTTGGTCTCCTTCTCGCTCATTCCGGGCATCGCGTAGCGCAGCGTGATCCGCTGGTCCAGGGCGGCGAACGCCCCGAGTTTGATCCGTCGGCGCAGCGTGGGCTGGCCGATCAGCAGGCAGGCCAGCGGTGAGCGGGAGTCCATATCCGCGTTCGTCAGGAGCCTGACGGCCTCGAGCTGTCCGGTGTCCATCAGGTGCGCCTCATCGATGATCAAGACGACCTGGCGTCCCCGCTCCGCGCTTTCCGCGGCCAGTACGTCGGCGGCCTGCGGGATCAGGGAGCTGTAGTGGAACCTGGGGGTCTCCCCGAGCGCGGTCACGATCGCGTTGTAGATCCCTCTCGCGCCGACCGCGGGATTCGGCAGATAGACCAGGGTGTGGCGGGAGGCGTCCAGGCCTGCTGTCGCCGCGCGGGCGGCGGCGGTCTTGCCCGCGCCGACCTCCCCGGTCAGCACCCCGAACGCGTGCTGGTCGATCAGCCACCGGGTGCGGGCCGCGGCCTCGGCGTGTGCGGCGAACCGCAGCAGCGAGGCGGCCGGCAGGTCCCGGCGGAAGGGCATCGCGGTGAATCCCCAGTGCGCCTGCAGCTTCTCGATGCTCACGCGCGCTCCTCGCCCTCGTGTTCGCGTCCTGCCTCGCCGGCGGCGAGGTCGGCATAGCTCAGATGCGCCGCGGCCAGGTGCGCCTGGTGTTCGGCGGCGATCAGCGCGGTGTAGTCGATCCCGGTCGCCGCCGTCGGCGGGGCCTCGGGGGCCTCCGGCCGGGCTTTGGGGTGGGCATGGCGGGCGATGATCTGCGGGATCGCGGTCCCGACCGGTATCCCGTCGTGCCGGACCTCGATCACCGTCAGGTCGAACGGGTCGAACAGCAATTCCACGACCATCCCGGCCAGCAGGTGGTCCACCTCGTAGGAGTTGTTATGCAAGGACACGGTGGCGACCTTCGTGACCTTCCTGCGCGCCGACCACAAAAACGCCTCGCGCAGCGCCCCGGGCCCGGCGTGACGCACCGGCGAACCGGCGGCGTAGCGGTCGATCGGGGCCTGCCCGGTCTCGGAATGTATCTGCCGGTGGTAGACCCGCTCGACCCAGGCGGTGAACAGGGTATTGAGTTCCTGCAGGTCTCCGACGAAGTGCCGGCCCTGCTCGGTGGTGCCGTCAAGGTCGGGCCGGGTGCCGGTGACCTCGACCAGGAACTGGTCGCGGACGCTGCGGAAAAAGCGTTCGATCTTGCCTCTGCCCTGCGGGCGGCCCGGGGTGGAGTGCACGAGCTTGATCCCGAGGCTGGCGCACGACCGGAGTAAGGCTGCGTCTATAAATGCACTTCCATTATCGACGTACACGCTCTCGGGGATGCCGCGGGCGGCCAAAGCGGGGCGCAGCGCGGCGGCCAGGCGCACCGAGTCCTCGGCGAACCCGAACCGGTGCCCGACCACGGCCCTTGAATGATCGTCCAGGAAAGCGAAGAGGTAGGTCTTACGACCGCCGATGTGCACCGCGTGCAGTGCGTCCCCGACCCACAGTTCGTTGGGCCGCAACGCCTCGAACCGGCCGAACACCGTGGCCGGCGGCCGGGTGCGCCCGGCCAACTCTTCGCGGACGAACAGGCGCTGCAACGTGCGCTCCGACGGCGCCGACCCGGTGGAGGCTCTCAGGATCCTGGCCACCTGCGCGGCGGTGCGCTCCGGGTTCTCCGCCTTGAGCGCCTTGGCCATGGCCAGCACAGCCGCATCCGTGCGCGGGGTGACCTGGCGTTCCGGCGGCAACAACGCCTCGAAGCCGCGCTCGCGCCAGGCCGCGATCCACCGGTCGACGCTCGATCGCGAGATGCGTACCGGACCGCCGAACGGCCCCCGGTGCTCGGCGGCGACGATCGCGCGCACCATCCTGCCGCGTTCGCGCGGCGAGACCGACGCGTCGGCAGCGTCCCGGATCAGGGTGTAACGGAACAACGCGACCGCCTGCGCCCGTTCCCGGCGCCGGGCGTGTTCGTCCTCGGCAGAACTCATGGCCTTGACTCGTTCCTTCTCCAGCAGCCGCAGATGGCATGCCGGGAAAGGGTCGCTGATCAGCGGATCTGCCGCCAGAGGCGGCTCGTGTTGATCGACATCGGCCAGGCGGGCGGAGCAAGCAGGCCACCGGAGGTCACCGAGACCGCGACCCTGGGCGGCGACACGACGAGGCCGCCGTCCGGCCACCGCCGCCCGGCAGCCCCCACGGCGAACAACACCGCCGCGACCGCGTCGGCGCTCGGCGAGAGGGCTGGAGCAGGCGGGACCGGATCCAGATCCAGATCCACCCCGACCACCGTGAACACCCGCCGGATCTCCTCGGCCCGCAGCGCGAACCGGCGCAGCCACCCCCGGACCGTCCCGGCCGGACGGCCCAGCAGGTCCGCGACCCGCCGATGCCCGGCCCCGGCCGCCGCCGCGACCAGCCCCGCCCAGATCACCGCCGCCGTATCCTTGCGCCGGCCCAGCAGCGCCACCGGCAGCAACACGTGCGTCACCGCGCACACCCGGCACCGCCCCCGCCGCGGACGCACCCGCACACGCTCGTCTTCCTCACCCCGCACCACACGCTCCCGCGCCCAGCCCCACGGCGAGAGCCGGTGCCCGCACGGCCCAAAGATCCGGCCTGTGACCAGGGAGGTTTCAACACGACGAACATCGTCATCTACGGTGACCACCAGGTGCCTCCAAGCACCAAGACGGCCTTCCCGGGAATCTCGCCAGATGACGGGAAGGCCGTCGCTTCGCGAAACGGACATCCTCACCGTCACGCCGCGGACCGCCGGAAAGCAAACCCAGGACCCCCACACAGACCATCACCAGCCCGGACGTCGGCACCGACCCGCGGGAACCTCACACAGACTGACGCTCAACA
>NZ_JAGSXH010000246.1 GCF_018283645.1 Actinocrinis puniceicyclus | reverse complement strand
GCGCGCACCAGCAGCCCGGCCCCGCCGGCGGAAAGGACGATGGCCGCGACGGTGAGCAGTCGGTTTCCGCGCATCGCGCGGCGCGCGAGCATCACTTTCGGTTCTCCTGGGTGTCCCGGGAACGCGCCTCGTACCGCGTGTTCGCCTTGTTGCCGGGGACGGTTCGGGCAGGGGCACCGCCTGCCGGGGTAGACCGGCGACGGCGCCCCTGCCCGCTCGGGCGCGCTGATCTTCGACTCGCGCCCGAGGTGGCGTCAGCGGTTGCCGAGGGCCCGGCGGCGGCGCAGGAACAGCAGGGCGCCGGCCGCGGTCAGCATGCCGGCGCCGCCGGCGAGCTCACCGCCGTTGACCGTGTGCTGGGAGGCGCCGCCTCCGGTGGCCGCGGCTCCGGTGGGCATCGCGACGAGCTTGCCGCACAGGGCGGGGGAGGTGGCGGCCAGCGGCAGCGAGGGGACCAGTTCGCTCTTCTCGGTGGAGGCGGCCTTCGGCGCGGTGGCCGGGTCTAGGCCGTGCACCACGATCACCGCGATGCCCTTGTGGATCGAGTCCAGGGTCGCGGAATCCAGGGTGATGGTGCGGTCGTAGGTGAACGACGCACCCGACGGCGCGATCTTCAGGTCGGTGCCCGCGGCCGGGGAGGTGTCTCCGGTGACCGACAGGGTGGTCCGGATCGGGCCGTAGGCCGGCTGGCCCTCGACCGTGGAGATCACCCCGTCGCCGTTGGTGTCCGCCGAAGCGGTCGGGCAGGTGCCCATCGCGCCGCCGTGGATGTGCTGCACGTGCGGGTACGGGGCATTCATGAACGTGGCCGCCAACCCCGAGACCTGCTCGTGGATCGTGGCGGTGCTGCCGTTCAACGACAAGGTGAGGCTGCCGGACGCGCTGTTCTGGTTGTTGAGCGGCACCGGCGAAAGCTGCGCGGTGTAGGTGGTCGAACCTGCGGCGTCAGCGAAAGCGGTACCCGAGGTGAGCGCCGGCAGCGCGAGCAGCGCGAGCGGGGCCACGGCCTTGAATGCGGTCTTCATACCAATCCGTTTCTCTGCGGAATCGATCGATCGATCGAGTGATGCAGCCCCGGCGGCCGGCCGGCCGGGGCTGCGAAACACGGGTACGTACCCGGGCAACCGGCTACCCCCGCCGCCCGCAGTAGATTCCGGCCGCTACCCCACTCAGTCACCGAGACCACCCGAGCGGACCATGCACCCATGCGCATTCCCCACCGAGCACCCGTCCGCTGGACAGCGCCGGGGTGGGCATGGCCCGGTCGGTCCACCCCGCGCGGCACCCCCGGCCCCGGCGTCCTAGCGTGAACGTCAAGAAAGGATCTCGGCGAGATCCCCATCCGGCGGACCTGCTCGCCCGGGCCAGACGACGACCTGAAAGGGCCCGCGCCGTGCCCATCACCCGCCGCACCGCCCAACGCGTCCTCGGCCTGCTGTGGCTGCTCGACGGCGCGCTCCAGCTCCAGCCGTACATGTTCACCACCGGCTTCGCCCGCGGCATTTCGTGCTGCTCAAGGCCCTTGCCGAGCGCACCGGCGTGCCAGAGGGCGAGGTGCGGCTGACCACGCTCGCCGGATGGACGCCGTGGCTGGCCGACACCCTCGACGCAGACCACGGCGCCGAGGCCTTCCACATCTTCGTCCGGCAGGACTCGGTGTTGCTTCTGCCCGGCGAAGCCGGCGCCAACGCCGTCGGCCGATGGCTGCCCTGGGTTGCGGCCGAGCGCTCCCGCCGCAGGACAGCGCGGCGTCTGTGTCCCGTCTGTGCCGCCGAGCCCGAGCGCGGCACACCGCTTTTCGCCACCGTCCCGCTCATGCTCAGCTGCCCCGAGCATGGCTGCCGGCTGGAGAGCGCAGGGGACATCGCGTTCGCGTCCGCCCGGGGAACACCGCCGCCGCTGCGTCCGGCGCCCGGGCACGTCCTGGCCCTGGACCGGCTCACCACCGAGGGGATATCGGGCGGCATGGTCACCCTGCCGCGCAGGCAGGTGCACGTCGGGGTCTGGTTCCGGATGCTGCGCACCCTGCTGGACGAGATCAGCATCTCCACCTCCCGCGTCCGGCGGCGCTCGGCCGCGGCCCTGGACCAGATCTGGCTCCCCATCGGATGGCCTCCCCGGGCGGGGCTGAGCGTGTGGCGGCCGTACGAGGCGCTCGACGCGACACGCCAGGAGGCGATGCTGGAGGCCGCCGCGTGCGCGGCGCACCTCGTCCGGTACGGGCAGATCACCGCCTACGGCACGCTCGGCTACTGACCCGCCAACCCGACCAGCACGTCTACGACGGCGACCGGCTCAGCCCGGCGGACGAGGCGCGCGCCACCGTCCGCGACATGCTGCGCGACTCCTGGGAGCGGGCCCGCCAAGACGTCGAGGACTGGTTCCAGGCCGCCCGCACCGATCCCGCCGCCGCCCGCCAGATCCTGGGCATCCTCACCCACTACGCCCGCAGCCGGGAGGCGTACGACCTGGAACGCGACTTCATGATCGGCTACGGCATCCCCGCCGCGTACCTCCCCGAGCCCGAAGACGGCCGCTTCACCCCCGCGAACGCTGTCCGTTAGGGGAACCTCCACCGGACGGTCCCGATCATGACTCTGCGATGATCGCGACCTGGCGCGACGTCGTCTCATTAGACCTGTACGGAACATGTCTCAATCACCGGGGCTTACCGTACGCTTGGCGCCGTGACCTCCATCCTCATCGGCTATGCGCGTTGCTCCACCGACGAGCAGGACCTCACCGCCCAGCGCGAGCGGCTTCGCGAGCTCGGCGTCGCCGAGGACCGGGTCTACCTCGACCACGGGCTCACGGGAACGAACCGCGAGCGGCCCGGACTTCGCGAGGCTCTGGCCGCCGTCCGGGCCGGCGACACCCTCGTTGTGCCGAAGCTGGACCGGCTGGCCCGCTCCGTTCCCGACGCCCGCGAGATCGGCGACTCGCTCGCCGCCCGCGGCGTCAAACTCTCGCTCGGCGGCTCGCTCTACGACCCTGCTGACCCGATGGGCAAGATGTTCTTCAACATCCTGGCCACCTTCGCCGAGTTCGAGGTCGACCTGCTGCGCATGCGCACCCGCGAGGGCATGGCCGTCGCGAAGGCCAAGGGCAAGCTGCAGGGCAAGAAGCAAGGCCGCGAAGTTAAGGATTCCGGGTGCTTGTCCAGCGGATCGGTGCTGGCGTGTTGAGCAGCGCGCATAGAGAACGAGACCTCTGATAGATCAGGGCGGTCCGCCAAGACTGTCCCGAATCAGA
>NZ_JAGSXH010000245.1 GCF_018283645.1 Actinocrinis puniceicyclus | reverse complement strand
TGCCTGGCCCGCTCGGCCAGCTGTGCGATGGCCCGCGCATCGAGCAGGTCCGTCAGGTCCGCTCCCGACATCCCGGCCTCCGCCTCGATGGTAGTGATCGCCTCGGCGCTCTCTACCACAACCGGACCTTCCACATCAACAACGTCGATAGTCATAGGAATCAGTCCTCTCCACTGGTCCCCACCTTTATCGACACAGTCCCCATCGCGGGCCGCCACGTCAGCGCGTCCAGCACCGGATCGGCGGCCTGGTCGGCCGGCGTCTGCCGGGCCGGCGCGCGATCATTGCCATCGAGTTGTCGACAATGACGTCGCGTTGCCGTGTGTCCCCTTCGGGCCGACCCCGGTTGGCGACAGCGCGTCCGCGCGACGCGCTTGTCTCATGCCGAACTGGATTTCGAATCGGCGTCGCCTCGGCTGGTCAGGAGAAGTTCCAGGTCTGGTTCGCGCCCCCGTTCCCGGGCCACTGGTCGATCGCGGCGCCCGCGGAGGTGGACGCGCCGAACACGTCGGCGTACAGGCCGCTCAGTACGTTGACTAGGGCATATCCGTTGTTGCCCGGGTTCACCGACCATTGCTGGCTCGTCGAGCCGTTGCAGGTTCCCTGGTCGAGCTGGACGCCCTGGGTCGTCGACTGGTTCGGCGCCTCAAGGCACTTGCCGCTGTTGACGTTGACCAGCGTGAAGATGTTTCCGGAGACGCTGTGCACCGTCCATTGCTGGTTGGTGCCGCTGTGATTGCTCCACTGGACGACCTTGGCGCCATCCGCCGTCGACGCGCCGCTGACATCCATGACCAGTCCGCTGCCGGCGCTGGTCAGGTAGTGGGTGCTGCCGTCCACCGGTCCGGAGCTGTTCGCCGACCATGTCCCAGCCGTCACGTCGAGCGACCAGGAGTTGTACCAGCTGACCGACGCCGTGGTGCCTGAGATCGTCAGTGGTAGCCAGATCAGCGGTGAGGTGCCGAGATTCGAGGTCGTCCACCGATCGCCCGCGTAAATGTACGTCGTTGCCGAGGATCCCTGCACGGTGATGATGTTCGCGGTCTGGCTGTTGTACGTGTTCGTTCCCGGCTGCGCGAAGTCGCCGAAACCGGTCCAGGGCCCGGAGAGCGAGGTCGTGCTGGCGTAGACGTTGTCGTTGGTGCCCCAGCCGGTCAGGTGCGAAGCCAGCAGGTAGTACCGGCCGCCGGCCTTGACGATGGCGGGGGCTTCGAGGTCCTGGAACTGCGCGACGGAGCTGCTCACCGAGAGGTAGTCCGCGGACAGCCGATAGATCCGCAGACCGGCGTTCGGGTCCTCGCTCATCAGGTACGCCGAGCCGTCGGTGTCCTGAAACAGGCCGATGTCGCGGCTCTGGTTGCCGAGGGGCGAGAATCCGCCGCGATAGGTGTACGGGCCGCAGGGCGTACTGCTGACGGCGACACCGACTCTTCTGTCGGTGTAACTGGAGTTGTCCACGTGCAGATACATCACGTACATGCCGGTCGAGGCGTTGTAGATGACCTTCGGACGCTCGACGATGCGATTAGGACCGAGGTCACCACTCCCCTGCCGCGCCAACGCCACACTCTGATACGTCCAGGAGTGCAGGTCGGTCGAGCTGTAGCACGGTATGTCCTGGAACGAGGTGTTGGAAGCCGACTCCCCGGTCTTGTCCTCGCCGAAGGCATACCACGTGGCGCCGACCTTGACGATGCCGAGCCCGTGCATCTGCAGCGGCTTTCCGTTCTGATCCGTCCAGGCGGCTCCAGGAGTGAAAGTCACCGTGGCGGCCGCGGCGGGGACCGCCGGGATCAGCGCGGTTGCGAGCCCGACGACCGCCGCGATCAGGACTGCGGCCCTTCGCCGCATCCTTCTCACGACCGCTTCGGGATTCCATGTCGACATGGAGCTGTCCTCTCCCCGGCGACGCCGCCGGTACGGCCGGGACGCAGCGGTCCGGCCCGTCGGTGGAAGCCTCTCGGCTGTGGGTGAGCCTCTGTGTTGCCGTTGCTTCCGTCCGGCCGCCGGCGAGCGCGGCGCCGACCGTGATCCGGCCCGAAGCGAAGTCAAGAGTGGGTAGACACTTTGTTGCCTGGCTTTGGTCGATCGCCGCCGGGCCGCGGAAAGGACGTGCCACGCTTCCCGGCTGGGCGCCTTCCGCGTTTCTGAGCTTTGCCGAGACCGTCGAACCGATTCGCATACTGAGCTCGACGGGATACTACGGCCGAAGCCACAAGGGGTCAACGGCGCGTTACACGCCGCTCAGCGCACGGTGTCGGGAACCCGATTGAGCGCAGCGTGACCTGACATCTTAGGGCTCACCGGCTAAGGCCACGCTCCGCCGAGATACCTGGCGAATGTACACGTCCCGCGTCGCCGAGCTGGTCGAACCGGTTCGTCGGATCGAGCGCGGGGATCGAATCTGACCTCGCCCCTCAGGGACACACGGTTTCCAGCCGACACAATGCCGCTATGCGCGATGCGGAAAGTTTCAGCGATGTCGCGTCAGCCTTCGCCGAACCGGATCGGGCAACGGATCGGCGTCTCCCGGCGCAGACCTCGCGGACAGCGCGCCGGTGGAGGTGTGCGTCCAGGTCTGGTTAGCGGCGCCGTTCCAGGTGTGGACATGCTGCTGCGTACTACCGCTGGCGCAATGCACTCCCCCCGAATGAGCGCCACCACGTGGGCTGTGTTCCTGCGCTCGCGGGCTGACGCCCTGCTCGCATGCGACGCGCAGCCTTGCCTGCGTTCAGCGATGGCAAGGCTGCGCGGCCTGGCGTGACAGACTCTGTTGATGCTGTTGTGCCGGTGCTTCGGCCCGTCAGCGGACGTTGAAGTCCTGGTTGGTGCCGGGGGCGTTCTTGCAGGGCCACTGGTCCAGTTGCTGGCCGGTGTTGCTGCCGTTGCCGTAGACGTCCAGGCACAGGCCGCTGTTCTGGTTCTTGAACTGCCAGGAGCCGTCGGACTGCTGCTGGGCCAGCCACTGGCTCGCGGCCGAGCCGCTGACCGGCTGCTGGACGATGTCCGGGGTGCCCTGGGCGGTGGAGGAGTTGGCGACGCTCACGTCCTGGCCGGAGTTCTGCGCCTGGATCTCGCCGTAGCCGCCGGAGGTGGGCACGAACTGGAACTGCTGGTTGGACTGCCCGTTGCAGGTGTACTGGTCGATCGCCGCACCGGAGTTGCCCGTGTTGCCGTACACGTCAAGGCACAAGCTGTCGTTCGCGACCACCAGCCGGTGATAACCGCTCGGGAAACCACCGCCGCTGCCGCCGCTGACCGTCCACGTGAACGACGCGGACCCGGACGCGCTGGTGGAGTCGGTCGCCGTGACGGTCACATTGAACGTCCCCGACGCGGTCGGCGTACCCGAAATCAGACCCGAAGAGGAGATCGACAACCCCGCC
>NZ_JAGSXH010000244.1 GCF_018283645.1 Actinocrinis puniceicyclus | reverse complement strand
TGCGGTTCCTCCACGCCGAGCGACGATTCGCAGAACACGATGCTGTGCTACCCGGGCTACTGGACCCCGACCGGCCAAGCGCAGCCGATCAAGGACTACTTCAACAAGTACATCGTCAACTCGGTCAGCGAGTACGACCCGACGACCCAGGACACGATCCAGACCACGTACACTCCCGGCGGCTCCCCGGCGTGGCACTACGACGACAACCCCCTGGTGCCGACGACCCCGACCAACGAGCGTACCTGGGACCAGTGGCGCGGCTTCGGGCAGATGACCGTGTCCACCGGCACCGCCCCGGACCCGGTGACCAAGGGCGTGTACAGGTATTTGCGCGGCATGGACGGCGACTACCTGACCTCCAGCACCACCCGCTCGGTCAGCGTCACCGACTCGCGTGGCGACCCGCCGGTCAAGGACTACAACCAGTACTACGGCATGACCTACGAGACGCAGGTCTTCAACGGCACCAGCGTGGTCACCGACACCGTCACCGACCCGTGGACCAGCGCGCCGACCGCCACCCACGCCCTGACCGGCCTGCCCACCCTGTACGCGTTCTTGACCGGCACCGCGGACACGAAGGTCTACACCCCGCTGGCGAACGGCTCCACACGCGAGAGCGAGACCGACTACACCCACGACGCCTACGGGCGCATCACGAAGACGAACGACCAGGGCGATGTGTCCACCACCGCGGACGACCTGTGCACCACCGCCAGCTACGCGGACAGTTCTACCGCCTGGATCCTCGACAAGCCCGCGGAGACCAAGACTGTCTCAGTGAACTGCTCCACCACCCCGGCTTACCCGGCCAATGCCGTCTCCGACACGCTGATCTTCTACGACGGCTCCGCCACACTCGGCACCGCGCCCACGGTGGGCGACGCCACGATGACGCAGCAGGCGGTCTCCTACACCGGATCGACCCCGACCTACGCGACGATGTCAAAGGCGAGCGTCGATGAGTACGGGCGCGCCACCGCGAGCACTGACCCGGACAACCGCACCACCCACACCATCTACACTCCGGCCACCGGCGCGCAGCCGACCAGCATCGCGGTGTACGACCCGCTCAACCACAAGACCACCACCACCTTCGACCCGCTGCGCGACCTGCCGCTGGCGAAGAGCGACCCGGCCGGGTACGTCACCAGCGAGCAGTACGACTCGCTCGGCCGAATGGCCGCCGTATTCAAACCCGGCATCACTCCTGCCGTGTTGAAGTACACCTACACGATCAGCAACACCGCGGTCTCATTCGTCGACACCTACGCGCTCGGCTCGGACGCCAGCGGCTACCACGTGACCGAGACCCTCTACGACGCGATGCTGCGCGCTTTCGAGACCCAGACCCAGACCCCGGACAACAGCCGCAACATCACCGACACCTACTACAACTCCGACGGCTGGGTCTCCGAGAGCACCGCCCCGTACAACAACTCCGCCGCAGTGAGCACCACTCCGGTGCAGGCCCAAGCGGGGCAGGTGCCCTCCGCCACCGGCTACAACTACGACGGAGACGGCCGCAAGAGCGCCGTCATCGCCTACGCCAACGGCGCCGAAACCTGGCGCACCACCTATACGTACGGCGGGAACTTTACCACCACCATCCCGCCGGCCGGCGCCACCGCCACCACGTCCGTGATCGATGCGCGCGGCCGCCAGAGCGACCTGATCCAGTACCACGCGGGCGTGCCGACCGACTACGTGGGCGACCCGCCGTCGGACTACTCGGACACCACGTACACCTACGATCCGGCGGGCAAGCCGGCCACCGAGACCGACGCAGCCGGCAACCAGTGGTCCTGGACCTACAACCTGCTCGGGCAGAAAACCGACACCCACGACCCGGACGCCGGGCACAGTGTGTCAACCTACGACAATGCTGGCCAGCTGATCACCACCACCGACGCGCGCGGCAAGCAGACCACGAACACCTACGATCTCGACGGGCGCGCCACCGCGAGCTACGACACGACGCTGACGCAGACGCTGTCGAGCAGCAACCAGTTGAGCAAGTACGTCTACGACTCCTTCGCGGTGGGCTACCCGACCTCCACCACGTCGTACTCCAACGGCGACACCTACACCTCCGCGGTCACCGGGTACAACGCGCTGGCCAAACCCATGGGCAGCAAGGTCACGCTGACCGGTGAGGGCACCAACCTGGTGCCGTCGACGGGGTACACCACCACGTTCGGTTACACCCTGGCAGGGCTGCTAGACACCGAAACGGACCCCGCATCAGGGGGCCTGAACTCAGAGAACATCAACTACGCCCACGACCTGTTCGGCGAGACCCTCTCGGTGCAAGGCTCGGGCGGCTACAACGCCAACTACATCGCCGCCGCCGGGTACTCCGAATACGGCCAGCCTGTCCGGTACATGTACGGCGGCGCAGGCACCGACACAGCGACGGTCGATATGACTTACGACCCGCAGATCCAGGCGCTCACCGAGGTCAAGACCAGCGACTCTACCTACAACGGCACCCTCGACGACCTGAAATACACGTTCGGCAACGCCGCCGGCAGCGTGTCCAAGGGCTCCGGGCTGCTCACCGAGGCCGTCGACACGCAGAACGCGGCCAGCACGGTGGACACCCAGTGCTTCACCTACGACTACGCCACCCGCCTGCAGCAGGCCTGGAGCGCCACCGACCAATGCGCGGCCATACCCGCCCCGGGCAACAGCGGCACAGTCGGCGGGCCGCTCGCTCCCTACTGGCAGTCCTGGACCTACGACGCCGCCGGCGACCGGCGCACCCAGGCCGACCATGACACCGCCGGTAACACCGCCAACGACACAACCACCACCTACAACTACCCGACCCAGCCCTCTGCAACCGACCAGCCGCACACGCTCACCGGCACCACCGCCTCCGGCCCGAACGCGGCGGCCAATACCGCCACCTACGGCTACGACACGGCCGGCAACACCACCTCCATCACCGGCGGCGCCCTGGGCAACCAGTCCCTGGCGTGGACCACGCAGGGCAAACTCCAATCAGACACCACCGGCGCCAACACCACCAGCTACGTGTACGACGCCACCGGCAACACGGTCGTGCGGCGCGACCCCGGCACGACCGTGTTCTACATGGGTGACGAACAACTCACCCTCAACACCGCCACCGGCACCGTCAGCGCAGTGCGCTACTACAGCATCAACGGCGCCACGATCGCGGTGCGCAACAGCACCGGCGGATACAGCTACCTGATCCCCGACCGGCAAGGCACCGACCAACTCGCCATCAACGCCACCACCCTGGCCCCCACCTGTCTCTTATACACATCTA
>NZ_JAGSXH010000243.1 GCF_018283645.1 Actinocrinis puniceicyclus | reverse complement strand
GCTGGGTGGGGGAGCGGCCGGGGTCCTTTCCGCCGATCGTGCTCAACTTGACGGACGGGGAGTCCACCGACGGCGACCCGTCCGAGGCGGCGGCACGGCTGCGGTCGCTGGCCACCGCCGACGGCCCCGTGCTGCTGTTCAACCTGCACGTGAGCAACGGAAGCGCCACACCGGTGGTCTTCCCCGACCGGGACGACTCGCTGCCGGACGCCTTCGCCCGGCTGCTGTTCGGCATGTCGTCCGTGTTGCCGCCGCATATGAAGTCGTACGCCGCGGGCGAGGGCTTGCCGGTCTCCGACGCGAGCCGGGGTTTCGTCTTCAACGCCGACATCGCCTCCGTCGTCCAGTTCCTCGACATCGGCACCCGTGCGACCGACCTGCGCTGAGGGCGCGCTGCTGCGCTGCCGCGTGTTCCGTCTGCCGAAGCTCGGCTCGACCGAAGCAGAGTACGAAGACGCCAGCGCGTGTCCCGGTGGCGACGAGTCGCCGTACGAGGGACGCACGCTGGCGGTGGCCGACGGCGCTTCGGAGAGCATGCTGGCCGGTCAGTGGGCCGCCATGCTGGTCGACGCGATCGCCGCACTGGGCGGTCGCAGCCTCGCCGACTCCACCGTGCTGGCAGAGGTGATCACACGCACGGCGGGCGCGTGGCCCCGCGTGGTGGAGCAGTACCGCAAGGGCCGGGAACAGGCCGGCCGCCCACTCGCATGGTACGAAGAACCCAAGCTCGAACTCGGCGCGCACGCGACAGTGCTCGGTCTCTCCTTCCACCCCGCGTCGGCGCAGGAGCCCATGCCCTCCGGCGGAGGCAGGTGGAGTCTCGCCGCGCTGGGCGACTCCTGCGTCTTCCACACCCGGGGCGGAAAGATCATTTCGGCCGATCCGCTCGACCACGCGGACGACTTCGGCGTGACGCCGCACCTGGCGACGACTCTCCACCCGGACCCTGAGCTGCTCGCGCAGCGGATCGTCGCGCGCGAAGGCGGCAGCTGGCTGCCCGGCGACGTGTTCTACCTGGCTACCGACGCCGCCGCGCACTGGACGCTGACGGCTGGCGGGCCGCCCTTCCTTCCGAAGGAAATGGAAGGGTTCTTCGCAGACGACGGTGTCCGGTTCGCCGACAGGCAACGGGCGCAAGGGCGCCTCCGCAACGACGACACCACGATCGTGCGCTGCGAGCTGGTGAGAACATGAGCGGCACCAAGGGATTTCCGTCGTCCGGGGACTACTGCGACGCGCTTCAGGACGTGCGGTCCGCGATCCTGGACCCCGAACTGGCCGGGTGCGCCGTGCAGACCACCAAGCTCGGTCTGCCGCGCGTCATCTCAGGCAACTTCGCCGGTGTCTTCGACGCGCAGACGGCCGCCGGCCGCCGCGTCGCCGTCAAATGCTTCACGCGCGACGTGCCGCACCAGCACGAGCGCTACCGGCAGATCGACGCGGCACTCAAGGACGCTCCCGGCCGGTGGAAGGTCGACTTCCGCTATGTCGAGTCCGGGATCAGGGTCAGGGGCCGGCCCTATCCGATCCTCGTCATGGAATGGATCCGGGCGCAGCCGCTGATCACGTGGATCGATGCCCACCTGGCCGACACCGGCGCGCTCGCCGCCCTCGCCGGCCGTTTCGCCGACATGGTCGGCGATCTGGAGTCCGCCGGCCTCGCCCACGGCGACCTGCAGCACGGCAACCTGCTGGTCACCGCGACCGGCGAACTCAAGCTCATCGACTACGACGGCATGTATGTCCCTGCCCTGAGTCATCTGCCCGCGACGGAACTCGGTCACGCCAACTACCAGCATCCGCGCCGGAGGCAGGCCGACTACGGGCCCTGGCTCGACCGGTTCTCGGCGCGGGTGATCCACGCGTCCCTCTGCGCGCTCGCCGAGCAGCCCGATCTGTGGCGGCGGCTGCATCTGGCCGGCGGCGAATTCCTCCTCCTGCAGAAGGTCGACCTGGCGGACCCCTCGGCGTCCCGGGCTTTCGCCGAGCTGGCCGGAGCCGGTGACGCGACGCGGGCGCGGGCGGCGGAACTGGCGGATCTCGTCGGCAAACCACTCGCGCGGATCCCTCCCCTCGCACCCGCGCTCAGCCCGTCGCAGGCACCTGCGACCACGCGCGCGAGCGCGCCGCCGTCGTGGCTGGCTGAGGTGGCCGCGGCCGCACGGCCGGCGGCGTCGCGCGCTGCGAGCGGGCATGGGGGATGGCTCGACGACCACGTGCCGCCGCCCCAGCCCGTGCGCCTCGCGCGTCCGCCACGCCTCGTGCGCCTCGGCTGGTATGTCAACGTCGCGCTCGTGTTTCTCGTCGTCGCTGTCGCCGTCGCGGTACCTGTTCTCGCAGCGGCCGCCCCGATCGCGCTCGTGTCCTCCTTCGCCGTGTGGTGGCTGCACTTCGCGCGGCTGGATTCCACGCGCGCCCACAAGGCCGCCCGCGCGGAACTCGAGGCCGCTCGCCGCGGTCAACGTGACATCGAGCGCGAATATCAGCAGGCGCTCACCGGCCGGCGAAGCAGCGACGAGGCCTTCCAGCGCGATCTGGCCGCCGTGAATACCGAGCGGACCGCGATCGATCGAGACTGCGCCGCGCAGTGCGCGCGCATCGATCTCGATCGCGACACCCGGCTGGCCGGCCTCGTCCGTGAGCGCGCGAGCCTCGACGTGTGGAAGCGCGCTGAGACGGCCCGGCGGTCGGACGAGCAGCGGAAGGCGCACCTCGCCGCGTCGCTCGCCCGCCACCGCCTCGACGGGGCGCAGGTCCCCGGCATCGGGCGGACGATAAGGGCCGAGCTGGCCGCCTACGGCATCGCGACGGCGGCCGACTTTCTCGGCATACAGATAAACCCCGGTTTCAACGGCCAGAACTCCACCGCGCTGATCCTGCGCAAGGATCACCAGCTCGTGAAGGTGCCTCAGGTGGGCGAGGTCCGCGCGCGGGCATTGGACGCGTGGCGCAGAGACCTGCGCGACGCCGCCGTCAAGAAGGTGCCGAAGGACCTGGACGTCACGGTGACCAAGGCGGTCGAGGCCGAGGCCGGTAAGCGCACGGCGCAGTTCGCGGACCGGGAACGGCAGCTGAAGTGCGACGCGGACGATCGGCGCCGGGCCGCGCTCGCCAGGGCCCGCACGGCGCAGGAGACCCTGGTCGCGAGGGAGCAGGGCGTGCGCGCGGATCGCGCCGCCGCGAGCGTGAGCCTCGATCGCGCCGCCGCGGACCTGACCGCGCGGCGCTCGCAGCAGCTGCGTCTCGTCGGAACCCTGCAGCGCACTGTGTCAGGGTTCGAGGGAACCGGTTTGCCGCACTATCTGGCCGCGTTGACCACAGGCAGGTTCTGACGCGGGCGATCGACGCGGCGGTGCAAAAAATCAAGGGACGAAAGCAGGGCATGAAACGTGGCAGCGTCGCGTGGGCG
>NZ_JAGSXH010000242.1 GCF_018283645.1 Actinocrinis puniceicyclus | reverse complement strand
CTTCGGCTGCCGGCGACGCCGAAACCACCCAGCCCAGCGACACACGAACCGGTGAACTCCCCACCAAAGTCACCCCGACCAGCAACCAACCGAAAGAGGGCTTGCGCACCGAAAAACCGACAGTCTCCCACCGGTGCCGCGCACCGTCCCGGTGCGCCTGCCCGCAACCGCCCCGGCCGCGATGAAGGCGGCGAAGAAGACCACGCCCCGCAACCGCAGGAAGGGAGGCGACTGACCCGTGGCCACCCGCCGCATCGACCCCGACGACGACCTGCACCCGGTCCCGGTCACCGCCGACCTGGAGATCGAAGACAAGATCCTGGGCCCGTTCACCGCCCGCCAGGCCGCCTACCTCGCGTCGGCCGCACTCGTGCTCTGGCTCGGCTACAGCGCCCTGAAACACCTCGTCCCGCTGCCGATGCTCGCCCTGGCCGCGCTCGTGCTCGGCGGCGCGTTGACCGTCGCGGTCACCACCACACGCGACGGTCTCACCCTGGACCGATACCTGCACGCCGCCCTGCGCCACCACCGCACCCCCCGCCGACGCGTCACGACGACCGGGGCCGACACGGTGCTCGGCGAAGGGCTCGCACCGCTCGATCTGCCGGTCGGCGACGTGCACGAACCCGGCGTGCTGGACCTGGGAGAACACGGCGCGGCGGCGCTCGTGGAGTGCGGCACCGTCAACCTGGCCCTGCGCTCCGGGACAGAGGCCAACGCTGTGCTCGGCGCGTTCGCCCGCGCCCTGAACGCGATCAACGGCCCGTTCCAGTTCACGGTCACCGCCCACCGCATCGACCTGACCGCCGCCGCGGACCACTGCGAGCAGACCGCGGCCGGCCTGCCGCACCCGCTGCTGGAAGCCCGCGCCCGCGAGCACGCCGCGTTCCTGCACCAGCTGGCCGACACCACGCAGCTCACCGCGCGCCGGGTGCTGCTCGTCGTGCGCGAACCCGGACCGCTCCCCGCCGCCGCGGTCACCGTCGCGCACCGCGCCGCCCAGGCCGCGCAGCTGCTCGCCGCCTGCGGCATCGACACCCGCGTGCTCGACGCCGGGCAGGCCACGGCCGCCATCACAGCCGCCTGCGACCCGCGGCGCGACCGGCATCCCGCGCGCCTCGCCCCACCCACCAGCCCGGTCCGGCTCGCCACCGGACACCACGCCCAGGAAGGACCCGATCCGTCATGGCACTGATCCGTACACCACGCAGGACACGATCCGAGGGGCCGCCGGCCGGGTCGTGGTTCGGTCCCGGCGGCGTCGAGGTGCACGCCCGGCACCTGGAGATCGACGGCGTGCACGCCGCGACCGTGACATTGACCGGCTACCCGGCGGAGGTGCTGCCCGGCTGGCTGGAGGCCATATACACCTACCCCGCGCGGATCGATGTGGCCATCCACGCCGAACCTGTCGCGCCGCTGGCGGCTGCATCCCGGCTGCGCAAGCAGCGCGCCCGCCTGGAAGCCGGACGCCGCGGCGACGCCGATCGCGGGCGCCTGGAAGACCCCGTGATCGAGGCCGCAGCAGCCGACGCCCAGGACCTGGCGCACCGCGTCGCCCGCGCCAGCGCGAAACTGTTTCGCGCCGCGATCCACCTGACCGCCTACGCCGACAGCCTTGAGGAACTCGAGCAGGTCCTCGCCGAGATCAAGGGCCTGCTCGCCGCGCAACTCGCGACGCTCACCCCGGCCACCTTCCGGCAGATCGAAGGCTGGACCGCCACACTTCCGGTCGGCATCGACCCTCTCGGCCCCGCCCGCACCCTGGCCACCGAGGCCTTGGCGGCGTGCCTGCCGATCGCCTCCCCGGACCTGACCCGCCTCGACCACGGCGACGGCGGTGACGCAGTGGGCGGGGTGCTGTGGGGGCTGAACACCGCCACCGGCAACCCCGTCTTCTGGGACCGCTGGACCCAGCAGAACCACAACAGCGTCATTCTCGGCGCCTCTGGCGGCGGCAAGTCCTACCTGGCGAAAACCGACCTGCTGCGCGAGCTGTACCAGGGCACCACCGTCAGCGTGATCGACCCCGAAGGCGAATACGCCTCACTGGCGCAGGCGGTCGGCGGCACCGTCGTCGCCCTCGGAGCCCCGGGCGTGCGCATCAACCCCCTCACCCTGCCCGACCCCGCGTCAGCCGGCCCGGACGCCCTCACGCGCCGCGCCCTGGACCTGCACGCCCTCGTCGGCGTCCTGGTAGGCGAGAAGGACGCGGACGAGGGCCGCGCCGCCCTGGACCGCGCCACCCTCACCGCCTACCGCGACGCGGGAATCACCCCGGACCCGCGCACCTGGACCGCACCCGCCCCCGACCTCTCAGCCGTCATCAAGCTGATGCGCGAAAGCACCGACCCCGCCGGACAGCGGCTCGCGGCGCGACTGGATCCGTTCGTCGCCGGCGCACACGGCGGACTGTTCGACGCCCCCACCAGCCACCGCCTCGACACCCACCTGACCGTCTACACCCTGAACGGCCTGCCCGAGCAGCTGAAGACCGCCGCGATGCTGCTGATCCTCTCCGAAGTGTGGGGGCAGGCCGGCACCGCAGACGGGCACCGTCGCATGGTCCTGATCGACGAAGCCTGGCTGGCGATGAAGGACCCGGTCGCCGCCAGGTTCCTGTTCCGCCTGGCCAAATCCGCACGTAAACACACCCTCGCCCTGGCGATGGTCACCCAGGACGCCGCCGACGTCCTCGGCACGGAGCTCGGCGCCGCGGTCGTCGCCAACGCCGCCACCCAGGTCCTGCTGCGCCAAGCGCCACAAGCCATCGACGCCGTCGCCGACGCCTTCCACCTCTGCGCCGGCGAACGCGCGTTCCTGCTCACCTGCCCGAGAGGCCACGCCCTGCTCACCGCCGCCGACGGCTCCAAGGCCACCTTCGCCTCCCTCGCCGAACCAGACGCCGCGAATCTCCTGCACACAGGCATCGCCACCTGAACCGGACACACCTGACCGCCCACACAGCACCCATGCTTCGTAAGGACCTGATTCCCGTGTGTTTGATCGATGCCCCGACGCCCCCTGCTGTACCGCGCCTGCCCGCCGTGTTCCGTGACCCGCAGGCCGTTCTGCAGCACCTTGAGACGTTCCTGCACGCCTGGGCGCTGCCCCTCTTCGCTGCGATCAGTACGTGCATGGCGGCGTACGCCGCGGCCGGAGTGTTGATCCGCGCCCGCCGTAACCGGGCCTTCGCCGACGACGCTCGCGTCATCGACATCTCGGCGCCACCTGAGGCTGCGCTCTCCGGTGGTCAGGCTCTGTGGGCGAACCTGCTCGGCCTGCACCGGCCCCGCCTCGCCCGGCTGCTGCACGGCCAGCCGCACCTCGGCTTCGAATACGGGTGCGGCTCCTTGAGGGTGCGTGTTCGAGGTCTGTGATCTCGGGCGATTGCACGCTGCTGATCGTCACAGAGGGCTCCTTTCCGCTACGTTCCTGCTTGCTGACGGCAAGAAACGAGGGAAAGGA
>NZ_JAGSXH010000241.1 GCF_018283645.1 Actinocrinis puniceicyclus | reverse complement strand
GCTCCTTCACCTGGGACGCCTCCCGCCCCGGCTCCCCCACCGTGGCGGCCACCAGCAACCCGACCACCGGCCACAGCTGCCCGCTCTCCCCGGCCGCCCCCGCCTACCCGGTCGGCACCCTGTGCTCCTTCACCCTCAGCCCGCCCGTCGGATCCTCCATCAGCGGCTACCTCTACCAGCTCAACCAGAGCGCACCGCTGACGACCAACTCCACCGGCAGCGCAACCATCACCCTCACCCTGCCGCGCATCGTCAATACCCTGACCGTCAGCGCCCTGTCCCCGGGCGGCAACGTCGGCTCGGACGTCACCGTCACCGTGGACGTCACCACGCTGAACCCGCCCGCCAACGACGGCGACCTGACCGGCGACGGCACCGCTGACCTGATCATCCCAGGCAACGTCTCTACCGCGTCGAACACGCCGCCCGGCCTGTGGCTGGCCTCGGGCAACCCCGGCGGAACGGTGAACTCCACCGCCGTCAACATCGGCATCAACGGTCTGGGATACTCCAGCCCAGGCGCCGCGGACTGGAACGGAGCCCAGGCAATCAGCGGCAACTACTGCGGCCTGGGCACCCAGGACGTGCTCGCCTACGTCCCCGGCGCCTATGACCGCACCACCAACCCGAACGGCGGCGGCGGTGCCATCGTGTGCGGCGACACCAGCGGTGCTCCGCTGCACGTGCTCAACCCGGTCAGCGGCGCCCAGTACACGATTTTCGCCAACACCTTCCAGGATCCCGGCACCCAGATCAACGCCACCCAGATCGCGGGCGGCGGCAGTGAGAACGACGTCGACCTGGGAGGGACCTATGACCTGTACTACGGCACCATCACCACCGACGCGACCAACAACATCGGCCAGCTCGACGTGTTCGCCGCCCCCTCCGGCAACCCCAATGCCATCGCCGGCGCGATCGACCTGAGCAACCAGACGACCCCCACCGGGGGCACCGACTGGAACCACTGGACCATCACCACCGCGCAACTGCCCTCCGGCACCGCCATGTACCTGTGGGACAGCACGACCGGCGACCTGTACCTGTGGACCGGCATCACCCTGAACGCAAACAGCTTGGACCAGGCCACCGGCATCACCTACACCACGCACCCCAAGATCGCGTCGGGATGGCACACCGGCGCCGGCAACCTGCAACTGCGTGCCGCCGACATCAACGCCGACGGCACCCCCGACCTGTGGGCCGTCACCACGACACCCGGCAGCACGCCCACCAGTACCGCCTACCTGCTCACCAACCTCACCCCGACTACCGCCACCCTCACCGCGCAGCCCGCACAGAACCTGACCGCCACCGCACACACCTGGCTGCTCAACGACAACACCACCGGCACAGCCGCCAGCGCCGCCGACAGCACAGGGACCCTCACCCTGACCGGCACCAGCGGCGCGACCTGGAACACCGGCGACATGTACAACCCCGACGTCGCGTTCAACGGCACCAGCGGCTACCTGAACACCGCCAGCGCCGCGGTCACCCCCAACACCAACTTCACCGTCTCCGCCTGGGTCAAGCCCACCGTGAACAACGGCGGCGTGATCTTCTCCCAGGACGGCACCAACGACTCAGCGATCCTGCTCTACCCCAACGGCTCCCAATGGGAGTTCGGCATGAACAACAACAACACCAACACCTGGTCCTACGACGGATCCGTCGGCGGCAGCTACCTACTGGGCGTCTGGACCCACCTGACCCTGACCTACAACGCCACCACCAAAGCCCTCACCCTCTACGACAACGGCGTACAAGCAAGCAGCATCACCGCCACCAACCCCCCGACCACCACCGGCAAATTCGTCATCGGAGCCGACCAAGGCGGCGGCGCACGCGGCGCCTACTTCAACGGCCAGATCGCCGACCTACAGATCTGGACCAGCACCCAGACCCCGCTCCCCGACACCACCCACACCTGGCTGCTGGACGACGCCACCACCGGCGCCGCAACCACCGCACGCGACACCACCACCGGCACCGCCGCACCCACGGCCCTGACCGGCACCAGCGGCGCGACCTGGCACACCGCCGACACCTTCAGCCCCGACGTCCAACTCGACAGCACCAGCGGAGCCCTACGCGCCCCCGGCGCCGCCGTCACCCCCAACGCAGGCTTCACCATCTCCGCCTGGGCCAAACCGACCGCCGCCGGCGGCGTGCTCTTCTCCCAGGACGGCACCAACGATTCCGCGCTGCTGGTCTACCCAGGACCCAGCTCATGGATCTTCGGCATCAACAACGCCGCAACCACCGGCTGGTCCTTCAACTCCGTCGGCGGCGGCACCATCAGCCTCAACACCTGGACCCACGTCGTAGCCGTCTACAACGCCACCACCGCAGCCGCGACTCTCTACCTCAACGGAACCGCGGTCGCGTCCTTCACCGACACCGCACCACCCACCACCACCGGCGCCTTCCAACTCGGCGACGACTTCCAAACCAACACCCACAACGCCTACTTCAACGGGCAAATCGCCGACGCCCGAACATGGAGCACCGCCCTGACCCCGACACAAGTCGCAGCCATCAACTAACCCACCGCGACCAGCACCACGACCACCCCACCCGGGCCCGGCAGCAACCCCTGCCGGGCCCGATACACATTCCCGAGCGTGCGCCGACCCGGTACAGCCAAACTCCTACACGTACCCGCCGCCCCGACACCAAGCGATCAAAACAACCGCACTTCGAGAGAAACCACCGACGAAGAAACTTCGACTGAGATCCCAGATCGCGACATAAACCCGCCTGACCACCAGCACCTCGCTTCAGCGCAAGGCCCCGATCCACCACAGGCGCAGTCAAGTCACCAGGCTGATGCCAGCATGACGTGAGTGTTACTCTCGAACGTGGCCGCCATGCCCACGAGCTCCGCGATCGCCGCGACCTTCTGCGCCACGATGTAGCCCGCGGCGACCTCCAGCGCATCGGCGAGCACGCCGCAGCCGTCCACCAGTTCCGTCACATGCCGCACCGAGAGCTCCTCCCACCCCGACGAGAGCTGACGTGTGGACGTGCCCTGATAGCCCTGCGCGATGCCGTGAATCGCGGCCGTCGCATCCTGATGCGTTGTCTGCACCGCCTGCCCGAAATCCCGCACCAGCGAGGCGAAGCGCATCACCGAGTCCTCGTTGATGTACGGCCAGTCCACCCCGATCACGTTGAGGAACGTGACCACAGGACCCGGCAGATCATCGACAGCCACAAACCCCACCACCCGTGAGACTCGCGCGCCGCGCCATCCTGACGCGTCGACAGCGTCACCGACCGTATCAGACCCCCTCGATACGCGTGAGCGCACGATGCCCAGGCAGCCACGGCTTGGGAACACATCGCGTCCGGCGAGCGAAGCCCTTATTGACCGGTGGGTCTTTTCTGTCGTGGTCAGGCTGCTGCGTAGGTGACCTCGGGTTTGTGGAAGAAGGAGATCACGCGGGTGGGCTGCTTCTGGAGGCGGTGTAGGTGGGCTCTGATGGCGGCGG
>NZ_JAGSXH010000240.1 GCF_018283645.1 Actinocrinis puniceicyclus | reverse complement strand
GTCCCGTAGTAGCGGTGATGTCCCTGTAATGGGGGCGGAGCGAAGGGGGCGGGTTGTCCTGGTTCGTTCGGCTGGTCAACCGGAGTGCCCGGGAGGAGCTCGGTGGACGGATCGAAGTCGCAGGTCAAACCGTTTGTGATCTCCAAGAGGCTGATATGGGAGGCGTTTGAGAGGGTCAAGGCCAACCGGGGTGGGCCCGGGGTCGACGGCGTGACGGTCGAGCAGTATGAGCAGGGCATGCAGAACAACCTGTTCAAGCTGTGGAACCGTATGTCGTCGGGCTCGTACTTCCCGCCGCCGGTCAAGGCCGTGGAGATACCCAAGGCCGGCGGGCGAGGGGTTCGCGTGCTCGGGGTACCTACCGTGGAAGATCGCGTGGCGCAGACGGCGGCGGCCATGGTGCTGGAGCGGAGGGTCGAGCCGATCTTCCATCCGGACTCTTATGGCTATCGTCCGGGGCGCTCCGCGCTCGATGCGGTCGGGGTGTGCCGGATGCGGTGCTGGCGGAGCGACTGGGTGATTGATCTTGATATCCGGGCGTTCTTCGACAGCGTGGATCACGAGCTGATGGTCAAGGCGGTCGAGCGGCATCTGACGGCGGAGACGAGGTGGGTGCTGCTCTACGTCAAGCGGTGGCTGGTTGCACCGCTGCAACGCAGGGACGGCACCCTGGTGGCTCGGGAGCGCGGTACTCCACAGGGTTCTGCGATTTCCCCCGTTTTGGCGAACCTGTTCATGCACTATGCGTTCGATATGTGGCTGGCCCGGCACTGTCCGGGGGTCTCGTTCGAGCGCTACTGCGATGACGCGGTGATCCACTGCGCGAGTCGGGAGCAGGCCGAGCATGTTCGGTCCGCCCTGGCGACACGGTTGGCGCAGGTCGGTCTGGAACTTCATCCGGACAAGACGCGCATCGTGTACTGCAAGGACGCCGACCGGCGTGGCGATCATGAGGTCACGTCGTTCACGTTCCTGGGGTACACGTTTCGTCCGAGGCTGGCCAAGAACAGGTACGGGAAGCACTTCGTGAACTTCCTGCCCGCGGTCAGCAAGGACGCGATCAAGGCGATGGGCCGGGAGATCCGTTCCTGGCACCTCGCGCGGCGCAGCGACAAGTCCCTCGGCGACCTGGCACGCATGTTCAACAACATCGTGCAAGGGTGGATCAACTACTACGGGCGCTTCTACAAGTCCATGTTGTATCCCCTGCTACGGCGCATCAACGACCATCTGGTGCGCTGGGCCATGCGCAAGTACAAACGGCTGCGCCGACGCGAACAGCGGGCACGCGAGCTGATGGCGGAGGCCTCCCGGCGCTCCCCACAACTCTTCGCGCACTGGCGCATCGGGCTAAAACCCGGCGGCTGGACGATGGGAGCCGTGTAAGCCGAGAGGTTTAAGCACGGTTCTGCGAGCGGCGGCGGGTGCGATCCCCGCCGCCGACTCTCCCGGTGATCCACTGCCGGTCACTGGAGCAGGCCCGAGCCGTCCTGGCCGCGCTGCGGTCCCGGATGACGGAGGCTGGGCTGGAACTGCACCCGGACAAGACGAAGATCGTGTACTGCCAGGACAGCAACCGTCGTGGGAGCGGGCCCGGTCCGGGCTACCCGCACACGCAGTTCACATTCCTGGGGTTCACGTTCCGGCCGCGCAGGGCGGTGAACAAGAACGGGGTGCATTTCACCTCGTTCCAGCCTGCGATCAGTAAGGAAGCCCTGAAGAAGCTGAGCGAGAAGGTGTGGTCCTGGCGGCTGCACCGGCGCACCGATAGTGAAGCCGCCGATCTGCGCAGGCTGGTGAACCCGGTACTGCGCGGGTGGATCAACTATTACGGGCGCTTCTACCGCTCGGCGCTGTACCCGCTGCTCCACCGCGTCAACACCTATCTGATGCGGTGGATCAGGAAGAAATACCGGGTCAACGTGAAGCAGGCACGCCGCCGCTTGGCGGACGGTTACGCGCTCGCACCCCGGTACTTCGCTCACTGGGCACTCATGTACCCGACTCGCCTGTGACCAGAGCGACAAGAGCCGTATGACGAGAGATTGTCACGTACGGATCTGTGGGAGCCCCGGGCTGAAACGCCCGGGGCGACCCGACCACGCCCGCACCGGCGCGGCGAGATTCCTCGGCTATGAGATCACCGTGCAGCACGGCAGCACCCGGATCACCCATCGACGCAGGTCGGTCAACGGAGTGATCAGGTTGCGAGTGCCGACTTCGATGATCGAGGCCAAGTGCTCCCCGTATATGAAGCGCGGCAAACCCGTGCACCGCTCCGACCTGATGGGCTCCACCGACCGGGAGATCATCGGGCGGTTCGGGGCTGAATACCGGGGCATCGTCCAGTACTACCTGCTGGCATCGGACGTCTTCCGCCTGGACCGGCTCCACTGGGTGATGGAGACCTCGATGCTCAAGACGCTGGCGGGCAAGCACCGCTCGACGGTCTCGGCCATGTCCCGGAGATACCGGGCCAGGATCGACACACCGTACGGGCCCTACAAGTGCTTCCAGGCCACTACCACGCGTCCCGGCAGGAAACCGCTGGTCGCAAGGTTCGGCGGAGTTCCGCTGCGGCACAACAGGAAGGCGCTGATTGTGGACAAGTCCGCGCTCGCGCCCCCGGTCCGGCGCAAGGAGTTGGTCTCCCGGCTCCTGGCCGGCCGCTGCGAGCTGTGCAACGGACACGACGAGATCACTGTCCATCACGTCGCCAAGCTCGCCGATCTGTCCGGCCGCAGGCAGCCACACCCGCACTGGGTGACGGTGATGCTCAGGAAAAGGCGCAAGACCCTCGTGGTCTGCCGCGACTGCCACCACCTCATCCACCACGGAGGCTGACAGAGCACGAAGATCGCTGGAGAGCCGCCTGCGGTGAAAGTCGCACGGGCGGTTCGGGCCGGGGGCCGCCCTTTCCCCAGAGTTCAGGCGAACTGAAGGGTCTTCGGGGTGAACTGTGGTTCGGGTGTGTTCTATGGGTGATTCGGATCCTTGGGTTCGCAGGGGCCGCGGTGGAACGTGCGCCCGAGGTGTGTCGGGCCGGCGGCGGGTATGCAGATCTGGGGCTCGTCGACGCACCAGCGGAACAGGGCGAAAACCGGCGGCGACGGCGGCGAGGTGGGACGACGCCAGTCGGCGAGCCGCCGGCCCGAAGACTGCTCGCCCCGGCCGACCAGCCTCGACTTCACCTGCAGCGGGGATTCTTCAGCAGGGTGATGAAGGCTTCGAGAAACCTGAAGCTCCGTCATCAAGCCACGGGCGCGTCCACGGAGCGGCAACACGCTGGTCAGGCTGTTCTCAGCCCGTTACCGACCATGGGAACTCTGGGGATATTTGTTAGGAAAAGGACCCGCACCACGCGGGCACCTCGCCGACGGCCTACCGGTGCTCCGCTGGCCGGGTGGTGCGCCAACACCCAGGAATGCCTGGCGATGCTGCTGCGCCCCGGCAGCGCGGGCAGTAACACGGTGGCCGACCACCTGCAGGTGCTGGCCGCGTGCATCGCGCAGATCCCG
>NZ_JAGSXH010000023.1 GCF_018283645.1 Actinocrinis puniceicyclus | reverse complement strand
GTCCGGCGGGGGACATGGGCGGCGGGTTTCCGAACACTGCGACTCGTGAACGCTCTCGTTGTGGACGCGGCATCCGCTTTCGACGCTGCGTGTGTTCCGAATGCTCTGAGTTAAACAACGAGCAGCACTTTACCGACGTGCCCCGACGATTCGACGAGTCGGTGCGCCTCGGCGGCCTCGGCCATCGGAAAGCGCCGCTCGGAAACCACGGTCAGCCGGCCCGCGTCCACCAGCGGCCAGACGTGTTCCCGCACGGCCGCCACGATCGCGGCTTTCTCGGCGACCGGCCGGGCCCGCAGCCCGGTGGCCAGGACCGCGGCCCGCTTCGCCATGAGCCGGCCCAGGTCGAGCTCGCCGCGGACCCCGCCCTGCAGGCCGATGATCACGAGGCGTCCGTTGACGGCGAGCGCTTCCACGTTGCGGCTCAGGTACGAGGCGCCCATGTTGTCCAGGATCACGTCCGCGCCGTGCCCGGCGGTCAACTCGTGCAGGCGCGCGACGAAGTCCTCCTCGCGATAGTCGATCGCCGCCTGCGCGCCCAGTTCGCGGCATCGCGCGAGCTTCCGCGGCGACCCGGCGGTGGCGATGACCCGGGCGCCGACCGCCTTGCCGAGCTGGATCGCGGTCGTGCCGATCCCGCCGGCGCCGCCGTGGACGAGCAAGGTCTCGCGCGGCTGGAGCCCGGCGCCCATGAACACGTTCGACCAGACCGTGCATACGGTCTCCGGTAACGCGCCGGCCGAGACCAGGTCGATGCCCTTGGGCGCAGGTAGCACCTGTCCCGCTGGTACCGCGACGCGCTGTGCATAACCGCCTCCGGCCAGCAGCGCGCACACCTCGTCGCCGATGTTCCAGCCGGTGACCCCTTCGCCGAGAGCCGCGATACGGCCCGAGCATTCCAGCCCGAGGATGTCGCTCGCCCCGGCCGGGGGCGGGTAGCGGCCCGCGCGCTGGAGCAGGTCGGCCCGGTTGACCGCGCTGGCCGCGACGTCGATCAGCACTTCGCCCGCACCGGGCTGCGGATCCGCGACATCCGTCCACACCAGGACGTCGGGGCCGCCGGGCTCGGTGATCTGGATCGCTTTCATGGTTCCAGCCTAGGCCCGGCCTGGAACCCGCTGGAACTCGCCGGAGCTTCCCGGCCGTCGTGGGCCTTCAGTGCTCGCCGGTATCGCTTCGGGCTGCTTCCCGTGCCCGCTCGTGCGCTTCGGCCGCCGCGGTGAGCGCGGCGACAACGCCGTCGAGTCCGCCGATTCCACCGCCGGCGCCGAGCGCGTATCCGGCGAGGAACGTGGTCAGCGGGGCGGCGGGGCGGGCGACGGCGTGCGCGGCGACCCTGGCGAGTTCGAGCAGCGCGGCCTGCTGCTCGGCGGCAAGGGCCAGTTCCGGGCGGCCCAGTTCCGCCGCCGCCTCAGCCAGCCAGGAGTCGAACATCCGCGGTCGGGTCCCTTCGTCAGGGGGTGCTTGGCCTGGTCTGCGGCGCCCGCCCGCGGTCCGCGATGCGGCGCGCCGTGACCACATCCTCCCAGGTGTCGCAGTCGAGCACGGCATCGCCCGGCTGTGCGAGCCGCACCAATGCCAGATCGTGGACCACCCGGCGCAGCGCGAAACCGGCATTCGCGCCGATCGGACCGAGCCTGGAGGCGAGTGCTTCCCGGCGGTACACGGCGGCCAGCCACTGTTCCCGGCCCGCCGCGTCGACCGCGACGGCGCCGTCGCACGCGCTGCGTGCCCGAGCGGCCGCCATCCACAGGCTGTGGACGGTTTCGCGGGTCAGGAACGGAAGATCCGCGGCGAAGACCCCGACCCACGGGTCCGCTCCGGCGGTGAGACCGGCCGCGATGGCTGCCACCGGACCGCCTCCCGGCGGCTCCTCGCGCACCCAGCGCACGGGCCGTGCCGTGGGCCGGGGCGGCCCGACGACGACCACTGACCCGCCGCCGGGTTCCGCCTCCTCGGCGCAGGCATCGATGACGCGGTCCAGCAGAGTCCTGCCGCCGATCTCGACCATCGGCTTGTCCGCCCCGCGCAGCCGACGCGAAGCTCCGCCCGCGAGTATCAGCACGTCCACGCGCTATGCGGCGATCGGTTCGCGGGGCTTGAGATCACGTTCGAAGTGGATCATCGCGCCGCGGGCGGGATGATTGCGGATGTCCACCCGATCGCACAGTGCCTCGATCAGCATCAGCCCGCGACCGCCCTCGGGCGTGTCCGCGATGTTCACCGGCGTGAGCCGAGCCCGCGGTCTGCGCCGCGCGCCCGTCGCGTACTCGACGAGCCGGCGCGGCGCGAAGCCGACGCCGTTGTCGATGACATCGATCCAGCAGCGCTCCGCGCTGATTCCCGCAGCGACCCAGTAACCCTCCGCCTGACCGGCGTGCTCGATCACGTTCGCGCACGCCTCGGTGAGTGCCACACCCAGGTCGAAGGACACCTCGGGATCCATCCCGGCGAGAGTCGCGCTATCACGCAGCATCCGCCGGGCCTTCCCCACGCTCTCCGCCTCAAGGGGCAGTAGCAGGGTCCAGTTGACGTCCACGAGCCACAACCTCCCACGGTCGAGGGGCACGCTGATACGTATTACCGCGAGCTGGACCTTATACGCGCCGAAAGGACGTGAAACGTGACACCGTGTCGTCACGGATCACTCAGAAGGATGCAAATGTCGACTCGGGCGGGTGCACGATATCCCGAGATACCGTAGAGACCATGTCCATGTCCGCTGAGCATCCGGTACCGCACCCACGCCGCTACGCCTATCTCGGCCCGGAAGGCACCTTCACCGAGGCCGCACTGCTCGCGTTGCCGGAATCGGGTTCGGTCGAGGCGGTACCGTGGCCGACCGTCCCGTCCGCCCTCGACGCCGTCCGGCGCGGCGAGTGCGTGGCCGCGGTGGTCGCGATGGAGAGTTCGGTCGAGGGTGCGGTCACCGCCACCATGGACGAGTTGGCCTCCGGGCAGCCGTTGGTCATCATCCGCGAGCTCCTGCTGCCGGTCGGCTTCGCGCTGCTGGTGCGCCCGGGCACGACGCTTGAGGACGTCAAGACGGTCGCGGGCCACCCGGTCGCCGAACCGCAGTGCCGCCGGTGGCTCGGCGAGCACCTCCCGCACGCCCGCTGGGAAGCCACCACCTCGAATGCGCACGCGGCCCGACAGGTGCGGGACGGTCAGTACGACGCGGCACTCGCCGGTTCCTTCGCCGCGGCCCGCTACGGGCTTGAGGTGCTCGCCGAGCCGGTGCACGACATCGCGGGCGCGCAGACCCGCTTCGTGGTGGTGACCCGGCCGGGGCCGCTGCCGCCGCCCACCGGCGTGGACAAGACCTCGATCACGGTCGGGCTGCATGACAACCATCCCGGTGAGCTGATGGAGATCCTTGAGCAGTTCGCCACCCGAGGGGTGAACCTGTGCCGGATCGAGTCCCGGCCGACCGGTGAAGGCATGGGCCGCTACTTCTTCTTCATCGACTGCGAAGGGCACATCGCGGACTCGCGGGTCGGGGAGGCGTTGATGGGGCTGCGCAGGTCGAGCGCGAACCTGCGGTTCCTGGGCTCCTACCCGAGGGCCGACGGCCAGGCGCCGGCGGTTCGGTTCGGCACCAGCGACGAAGAGTTCACCGAGGCCCGCGACTGGCTGGAGAAGGCGCGCGGCGGCGGTCCCGCCTGACCCTCGCCGGCGTCCGGGGCTGGCGGCCGGACACGTGATGCGACATCGTTGGTGACGCCGAATCAGCGCCGCGCCGCGTGCATTCGCCCACGGCGACGACAACTTCCCGACAGAGTTCTCACCTGGCGTCCTGATTCGGTTACGCTAGGCCACAAGGCTGATTCCCGGGCCGAGCGCATAGGGAAAGGACGACGCCCGGGACGTACCGGGGCGCGGCGCCTCTTCGTCCGCGGGCGCGGGACCCGGACGCGCGAAACCAACGAGCACGGATCGACGCACGAGGGGGTTGACGGTGGCGCTCGTAGTCGTGGTTCCGGGAGCGGGCGGGCCAGGCGGCGGCTCCCGGCCGGGCGGGCAGCGCTCGTTCGGTCCGCTGTCCGTAGGCCCCCTGTCCGCGGGCCCCCTGTCCACGGGTCCGCTGTCGGTCGGTTCGGCGTCGCGCCGTACCGACCCGGTGCATCGGGTGGTCGCCGCCCTGTCCTCGTCCGTGCGCGCGGCGCGCGGGCCGGTGCCGAGGACCGGGGACGTCGTCCTGCTCGACTTCGCCGATCTGTTCGCGGAACGCCCCTGCGACGACGCGGCGCCGTCCGGCGAGGCGGAGCAACTGGCCGAGGAACTGCTGTGCGGCTGGTGGACCGCGGCCACCCGGATCGGCCGGTTCGAGGCGCAGACGGACCGGCGGCGCAGGCCCGCGCAGGCCGCGCAGCGCCCGTCCGAGCCGGGCGGCGAACCCGCGGCCGCCGCCGCCTACTGCGCCGCGCTCGGCACCAGCCCGTACTTCCGCGGCTCGCCCGAACTGGCCGGCGCGGAGGCGTGGACGCTGAGCCGTTACCTGACCGACCTGAAGCTGCGGCACGAGGTGCGCGACCGTACGTTGAGCGCGATCCTGCCGGACACCAGGGTGATCATCGCCCACGGGCTCGGCGCGCTGGTCGCCTACGAGGCGTTGTGCGCGCTGAGTGACGCGGTCTCGGTGTCCTTCGTATCGCTCGGTGCAGCGATGTGCGGACCGCAGCAGGTCTTCACCCGGCTCGAACCCGCGCCGCGCAACGGACAAGGTCAGTGGCCCGCCGCCATACGCCGCTGGTCCAACGTGGTGGCGCATTCGGACCCGACCTCGATGATCGCCCCGCAGTTGACCGACCGCTTCGGGCCCGGCATCGAGGACGAGGTCGTCGAGATCAAGAGCAGTTGCGGTGAGTTGTACCCGTATCTGCTGGACCGGGTGGTCGGCCGGGCGGTGGCGGCCGGCCTGGGCGTCTACCCCAAGTAGTCGCGGCCGCCACCGACCGGGGTGCTCGGTATCCGGATCCTGCGTCGTCAGCGCTCTCATCGGTGCGGGCCCACATCGGTGCGGGCTCTCATCAATCAGGGCTCTGCATTCGAGTCGCTGAGTTCACCGATACTCTCAGTACTCGGGTTCGACTCGCCGCCGGGCCAGTGGGCTGATGCGTGGTCAGGAGCCTGTCAACCGAAGAAGCCGAGCCCCGGCTTCTCCTGCTGGACCTGCGCTGGGTAAGGCGTCGCGTACTGAACCGGGCTCGCCTGCAAAGGTCCGGCCTGGAGGGGGCCGGAGGGTTCGGTCGCGTAGACGGGATCCGCGGCATAAGCGTGCTGCGCCGCGTAGCCGGCGTCGGCTGCGTACGCCGCCGTCACGTAAGCGCCTGGATCCGCCCGCACGTCCGTCGTGTAGACCGCGTGGAGTTCCCGCTCCTTGTGCTGGATCTGCTCGTAGAGCCGCGCGTACAGGGCCTCAAGCGCGCGTTCGGCGCCGAACTCGGCGAGCACCTGGCCCAACGGGCTCGACAACAGCGTCTCGCGCTCCACCCGAGCCTCGGCGGTGCGGGCGCGCAGCCAGATCAGCCGCTGCCGCAACCACAACTGGCGCTCCTCCGTGCCCATCTGCGGGCCCTCGGCGCTGATCACCACCCACTCTTCGGCGAGCCGCTGCAACTCGTACAGGTTGGAGCGGCGGTAGGCGTCGTTCACCCGGGTTATGAAGGCGTTACGCCGCTCCTTCTCCCGCGGGTCCTGCGTGAAGTCGGGATGGGCCCGGCGGGCGAGGTCGCGGTAGAGCCGCTGCAAGGTCTTCGCCGGATCGGCACTCTTCGAAGGCTCCTCGACCGGTTCGGTGAAACGCAGCGTGCTCGCGTATTCCGGGTCGATCACCGCGGTGGGTTCGGGTTCGGTCGGCAGCGGATCGGTGAGCGGATCGAACACGGGCTGCCCGCTCGGTCCGTACCTCAGTTCGTACGCGCGCCGCGCCTGCTCGGGATCGCCGGTCATCGCCGCCCTGGCCTCGGCGATCATCAGGTCCAGTTCGTCGAGCCGGTCGTAGAGCGGTCCGAGGTGGTGATGGTGCAGCCGGGTCAGCCGGTCCAGGTCGAACCGGGTGGTCTCCAAGGCGATCTGCGCCTCGGCGAGTCCTCTCTCGGCGGAGGCTACGGTGTCCTCCAGCGACGGCGCCGCCTGACCCCCCGTGGGCGGTGATGCCGTGCCGAAGGGGTTTACTGCCGTGGCAGACGTCGCGGAGACGTCCATGGCCCCTCCTTGCTGCGTCCTTACGCGGTAAAGATATCGGTGACCGGCGACGACGCCATGGGCGGGCGGCGTCTGACACAGGATCGATATCTAAGCGGCGCGATGCTCCGAGCGGTAACCACCTGGTCACGGACACGGACGCGCCGGTTCGACGGTTCAATCAGCGGTGCGGAAAACCGAGCCGATCACCTCCGCTGAGGGCGATCGGGCACGGATGATCCACGCCCGGCGGCCGGCCTGTCGCTCAACAACCGCGCGCGCGGCCCTGTTCCGGCCGACCCGTTTCCAGCGCCGCGGTCAGTCATAAGGTCCAACCGAGTGGCCGACCGGCCACGGCTGGGCCACGCTCGATGCGTGGGCGCCGGGTGGATCGGCCGTGAGAAGGGCGGAGGCTGTGGCGATGGCGGTGGGCGGATCAACCCGGGGAACGCCGATGGATCGCGCGGTGAACATCGGACCGGTGCTCTCCGAACGACTGGGCTCCGTCGGCATCGAGACTCTGGAGCAGCTCAAACAGCTCGGTACCCTGCGGGCGTGGGAGCGGATCGCGGAAAAGACGCCCGAAGAGGAGCGCGTGCACACGCTGCTCGCGCTGGAGGGCGCGATCCGGGCGGTGCGGTGGACCGCCATCAGCAGGCCGGAGCGTGACCGGCTGCTTGCCGCCGCCGGGCTGCGGTAACCGGCCGAGGCCGCTTCGTCGATCGGCACCGGCGCTCAGACGATGGTGCCGGATTGGAGCGCGGCCCACGTCTGCGCGTTCATGCTTCCGGTGGGCTGGAGTCCGACCCTCGACTGGTAGCTCGCCACGGCGAGGAACGTCGACTGGTCGTAGCGTCCGCTGATGTTGAGGCCGGCGCTCTCTGCACTGTTGAGTGCCTGCTGGAGCCGCCTGACGTCTCCGGAGCGCTCCCCGAGGTGCAGGTTCGGCTGGGATCCGGCGGCGATCAGGGCGGTGAGCGTCGGCCGACCGACAGTGCCAGAGGGATCCGCGCTCACCCGGGCCCTGGCCTGGAACGAAACCACCGCCTGCGCCGTGACCTGGTCGTACTGTCCGGTGATCTGACCGTGGTAGTAGCCCAGCTGATGCAGCCGGCTCTGCACATAGCGCACGTACGAACCGGTTGAGCCAAGCGACAACGGCAGCGTGGTACCGCCGGTGGCCTGCGCACTCGCGCTGGCGCTGGGAGAGGGGCTGGGCGAGGGCGATGCGGCGGCCGAGCCGGGCGCCAGATCGACGCTGCCGACCGAGGACTGGGCCGAGACGGCGCTGGTCGGCGAGCTCGTCGACGTGCCCGCGGCGGCCGCGGCTCCGTTGTTGTGGCTGCCGATGTAGAGCAGACCGAGGATCACCGCGGAAGCCGCGACCACCGCGCCGACGGTCCCCCAGAGCACCGGCTTGCGCAGGCCCGGCTCGTCGTCCCAGACCTCATCCTCGGAGTCCCGCAACCCGGCAGGCGGGAGAGGGCGACCGGGATGCGCCGGGAGCACGGTCGTGCGCTCCGGGGTGCCGCCGAACGGGTCGACGGGCTGTGCCCCGGGCGGCGGCATCCGGTAATCGGCATCGACCGGAGGGATCAGCTGGGTGAGACTGTGCGGGTTGATCTGCCCTTCCGGCTGCCGGAACAGCGATTCGAACGCCGATTCCGTGGGCCGGGCGTGGGCGCCCGCGGCCTGGGCCGGGAAGGAGACCTGCTGAGTGGCGGCCGCCGCCACCGCTTCCGCGGGGACCGCCTCGAAAGGGGCTCCGCACATCCGGCAGAACCGGCCTTCCACCGGCTCGCCACAGGAGCTGCAGTAGCTCACCGCTCGTCACGCTCCATAGGTAGCCCGTGAGGTCGACACCTTATCGGATCTTGTCCCGTCGCCCCGACTGCCGGTCGGCAACTTTAGTACGACAACGCGCGTGTCCGGAACATCTCCTACCGGCCCTTTGCACTCCTGCGACAGGACTGTCACAAATGCGACCGGGATGTTATCGGCTCGACAGTGCCCATGGGCCGGATTTCGCCGGGCCGCCGGTGTATACCTCGCCGATGTCACACTTGCGGCCCACGGATGCGGTGGCGGAGCGGTTCAACTCCCGGCGCGGTCGCTGGTGAAACGGTCACAGGTGAAGCAGAGGCCGGTTCACAGATACTGCCGCGCGGCTGCCACGGCCTGCACGCCATAGGAGGAGCCGAACAGCACCGCGTGCACGAGAAGCGGATGCAGCTGATGCAGCGCGATCCGCTCGCGCCAGTCCTCGTCGAGTGGATACACCTCGTCATACGCGGCGACGACGGTTTCCAGGTGCGGCGGCTCGAACAGCGCCGTCATCGCCAGGTCGGTCTCCCGGTGGCCGCCGTGCGCCGCGGGGTCGATCAGCCAGGCACGGCCGCGGGTATCCCAGTGGATGTTGCCGGCCCACAGGTCGCCGTGGATCCGGGCCGGCAGTTCCGCCGGTCCGGACAGCGCCTCGATGCGGTCGCAGACCCGCTCGATCACGCCCGCGCCCTGCTTGTCGACCGCGCCGCGGTCCACCGCCGCACGCAGGTAAGGCAGCACTCTGCGCCGGGCGTAGAAGCCGGGCCAATCCTCCTCTTCCGCGTTGTCCAGTGGCAGCGCCCCGATGTAGCCGGGCCACGGCGCGCCGAAGGACTGCGCCCCGCGCGCGTGCAGCGTGGCAAGCTGCCGGCCGAACTCCTCCGCGCCCTGCCGGGTCGCCCGGCCCGGTGCGATCCATGTCGTCACCAGCAGCGAGTCGCTCACGCCGAGCACCTCGGGTACGAGCACGCCCTCGGCCTCGCGCAACCAGCGCAGCCCGGCGGCCTCCGAGGCGAGGAAACCCGGGTCCTGCCCGCCGGTCGCCTTGACGAACACGTTGCCGCCGGCGAGCAGCGCCACGCGGTAGGTACCCGCGCCCCCGGCGCCGGTACCCAGCGCCGTCACCCCCGCCACGGCGCCCCCGAGCACCGCGGCCACCTGGTCGCCGATCACCCTGCCCTCGTCTCCAAAGCCTTCCCGAGGTACGACAGCAGGCCCGGCATCGCGTCCTGCACCATCGCCAGGCACTCTTCGAAGCCTGCCAGAGAACCGTAGTACGGATCCGGCACGTCCCATCGGCCGGGTTCCGCCTCGGGGTCGAACTCACGCAGTAACCGCAGTTCGGCCACGCGGGAGGTCCGGTCGTCGCCGTCGCCGTCGCCGTCGCCGTCGCCGCGGCCGGCGCCGGTGCCGGGCAACGCCGCCGCCCATTGTCGCAGGGTGCGCAGATGGCTGGAGTCCAGCGCGATCACCAGGTCGCGGCGCAGCAGGTCGGCCCGCTGGAAGCGGCGCGCGACGTGCCGCGATGGAAACCCGTTGCGTGCGAGCGTCTGCACTGTGCGCGGGTCCGCGCCTTCGCCGACGTGCCAGCCGCCGGTACCGGCGCTGTCCACCTCGATCAGCCGCGTCAGCCCGGCCTCGGCGACCCGCGCGCGCAGGACCCACTCGGCCATCGGCGAGCGGCAGATGTTGCCGGTGCAGACGAAGCAGACCCGGTACGGCCGCCGGGCATGCTGGTCCGCACCGGTACGGATGTCCGTGTTGTTGTTCACTGGCCTTGTTCTTCGGTCATGATCGAGTGCGCGGGCCTTGACCTTCGGCCGCTACCTCCGCTTGTCGTCGGGCAGCGCGGCGTGCAGGACCAGCGACACCGCGGTGATGATCAGCGAGCCGAGCAGTGCGTACCAGAAGTTGCGCACGTGGAAGGCCACGGCGAAGTGTTCGGAGATCTTCGAGGTCAGCCACAGCATGAGAGCGTTGATGACGAAGGTGAACAGCCCTAGGGTTAACAGCCGGATCCCTACGCTGAAGAGCTTGACGATGGGCCTGATGAACGTATTCACCAGCCCGAAGATGAGCGCGACCAGCAGGACGGTCCACACTAGTTGCAAGCCCGTGCCCTGGAACGCGATGCCTGACTTGACCACGATTGAGGCCACGTACAGGCCGACCGCGTTCACCAGGATCTTGATCACGAATTTCTTCATGGCCGCATGTTCCCGCAAGTGGTGCGCTTCGGCCAAGAAGGTGTGGCAAGCTGTTGTAGAAGGGTACGGGTGGCGCTCGCAGAGCGTTGTGTATCACCCATCCGCGTCAGAGCCCGCCGCAAAAACGGGCATTTTGTGCGACACAGGATATGATCGACGCCATGACAGCAGTGGATGACCGGCTCGGCCACATGGTCAAGAGCCTTGAGCAAGAGCTCTCCGGAGCGAAGGACGCGGCACTGCGCCCGATGGGCCTTACCGTCCCGCAGTACTCGGCGCTGTTGGTGATCGCTGACACGCCGGGTATCAGCGGGGCTGAACTGGCCCGCCGGTGCCTTGTGACTCCGCAGACGATGACCACGGTCCTGGGCAACCTGACCGTCAAGGGGCTCATCGAGCGGCGCACCGTACCGGGTCAGGGTCGCGCGATGGAGACGACCATCACCGCGGCGGGCAAGAGATTGCTCGGCCGCGCCGACAAGAAGATCCTCGAGGTCGAGGAGCTGCTCAACGGGCAGCTCAGCAAGGCGGACCAGCAGTCGCTGCGCAAGCTGCTGGAGAAGTGCCGCAGCGCGTTCGCCATCGTGACCGAGCAGGTCGAGGCGGAGGAACCCGCTCCGCCCGCGCGTCCGGCACGCAAGGCGCCCGCGAAGAAGGCACCTGCCGCCGCCAAGAGGCCCGCGAAGAAGGCCGCGACGAAGCGCGCTTCCACGCGCGCCAAGAAGGCCTGATCCGCCGAACCGACAGCCGGTGTACATCACGGCCGTCACAACCGAACGCTGCGATACGCAACGGTCGGCTTCGCCGTCGTATCAGTGGTTTCAGTGCGACTCACTGGTATCAGGAGCTGACAAGAGCAACAGCTGTATTCGCAACAGCTGCCTTCGCGGCACTGGCCGAGCCCACAGCGCGCAAGATAGGCGCGGTGCGGCGAGGCGCCCAACAGCCCGCCGGGGCGCATTAGGTCCCGGCGGGCTTGGGCTGCGTTCGAGAAGTGCTGCGTTTGAGAAGTATCGCCGGGGCCGCGACACCTGCTACGCACGCACGCACGCTCGTCCCCACATCTCCTCTCGCCTTCCCTCCGGCTGCCGATCACGGCCCGTCCTCTTCCGCCGCGCGGCACACTGGCGCACCCGCCGGACGCGATATATCGTGGATTGGGAACGGGGGCGACAGCCCGAACGTTCTCACTACAGACGCCGTATCACGCGGTGTCCTGACGCTCCTGAAGGGGTTGGGGAAGGCAGATGCCAACCTGGCTTAAGGCTGTGCTCGCGGTCGCCGGTGTGGTGATCGCCGCCAAGATCGTCATCGCGCTGGTCAGCGCGGTGTTCAGCACGCTTTTCTTCGTCGCGCTCGCCGTCGGGGCGGTGGGCGTCCTCTGGTACGGATACCACCGGTTCATGAACTCGCTGCCGGCCTACCGCCGGCGGCAGATCCGCAACCGCCGGGACTTCTGAACCGATCGCGCGTGTCCGGCGGCCCGCAGCGGCCGCCGGGCTGACGCTCGTGCGCACTTGCGCGCTCGCGCACCCGCGCTAGGGTGACCCGGGAAAACTCAAAACCGCGGGAGCTCGGAACCGACCGGGCTGAGAGGGCGACTGGCACGGCTGCACGCCATGGCGAGCCGTTGTCGCCGACCGCATGAACCTGTCCGGGTAATGCCGGCGTAGGGAGAGTGGGGCGAGCGTGTCCGCTAGTCGCAAGACGTATCTGAGCAACGACTCCGGCGAGATCCGCGTTCCGATGCGCGAAGTGCTGCTGTCCACCGGAGACCGCGTCGTGTTGTACGACACCTCGGGCCCTTACACCGACCCCGAGGTCGAGACCGACGTGCGGGCGGGCATCGCAAAGCTGCGCGAGCCGTGGATCGCCGCGCGGCCGCGGCGGACAGGATCACAGGACACACAACTGTCCTTCGCCCGCCGCGGCGAGATCACCGCCGAGATGGAGTTCATCGCGCTGCGTGAGGGCGTGCCCGTCGAGAAGGTGCGCGACGAGGTCGCCGCCGGCCGCGCGGTGATCCCGGCCAACGTCCGGCACCCGGAGATCGAGCCGATGGTGATCGGCGAGGCCTTCCTGGTGAAGGTCAACGCCAACATCGGCAACTCGGCCGTCACCTCCTCGATCGAGCAGGAGGTGGAGAAGATGGTGTGGGCCACCCGCTGGGGCGCGGACACCATCATGGACTTGTCCACCGGCCGCGACATCCACCAGACCCGCGAGTGGATCCTGCGCAACAGCCCGGTCCCGGTCGGCACCGTGCCCATCTACCAGGCCCTGGAGAAGGTCGGCGGCAAGGTGCAGGACCTGTCCTGGGAGGTTTACCGCGACACAGTGCTCGAACAGTGCGAGCAAGGTGTCGACTACATGACCGTGCACGCCGGCGTCCGGCGTGACTACGTGCCGCTCACCGCGCGCCGCAAGACCGGCATCGTCTCGCGCGGCGGTTCCATCCTGGCCGCCTGGATGATCGCGCACGGCAGGGAGAACTTCCTCTACGACCACTTCGGCGAGCTGACCGCCATCCTGCGCGAGTACGACGTCACCTACTCGCTCGGCGACGGGCTGCGTCCCGGTTCCATCTACGACGCCAACGACGAGGCACAGCTGGCCGAGCTCAAGACCCTCGGCGAACTGGGCCGGATCGCGCGCGAGCAGGACGTGCAGGTGATGATCGAAGGGCCCGGACACGTGCCGATGCACAAGATCCGGGAGAACGTCGAGCTGCAGAAGCAGCTGTGCGACGACGCGCCCTTCTACACCCTCGGCCCGCTGACCACCGACATCGCCCCCGGATACGACCACATCACCTCCGCCATCGGCGCGGCGATGATCGGCTGGTACGGCACCGCGATGCTCTGCTACGTGACCCCCAAGGAACACCTGGGACTGCCCGACCTGGAAGACGTCAAGCAGGGCATGATCGCCTACAAGATCGCGGCGCACGCCGCCGACCTGGCCAAGGGGCACCCCGGCGCACAGGCCTGGGACGACGCCCTGTCCGACGCCCGCTTCGAGTTCCGCTGGGAGGATCAGTTCAACCTGGCGCTCGACCCGCAGACCGCTCGCTCCTTCCACGACGAGACGCTGCCGGCCGAGCCCGCCAAGCAGGCCCACTTCTGTTCCATGTGCGGACCGCACTTCTGCTCGATGCGCATCACCCACGAACTGCGCCGGATGAACGACGCGGAAGACGCCGCCGGGGTGGTCGGCTGAATCGGCGTGGGGTAAGACTGGTCGGATGCATGAAGGTGTGGAGAGGCGGCGGCTGAAGGCTGCGGACGAGGGGACGCAGCCCTGGCGCGAGTGGGGCCCGTACCTGTCCGAGCGCGCGTGGGGAACCGTGCGGGAGGATTACAGCGCGGACGGCAACGCCTGGCGCTACTTCCCGTTCGACCACGCGCGCTCGCGCGCCTACCGGTGGAGCGAGGACGGCCTGGCCGGGCTGTGCAACCTCAACCAGGACTGGTGCTTCGCGCTGGGCCTGTGGAACGGGCGCGACCCGATCCTCAAGGAGCGCGCCTTCGGCCTCGGCAACGACGAGGGCAACCACGGTGAGGACGCCAAGGACTACTGGTGGTACGAGGACGCCACGCCGACCGGTTCCTGGCTGCGCTGGCGCTACCACTATCCGCAGGGCGAGTTCCCGTATCAGGCTTTGCGCGACCAGAACGCGGTGCGCGGTAAGGACGACCCGGAGTACGAACTCATCGATACCGGGATCTTCGCCGAAGACCGGTACTTCGTCGTCACCGCCGACTACGCGAAGGCCGCGCCCGACGCATACGCTCTGGTCATCACGGCCGAGAACGCCGGTCCCGAGCGCGCGACGCTGCACGTGCTGCCGCACCTGTGGTTCCGCGACATGTGGTCGTGGGGACGAGCGCCCGACATCGAGGACGCGGTGGACACAGAGGCGCTGCTCATCCGCGGCGAGCCGGGCCGGCTGACCGCGACGCACCCGCACCTGGCCGCGCCGCTCGTGCTGGCGGACGCCGACGGCGAGAGGCCCCCGGCGCTGTTGTGCGACAACGAGACGAACGCGGCTCTGCTGTTCGGCGCGCAGAACCGGACGCAGTACCCGAAGGACGGCATCGGCGACCACGTGGTGCGCGGCGCCGCGACGGTCAACCCCGAGAACGTGGGCACGAAGGGCGCGCTGCACTACGTACTGGATCTCGCGCCCGGCGAGCGGCGCGAGATCCGGCTCTGGCTGGCCGCCTCCGGCCTCGGGCCGGCCGACCACGCCGGCGTGCTCGCGGCCCGGCAGGCGGAGGCCGACGAGTTCTACGCGGCCCTCGCCCCCGCGGATCTGCCCGCCGAGGACGCGTGGACCATGCGTCAGGCGTTCGCCGGCCTGGTCTGGTCCCAGCAGTTCTACCACTACGACGTGCACCGCTGGCTCAACGGCGATCCGGACCAGCCGCTGCCCCCGGACCACCGCGCCGACGACCGCAACGCCGGCTGGGACCATTTCTGGGCGCGCGACGTGCTGCTGATGCCCGACCCCTGGGAGTACCCCTGGTTCGCGGCCTGGGACCTCGCCTTCCACTGCGCGGTCATGGCGGAGATCGACCCCGGCCGCGCCAAGCAGCAGCTCTACACGTTCCTGTCGGGACGTTATCAGCACCCGAACGGCCAGGTCCCGGCCTACGAGTGGAACTTCGACGATGTGAACCCCCCGGTGCTGGCTTGGGCCGCGCTGCGGGTGCACCGCGCGGTCGGCGGCGACCTGGAGTTCCTCAAGGCCTGCTTCCACAAGCTGCTGCTGAACTTCACCTTCTGGGTCAACCGCAAGGACGAGGGCCAGGACAACATCTTCGAGGGCGGCTTCCTCGGCCTGGACAACATCGGGGTCTTCGACCGCTCCAGGCTGCCGGTCGACGGCGTGCTGGAACAGTCCGACGGCACCGGGTGGATGGCCTTCTTCTGCCTGCACATGCTGGAGATCTCCATCGAGCTGGCCGGCGCGGAGCCGATCTACGAAGAGATGGCCTGCAAGTTCGCCGAGCACTACGCCTACATCGCCAAGGCGATCAACGACCACGGGCTCTGGGACGAACAGGACGGTTTCTACTACGACCGGCTGCGCCGCGCCGGGAACGAGCCGGTGGTGATCAGGGTGCGCTCGATGGTCGGCGCCGTGCCGCTGCTGGCCGCCATCGCCGTCGAGGCGGACACCCTCAAGCGCCTGCCCCGTTTCACCGCGCACCTGGCGGAGTTCACCACGCGGCGTCCCGAGTACGCCCGCGCCATCACCCGGCCGCACGCGGCCGGCGGCATAGTCTTCTCCCTCGCGGACGACGTGCAGGCGGGCCGCCTGCTGGAACGGCTCGGCGATCCCGAGGAGTTCTTCTCCCCGCACGGTCTGCGCTCGCTCTCCCGCTACCATCGCGACCACCCGTTCGCGGTGCAGGTCGACGGCTGCACCGCGAGCGTGGACTACGAGCCGGGCGAATCCCACTCCGGCATGTTCGGCGGCAACTCCAACTGGCGCGGGCCGGTCTGGATGCCGCTGAACTACCTGGTGTACGAGGTGGTCTGCCGGGTCGGCCCGGTCCTCGCGGTCACCGCGCACCCGGTGCCCGGCGTACCCGGAATCGACCGCGAGCGGTTCGTCGGGCAGTTGCGCCAGCGGCTGGCCGGGATCTTCCGGCTCGACCCCGACGGCACCCGGCCGGTGCTCGGCGCGAGCGCGCCCGGAGCCGATCCGGGCGGCTGCGCGCTGGGCGAGTCAGCGCTCTTGCAGCGCGACCCGCGTTGGCGGGATCGTCCGTGGTTCTTCGAGTACTTCCACGGCGACACCGGCAAGGGTCTCGGCGCGTCGCATCAGACGGGGTGGACCGCCTTGATCGCTTCACTCATTCGTAACCCTCCGTCTGGTTTTCCCGTCCGCTGACCAGGGCATCTTTCCCGAGGCAGGGTAGGCAAGAGGCGCACTGGGGTGGCAGCGGCGCTCGAGAGCGCGCTCAGCGGGCCCGTGCCGTCGCGTCCCGTGCTCGCGGGAGCGCGCGATTACGACCAAGGCGCGATGTTGACCAGGGACAGGCAAGACCGGATCGACGGCCGGGGACACACCGTCAGGGAGCTGTTCACCGGTCGCAGGTACGGGCTCGAACACTATCAGCGCGAGTACGACTGGAGCCGGACGCACGTCGGCGATCTCCTGCAGGATCTGTCCACCCGCTTCCTGGAGCAGTGGCGGGCCGACCACGATCGGGAGGACGTCGCCGTCTACCGTCCTTACTTCCTCGGCCCGTTCGTCACCTATCCGGCGCCCGGCGTGTCCTTTCTCGTCGACGGCCAGCAGCGTTTCACGACCCTGCTGCTCTTGCTGATCCATCTGCGGCACCGGCTGACCGACCAGGAGGATCACGCGGGCGCGGCGGTGCTGGACAACATGATCTGCACCGTCCAGTACGGTGTGCCGACGTTCACCGTGCACGTGGACGAGCGCGAGCCGGCGCTGCGCGCACTGCGCGCCGGGCGTGACTTCCCGGTCACCGAACTGACCCCGCTCGCGGTGCGCACGATGTGCCAGCGGTACCGGGAACTGGTCGAGGACTTCCCGGCGGCGCTGCGCGAGGAGGCGCTGCCGTTCTTCGTGGACTGGCTGCTGGAGCGGGTGTTCCTGGTCGAGATCACGGCACGCGACCGCGACCACGGCTGGGAGATCTTCGAGTCGATGAACGACCGCGGCGCCCGGCTGACCCCGCTGGACCTGCTCAAGTCGTTCCTGCTCTCCCGCGCGGACAAGGACCACAGCGCGCTGAACGCGATCTGGCGGCGCACGATGTCGCAGCTCGCGGTCACCGACGACCAGGCGCCCGGCGACTTCGTCAAGACCATGCTGCTGGCCCGCTACGCCGCCGCGGACCCGGCCACCGGGGAGCGCATCGCCACAGCGTTCCACGAGTGGGTTCGACAGAACACGAACCTGGTCGGCCTCGTTCGCCCGCGCGACTACCGCGTGTTCATCCGGGACACCGTCAGGCCCCTGGCGGACCGGTACCGCGCTCTCGTCGAGGCGTGCTCGGCGCCGGTCAAGGGTCTGGAACCGGTGTTCTACAACGCCGCCAACGGCTTCACCCACCAGCTCACCCTGATCATGGCGGCGATCGGTCCGAACGACTCGGACACCGCGTTCCGGGAGAAGACCCGCCTCGTCGCCGCCTTCTGCGACCTGTTGCTGGCCCGTCGCATGGTCAACTACGCCTCGCTCCAGTCCGGTGACCTGGCCCGGCAGGTCGGCGCCCTGGTCGAGCCGCTGCGTGCCGCGCAGAGCGTGGAGGCGGTGCGCGCGCTGCTGGCCGCGGAGGTGTGCGGGCTCGAACACGACTTCGGCGGCCTGGACACCTTCGGGCTGCGCTCGGACAACCGCAAGCAGGTGCGCTACCTGCTGGCGCGGATGACCGCGTGGCTGGAGACCCAGTGCGGGCAGCCGGACTTGATCGCCGACTATCTCGGCTACGGGCCGTCCGGGCGGCCATACGAGATCGAACACATCTGGGCCGACCACTTCGGACCCTACGCCGACGAGGCAGGAACGCCCGAGCGCTTCCGGGTCGTACGCAACCGTCTCGGCGCGCTGCTTCTGCTACCGAAGGAGATCAACGCCGCCTTCCGGGACGACCCGTACTCGCTCAAGGCAGAGCACTACCGTGCCCAGAACCTGCTGGCCCGTTCGCTGCACCCGCTGTGCTACGAGCGCAATCCCTCGTTTCGCCGCTTCGTGGTGCGTAACGGGTTCGCCGACCACTTCCGGGCCTACCCGCACACCTTCGGGATCACGTCGATCACCGAGCGGCAGCGGCTGTATCGCGCGCTGTGCGAACGGATCTGGGACCCGGCCAGGCTCGGCCTGGCCGCACCCGCACCCGCGGCAGCCGACGCGTCCGAGGTCCGGACCGCTTGACGTAGAACATTGATGTAGCGCTGCCTTGATACGTCGTTCGTGTACTCATCCGTTCAGGTGTATTCGCGCGCGAAGCGGGTATCAGGGAAGCTCGCTGGGCACGGAGGGAAGGCCGCACACCAGGCAGGGGCCGCCGAGGAAAAGGCCCGTGTCGAGGTTGATCGCGTAGCCCCCGGCGTACACCAGCGGCCCGGTCACCGCCTGCGGCTCGATACCGAGCAGCAGCGGGATCGGGGAGTGGCCGTGCACGAGCTGCCTGCCGCCGAAGGTGCGCAGGAACTCGCGGGCAGCCATCCCGTCATCGGAAGCGAAGGCGAAGCGCTTGGTCATCAGGTGGGTGAGACGGTCGATCTCCTCGACGTCCACGGGGTCGCTCAGCAGGGCTGTCACGCCCTCGTTGACCGCCGCGACGGTGTCGCCGAACTCCTGGTACCCGACCGTGTCCGCGTGCACGAGCAGGTGGTCGCCGAGCAGCGCCATGGCGGGCAGCCTGGAGATCCATTCCAGGTGCGCGTCCGTCAGGCGGCTGGAGTCGGCGTCCTGGCCGCCGTTGCCGACCCAGCGCTCGCGGAACAGCGCGTGCGCGTCGTCCTCGCCGCTGTGCATCAGCCGCAGCCGGCGCCCTCCGGGCAGGTGCGCGGCCAGCAACATCAGCTCGTGGTTGCCCAGCAGGCAGCCCACCTCGCCGCCGTGGTCCGCTGCCTGTCGCTGCAGGGACATCACCAGGTCGAGCACGCCGACGCCGTCCGGTCCGCGGTCGGTCAGATCGCCCAGGAGCCACAGCCGGGCGTCCTCGCCGATCCAGCGTTCCCGCTCGTCGATGAAGCCGGCGCGGTACAGCGCCTCGCGCAGCGGGGCCAGGCAGCCGTGCACATCGCCCACCGCGGCCACCGACTCGGACAGGTCAACCATGAGATGTGAGGGTAGTGGGAGAAAGCCGTATTACGGTATCCCTGCCGAGTGTGTCCGTATGCCGTAACGTGCTGGGAAGGGTTTTCGGCGCTGCGCGCGGAGAAACGCGCGGCCGTGTCGAGCACCCGTGGCTTCTAGGAGGTTGCCGATGGCCACGATCGGCCGGGCGGCACGTCGGGAGGGTCCGCCGCGCGCGGGCCAGAGCCTGCAGATTGCTTATTCGCAGCGCTACAGCGCCTGGATCTCCAACCGTCGCCGGTCCGCGGCGCTCTCCGCGCTGTGGTGGGGTCCGGCGATCGTGGGCGTTTCGATCGTCGCGGGCTATTCGACGCATTTCCCGTTCTTCGGCGCCCTCTACTTCGTGCTCGCCTTCGCGGTCGTGCTCGACGTGCTGTTCCGCAAACCGGACGCGCTGGTGCGGGTGCGGGCGCGGGCGGCGGCGGAGTCCGAGACGGGCAAGGCGCTGCGGGCGGTGGAGATCCGGGGCCGGGCGATCGTGCTGCACGACCGGATGCTCACACGGGTCACCGAGCCGTTCGAGGTCGAACACCTCGTGCTCTCGCCGCGCGGCGCCTTCCTGATCGACTCCAAGCAGTGGCAGAACCGTGACGTGCGGATGTTCGGCACGAAGATCTACGTCGACCACGAAGACCGGGCGCCGATGTTCAAGCGCCTGGTCGAGCAGGCGCGCGCACTCGGCGAGGCGCTGACCGAGGCGGCGGCGCACGACGAGGAGGTCGGCATAGTCACCGTGCAGCCGGTACTGGCGGTGCACATGGAGAATCTGCCGGGCACACCGCGCAACATGCTCGGAGTCACCGTGGTCACCCCCCCGCAGCTCGCCCCGATGCTGCGCAGCCCCGACGTGCGCTGGTCGGCCCCCGCCGTGCGGAGCCTGGCCGACGCCGCCGACCGGCTGCTGCTGAGCAAGGACCCGGCCAGAGCCGGATGATGACGCGCGGCGCCGGCGTGTCAGCCCCCGCCGTGCCGCCACCGTTCCTCGATCCGGCCGTATTTCCACACCGCGAGCGCGACCACCCAGGTCGCGACGAAGAGCCCGACGATGAAGAACCCGACCGTGTTCAGGCTCATCCCGCCGATCCACGACCAGAATCCGCTGGTGTAGTTCAACTGCTGCGCGACCAGGCTCAGCAGCTCCACGGTCCCGACGATCAGCGCGACGGCCACCGAGAGCCCTGTGATGGTCAGGTTGTAGTACACCTTGCGCACCGGGCTGGCGAAGGCCCAGCCGTAGGCGAAGTTCATGAACGAGCCGTCGATCGTGTCCAGCAGGCTCATCCCGGCCGCGAAGAGCACCGGCAGCGAGAGGATCGCGTACCAGGGCAGCCCGGCCAGAGCGCTGGTGGAAGCCAGCACCAGGAAGGCGACCTCGGAGGCGGTGTCGAAGCCCAGGCCGAACAGCAGCCCGACCGGGTACATCTGCCAGGGCCTGCTGATCGCCCGCGTGACACGTCCGAGCAGCCGGTTGAGCAGGCCGCGGTTGGCCAGGTGCGCTTCGAGCGCGGCCTCGTCGAACGCGCCGCGGCGCATCGCGCGGAAGACCTTCAGGATGCCCCAGAGGATCGCCACGTTGACCGCCGCGATCAGGTAGAGGAAGGCACCGGAGAGCGTGGTGCCGATCAGACCGGTGTAGTGGTGAAGCCGCGAGCCGTCGTTCCTCACCGGCCCGACCAGTGCTTTGACTCCGAGTGAGAGCAGCAGCGCGAGCCCGAAGACGACGGAGGAGTGGCCGAGCGAGAACCAGAAGCCCACGGACAGCGGCCGCTCGCCCTCGCCCATGAGTTTGCGCGTCGTGTTGTCGATCGCGGCGATGTGGTCCGCGTCGAAGGCGTGCCGCATCCCCAGGGTGTACGCGGTCAGTCCGGTGCCGACGCCGAAGGCCGCCGCGCCGAGCGGGTAGTGCCTCGAAGCGAGGGTGAGGACGATGCCCCAGCCGACGAGATGCAGCAGCAGGATGAACCCGCCCATGCCGGCCAGCCGGTACCACTCCGCCCGGGTCAGCGCGCCGCGCAACCGTCCGATCAGGCCGGCTTCGGGGGCTGGCGCGGGCGCCTGTTCGGCGATGGCGGATCGGCTCATGTGGCTACTATTGCAAAGAGTTCGCATCTGCGGCTATAAAGCAACTGCACGGATGAAAGTCGCCTGGCCGAAGACGTACGCTGAGCGCGGTGGCGGGCTTGCCGCCGCGGAGCGGAGAAAGCGGGCAGCGGTGACCAATTCTGCGATGGCGAACTCGGCGGGCGAACCGGCCGCCGGCACCGGGTCGTCCGCTCGTCCGAAGCTGCGCGAGGCTGTGGCCGGGCTGCCGGCCTACAAGGCGGGCAAGGCGCCCACGCCCGGCGCGGGGCCGTCGTACAAGCTCGCTTCAAACGAGAACCCGTACCCGCCGCTGCCGGGCGTGCTCGAAGCCGCGACCGTGGCCGCGGCATCGGTCAACCGCTACCCGGACTTCGGCTCGGGCGAACTGCTCGGCGTGCTCGCCGCGTACTACGACGTGCCCGTCGAGCACTTGGCCGTGGGTACCGGTTCGGTCGGCGTCGCCCAGCAACTGCTGCAGATCACCACCGGTCCTGGGGACGAGGTGGTGTACGCGTGGCGGTCCTTCGAGGCGTACCCGATCCTGGCCCGGATCGCGGGGGCGACCTGCGTGCAGGTGCCGTTGCGCGACGAGAGGCACGACCTCGGCGCGATGGCCGATGCGGTCACCGAACGCACCCGCCTGATCTTCGTCTGCACGCCCAACAACCCGACCGGCACGGTGGTGCACCGCGACGAACTGGAGCGCTTCCTGGACCGCGTGCCCTCCGACGTGCTCGTGGTCATCGACGAGGCGTACCGCGAGTTCAACCGCGACCCAGCGGTCGCGGACGGCATCGATGTGTACCGCGATCGAGCGAACGTCTGCGTTCTGCGTACCTTCTCGAAGGCCTACGGTCTGGCCGGGCTCCGGATCGGCTTCGCGGTCGCGCATCCTCCGGTCGCGGCCGCGCTGCGTGCGTGCGCCGTGCCGTTCGGCGTCAACGTGGTGGCCCAGGCCGCCGCGGTGGCCTCGCTGCGCGCCGGCGACGCTCTGCGGGAACGGGTCGCCGCGCTGGTCGCGGAGCGCGGCCGGGTGCTGGACGCGTTGCGCGCCCACGGCCTGGCGGTACCGGCCACCGAGGCCAACTTCTACTGGCTGCGGCTGGGCGAGCGGACCGAGAAGTTCGCCGCGGCCTGTGAGGAGGCGGGCGTGACGGTGCGGCCGTTCGCCGGCGAGGGGGTGCGCGTCACCATCGGCGAGCCCGCGGCCAACGATCTGGTGATCGCGGTGGCCGCGCGTTTCGCGTGAGGTGCTGCCTCGCTTGCCGGCCTTTGAGCATACGCAATGATTAAGCACCTGAGCCGAGGTACAAGTTTTCAGTCCGTGGTTAAGCCGGTAGGCACTGTTCGACAGATGCAACCGGTCGGTAACGTGACCCTCGTCAACGCGTTCGCCCGCCGACATCCGAGGCGGCGGCGCGGCGACCCGGCAACGATCCAACCGCGCCCGGCGATCCCGGGAACACGGAGCGACCGACCGGCGACGGTCCGGACGCGGAGGGTGACTGAGCCCACCCGCGCCTCACCTCGCCGTGCCGGCCGCCTTGAGGACGTAACCGCGGACGACCTCCGTGGTCCTCGCCGACGATGAGGAGTGAAGAACGTGACGACACGGACCCCGGCGCGCTCCCGCCGGTCCGCGCAGGCACCGGCGCCTGAACCGCTCTCCCCGCCGGATGCCGCCCACCCCGCCGACGAGAACGGGGAAGCCGAACAGCTCCCCCTGGTTCAGCTGCTCACCCCTGAGGGTGAACGACGCAGCCACCCGGACTATCCGCTCGAAGTGGACGCCGAGCAGGCCCGCGCGCTCTACCGGGACCTGGTCCTGGTGCGGCGGGTCGACACCGAGGGCACCGCGCTGCAACGCCAGGGCGAGCTGGGTCTGTGGGCCTCGCTGCTCGGCCAGGAGGCCGCGCAGGTCGGCTCGGGCCGGGCGATGCGGCCGGGCGACTTCGCCTTCCCGACCTACCGGGAACACGGCGTCGCGTGGACCCGGGGCGTCCCGCCGATCAACCTGCTGGGCATGTTCCGCGGGGTCAACAACGGCGGATGGGACCCGAACGAGAAGAACTTCATGCTGTACACCATCGTGATCGGATCGCAGACGTTGCACGCGGTCGGCTACGCGATGGGCATCCAGCGGGACGGCTCGGACGACGCGGTGATCGCCTACTTCGGCGACGGCGCCTCCTCCCAGGGCGACGTGAACGAGTCCTTCGTGTTCGCCGCCTCCTACAACGCCCCGGTGGTCTTCTTCTGCCAGAACAACCAGTGGGCGATCTCCGAGCCGACCGAGCGGCAGAGCCGCGTCCCCCTCTTCCGGCGCGCTTCCGGGTTCGGGTTTCCCGGAGTGCGCGTTGACGGCAACGACGTCTTCGCGTGCCTCGCGGTGACGCGCGCCGCGCTCGACCGCGCCCGCAGCGGCAACGGCCCGACGCTGATCGAGGCTTACACGTACCGCATGGGGGCGCACACCACCTCGGACGACCCGACCCGTTACCGCGGCAATGACGAAGTCGAACTTTGGCGTACCCGAGACCCGATCGCCCGGCTGCGTGCGTACCTCGTGCGCGAGGCTCAGGCGGACGATGCCTTCTTCGCCGACGTGGACGCCGAGGCCGACGCCTTGGCCGCCGAGATCCGAGCGGGTTGCCTGGCGCTGCCGGACCCGCATCCGATGAGCATGTTCGATTACGTGTACACCGGACCGCACGCTCAGGTCACGGCCGAGCGCGCACAGTTGTCCGCGTACCTCGACGGCTTCCACGACGAGGAGGCGGCTCGATGAGCGCGGCTCCCGACTCCGCCGCCGCCGCGGCCCCGGTCACCCTCGCCAAGGCGCTGAACAAGGGCCTGCGCCGCGCGATGGAGCGCGACCCGAAGGTCTTGCTGATGGGCGAGGACATCGGCAAGCTCGGCGGGGTGTTCCGGGTCACCGACGGCCTGCAGAAGGACTTCGGTGACGCCCGGGTCATCGATACCCCGCTGGCCGAGTCCGGCATCATCGGCGCCGCCATCGGCCTGGCGCTGCGCGGCTACCGGCCGGTGTGCGAGATCCAGTTCGACGGCTTCGTCTTCCCGGCCTTCGACCAGATCACCACGCAGGTCGCCAAGCTCTATGCGCGTTCGCTCGGCAAGATGCGCGTTCCGATCGTCATCCGCATCCCCTACGGCGGCGGCATCGGCGCGGTCGAGCACCACTCCGAGTCGCCCGAGGCGCTGTTCGCGCACACCGCCGGTCTGCGCGTCGTGGCCTGCTCGAACCCGGTGGACGGCTACTGGATGATCCAGCAGGCGATCGAGTCCGATGATCCGGTCATCTTCTTCGAGCCGAAGCGCCGGTACTGGGACAAGGCTCAGCTCGACGAGACGGCCGGCCCGGCGTACCGGCTGGACCAGGCGGTCGTGGTGCGCCCGGGAACCGATCTGACGCTCGCCGCCCACGGCCCGATGGTGCGCACCTGTCTTGACGCGGCCCGCGCCGCCGAGGACGAGGGACGCTCGATCGAGGTCGTGGACCTGCGCACCATCTCGCCGCTCGACGTGGACACGGTCGCCGATTCGGTCGGCCGAACCGGCCGGCTGGTCGTCGTGCACGAGGCCCCGGTCTTCTTCGGGCTCGGCGGCGAACTGGCCGCGCAGATCACCGAGCGCTGTTTCTACCGGCTTGAGGCCCCCGTCGGCCGGGTCGGCGGATTCCACACCCCGTATCCGCCCTCGCGGATCGAGGAGACCTACCTGCCCGACCTGGACCGCGTGCTCGACGCCGTCGACCGCGCCTTCGAGCACTGAGAGAGGGGAGCCGAAGCAATGGCGATCAAGCAGTTCCGGCTGCCCGACGTGGGCGAGGGCCTGACCGAGGCGGAGATCCTGCAGTGGGTCGTCGCCGTCGGCGACGAGGTGAAGGTCAACCAGACTCTGGTGGAGATCGAGACGGCGAAGGCGGCGGTCGAGTTGCCCTCGCCGTTCGCGGGCGTGGTGCGCGAGTTGCTGGTCGAGCAGGGCAGCACGGTGGACGTCGGCACGCCGATCATCGCGATCGAGACCGCGAGCGCCGAGCCGGGCGGTTCGGCGCCGGCGACCGGATCCGGCCGAGCCGACAGCGCGCCGCGGGCAGACGGCCAGGGCGAAGCCAAGCGCGAGCCCGTGCTCGTCGGGTACGGCGTAACGCACGGAGCCACCAAGCGCCGCGCGCGCAAGCCGATGAGTGAGGCTCCGCAGGCCCAGGCTCCGCAGGCCCGGGCAGTGCAGGCCCAGGCGGCGCAGACTCAGGCGGCGCAAACTCAGACCATTGAGCAGCGGCCGGCACAGCAGGCGGCCGCGGTCACTGCTCCGGCCCGTCCCGCGGTTGCCGGCGCTCTCGCCGCTCCGATCCGACCCGAGCAGCCGCAAGCACCCGATCGGGCCACCGCCCGCCCGGGCTATGTCCTCGCCAAGCCTCTGGTTCGCAAGCTGGCCAGGGACCTCGGCGTGGATCTGGCGACGATCACGCCCGAGCGTGAGGACGGCGTCATCACGCGCGACGAGGTCGAGCGGGCGGCGACACACCGGGAGGCCCCGCCTGTCGGGTCGCACCCGATGATCGTTCCCGTGGGCGAGACCAGGCGCGTACCGGTGAAGGGTGTGCGTAAGGCGACAGCCGCGGCGATGGTGTCCTCGGCGTTCACCGCGCCGCACGTGACCGAGTTCCTCACCCTCGACGTGACACGCACCATGAAGCTGGTCGCGCGGCTCAAGGCGCTGCCCGAGTTCGCGGACGTGAAGGTCTCGCCGCTGCTCCTCGTCGCCAAGGCGCTGCTGCTCGCGGTGGCCAAGCACCCGGAGGTCAACGCCTCCTGGGACGAAGCCGCGCAGGAGATCGTGATCCACGGATCGGTGAACCTCGGCATCGCCGCGGCCACCCCGCGTGGACTGATCGTGCCCAACATCAAGGCCGCCGAGCGGTTGCCGCTGCGCGAACTCGCGCTCGCGCTCGGTGGGCTCGCCGCGACCGCGCGCGAAGGCCGGACAGCGCTCGAAGACCTCACCGGCGGCACCATCACGATCACCAACGTGGGCGTGTTCGGCGTGGACACCGGCACCCCGATCATCAATCCCGGCGAGGCCGCGATCCTGGCCTTCGGCGCGATCCGGCAGCAGCCGTGGGTGGTGACCGACAAGCACGGCAAGGCGAAGATCAAGCCGCGCTGGGTGACCACGCTCGGCCTGTCCTTCGACCACCGCATGATCGACGGGGAACTGGGGTCGAAGTTCCTGCGCGACGTTGGCCGTGTGCTGGAGGACCCGGTAGCTTCCTTGGTGTGAAGGCTGCACTGATCCAATTCGACGTGGACCTTGGCCGCGCGCCCGAGAAGAGCCGCGAGCTGGCCGTGGCCAAGGTCCACGAGGCCGCCGAGGACGGCGCGGATCTCGTCGCGCTGCCGGAGCTGTGGCTGCACGGGGCGTTCGATCCCGAGCCGTGGCGGGAGGGCGCCGAGCCGCTGCACGGCGAGACCGCACAGGTAATGCGTGAGGCGGCGATGGACTGCGGTGTGGTGCTGCACGCCGGGTCCATCGTGGAGCGGACCCCGGACGGCAAGCTGTACAACACCTCACTGGTCTTCGACGCCGAGGGCGAGCTGCTGGCCGGATACCGCAAGATCCACCGCTTCGGCTTCGACCAGGGCGAGGCGGCGGTCATGTCGCCCGGCGAGCAGTTGGTCAGCTTCGACCTGCTGGACCTCGACGACACCGTCCTGACCAAGATCGGGCTGGCCACCTGCTACGACTTACGCTTCCCCGAGCTGTACCGCGGCCTGCTCGACGCCGGTGTGCAGACGGTTCTGCAGGTCGCGGCCTGGCCGGCGCGCCGGGTCGAGCACTGGCGGACCCTCTCGCGTGCCCGCGCCATCGAGGATCAGGTGTTCGTGCTGGCGTGCGGCGCGGCCGGCACTCAGGCCGGGATCGAGATGGCCGGCCACTCGCTGGTCATCGATCCGTGGGGCGAGATCGTGGCCGAGGGTGGCGAGGGTGAGCAGATCGTCTACGCCGAGATCGACCCCGGCTTGGTCGAGCGCACCCGCGAGAGCTTTCCCGTGCTCAAGGACCGAAGGCTGTGACGATCGAAGGCTGTGACGACCGAAGGCGTGACGATCACCCGCTGAAGTCCGATTAGAATCGAACGATGCGCAACGGTGACGGCAACCTCAGGCAGCCCCGCGTCCGCGCCCCTGAGCTGGTCGGCGCGGGCGGATGGATCAACACCGGCGGCAAGGGCCTGACACTCGCGGATCTGCGCGGCCGGTGCGTGTTGCTGGACTTCTGGACCTTCTGCTGCGCGAACTGCCTGCACGTGCTCGACGAACTGCGCGAGTTGGAGGAGCAGTTCGCCGACGTGCTGGTCGTTGTCGGCGTGCACTCGCCGAAGTTCGTACACGAAGCCGACCATGACGCGCTCGTCGCCGCCTGCGCGCGGTACGACGTGCGGCACCCGGTGCTCGACGACCCCGGGCTGACCACGTGGAAGGCCTACGCGGTGCGCGCCTGGCCCACGCTCAGCGTCATCGATCCCGAAGGGTACGTCGTCGCGCAGATGTCCGGTGAGGGCCACGCGCACGGTCTGCGTACCCTGCTATCCGAACTCGTCACAGAGCACGAAGCCAAGGGTACGTTGCGACGCGGCGACAGTCCCTACGTGCCGCCGGAGCCCGAGCCCACCGCGCTGAGCTTTCCCGGCAAGGTGATCGCACTGCCCGGCGGCACGTACCTGGTCTCTGATACCGCGCATCATTCGGTGGTCGAACTCGCGGCCGACGGCGAGAGCGTGCTGCGCCGGTTCGGATCGGGCGAACGCGGTCTGCTGGACGGAGAGGCGCACGAGGCCTGGTTCAGCGAACCGCAGGGGTTGTGCCTGCTCGACGAGCACACCGCCGTGGTCGCCGACTCGGTGAACCACGCGCTGCGCGCCATCGACCTGCGCACCGGAGAGGTCACCACGCTCGCCGGTACCGGCCGGCAGTGGTCTCAGGGTCGCGCGACAAGCGGCCCGGCCCGCGAGGTGGACCTCTCCTCGCCCTGGGACCTGGTGGTGGCGGCGGACGGCCGAACCGTCATCGCCATGGCCGGGATCCATCAACTGTGGGCGTACGACCCGGCCAGTCGGACGGTGTCCGTACTCGCCGGCACAACAAACGAAGGGCTCGTCGACGGCGCCGCGGCCGAGGCGTGGTTCTCCCAGCCGTCCGGCCTGACCGTGGACGCGGACGGGGTCGTCTGGGTCGCCGATTCCGAGTCCTCCGCGCTGCGCCGCCTCGATCTCGCGGCGGCGAGCGTGACCACCGTGGTCGGCCACGGGCTGTTCGACTTCGGCCTGCGCGACGGCGCCGCGCGGCAGGCGCTGCTCCAGCACCCGCTCGGCGTCACGGCCCTGCCGGACGGATCCATCGCGATCAGCGACACGTACAACGGCGCCATCCGCCGCTTCGACCCGGCTACCGACCAGGTCAGTACCCTGATCACCGGCCTGAGGGAACCCTCCGACGCGGTCCTCGCCGACGGCGACCTGCTCGTCGTCGAGTCGGCAGCGCACCGCCTGACCCGCGTGCGCCTGCCCGAGGAGGCCCTACGCGTCGAGTCGGCGGCCTACCGCACCCAGCGTCCCGCGACCGACCTGTCACCCGGTGAGCTGGAGCTGTCAGTGGTCTTCGAACCCCCGGCGGGCCAGAAGCTCGACGAGCGCTACGGTCCCTCCACCCAACTCGTCGTGTCCGCCTCCCCGCCGCAGCTGCTCAGCGAGGGCGCCGGACGGAACACGCCACTGCGCCGCACGCTCGTACTCGACGGCGACCTGGAATCAGGCGTCTTGCACGTTTCGGTCAGGGCAGCGTCCTGTGACGAACCGCCACCGGGCGCGCAAGAGGACGACGAGGGCTTCTTCCCCGCCTGCCACGTCCACCAGCAGGACTGGGGAATCCCGGTCCGGCTCGTCCGCGACGCGCCGAACCGGCTTTCCCTCATCCTGCGCGGAACAGAGTCCTGACTGCGTCCGTCCGTCCCACGTCTCAGGCCGCTGTGAACGAGTGACGGTCAACGACTGACTGTCGGCGAGTGCCGGGCTCGCCCGGACCCACGGCGGGAGAGCTTCAGCTCAGTCGCAGAAACGCGGCCAGCGCGGCGGCGAGACGCCACGGGTCGTCGGCGCCGCACAACTCCCGGACCGAGTGCATGGACAGCGCGGCGACCCCGATGTCGAATGTCGCGATGCCCAGCCGGGATGAGGCGATCGGGCCGATGGTGCTGCCGCACGGCTGGTCGTTGCGGGAGACGAAGGTCTGCCACGGCACCTCGGCCGCCTCGCAGGCCCGTGCCCAGACCGCGCGGGTGGCCCCGTCCGTCGCATACCGCTGATTCGCGTTCACCTTGAGCACCGGGCCGCCGTTCGCCAGCGGCCGGTGGCCGGAATCGTGCCTCTCCGGGTAGTTCGGGTGCACCGCGTGGGCCAGGTCCGCCGAGGCCATCACCGAGCCGGCGTAGGCCCGGGCGCGGGCGTCGACGCCGCCGCCGCGGACTTCGACGAGCCGTTCGAGGACGGATTCCAGGAACGGGCCGGCCGCGCCGGTGGTGGAGACCGAGCCGTTCTCCTCGTGATCCATCGCGGCCAGCATCGGGATGGGGCCCGCGCCGATCCCGGACCGCGCGGCCGCCAACAGCGCGCCCACGCCGGCGTGCACCGACAGCAGGTTGTCCAGCCGCGCCGCCGCGACCAGTTCCGCGTCGCGGCCGAGATAGGCCGGCGCGAGCACGTCGTGCACCATCAGGTCCCAGCCGAGCACCTCCTCGGGCGCCAGGTCGTGCTCCTGCGCCAGGAACTCGATCAGGTCGCCCTCGACCGGCTCACCCAGACCCCACACCGGCGTCAGGTGCGCCTGCGGGTTCAGCTTCAGGCCCTCGTTCACGCCGCGGTCCAGGTGGATCGCCAGCTGCGGTACGCGCAGCAGTGGCCGGTCGACGCGGACCAGGCGCTGCGACCCGTCGCGCAGAGCCAGCCGCCCGGCCAGGCCGAGGTCCCGGTCCAGCCAGCTGTTGAACAGCGCGCCGCCGTACACCTCGACCGCGACCTGCCGCCAGCCCAGCGCCCCGGTGTCAGGGACCGGCTTCACCCGCAGGTTCGGCGAGTCGGTGTGGGTGCCGATGATCCGGAAAGGCCGCGAGGGCTCCGCATCCGTCGGCAGATACCAGGCCACCAGCGCGCCGCCGCGGATGACGTACTGCCCGCCGGGCTGCCCATCCCACGCCTCGGTTTCGGACAGCTGCCGGAAACCGCCCTTGTCCAGCAGCGCCGCCGCTTCCGCCACCGCGTGGTACGGAGTGGGTGAAGCGGCCAGATACGTCAGCAGATTGTCCGTGTGCGTGCGGTCGAACTGTGCCATGCGGCCCAGCTTACGGGTCGCGTCGGCAGCGGCGCAGGGACCGCTCGCATCCGCGTCCGGCCGCCGCAAGCTCAGGGCCGCGTGGCAGCCACCGCGTTCCCGCAGAGCTTTTCTTGCCTGGTCAGCGATGGTCGGCGATGGTCGGCTCTGGTCAGCCCGGCCGGGCAGCCCGTCAGAACGGCGCGGGCAGCAGCAGTTCCACGTTGCGGTCCGCGAGTGTGCCGCGGCGGCCGTCCGCTCCTGGCACCGAACGCGTCCGCGACTGCCAGTCGTTGAGGCCCAGTTCCCGGGACAGCGCGGCCAGCGCGAGGGGTGAGCCGAGTTCGTATCCCGAGTCGGTGCGCGGCGGTGCCGCCGCAGCCGCGTGGTCGATCACGGTCCCGAAGATCGACAGCGTCCGGTCGCCGTTGTCCACCAGCTCGACCAGCCGCGCCTGCTGCGGCCAGTCCACATGCGACGCGGTGTTCAGTTCCCAGAATCCGCCCGTAACCGGTGAATCAGGGTGACGACGATGCGGTACGACGGCGTTGATGTGTGTATGGCCGTTGACCCACAACACCACGTTCGGGAAGCGGAGGAGAAGGTCGCGCACCGCGGGCCCAAGCACCCGGTGCTGACCCGGTTCCGTCATCCAGTTGCCCATCGTCTCGGCTGTGTGGTGACTGAAGACGACGACAAGCCGGTCCGTACCCGCACCGTGCACCAATTCGCCGGTCTCCGACAGATACCGCGTCGCCGCCGCGAAGAGTTCGCTCTCCAGCCACAGAAACTGCTTCTCGTCCAGCGAACCGTCCGCGCCGCCATGCGGGTTGACCGTGTCCAGCACCAAGCAGCGCACCGGGCCGGCGTCGAAACCGTAGTACGCGGTGTTCTCGCTCAGGTTCTCCTGGGTGAACCCGTGGCCGACCGGAAGCCCTGTGGTCTCGAAGTGTTCACGCACCATGCCGGCGCGATCGAGCAGCCGCCGGTCCGGATCCGCCGACACCACCCGGAAATCCCCGGAGATCAACTGCTCGACGGCATGCGGCGAGATGCGCGCGATGTCGATGGCCAAGTGCATCAGGTCGGTGCCCGTAGGCAGTTCCACGGCCTTGTGTGTGCTGGTGGCGTACTCAGAGCTCTCCGGAAAGCGCGGCAGGTTGCCCTGAATCAGTGCGTCGTGGTTTCCATACGCGGAGTACCACGGCAACGCTTCGCCGTCCGCGGTACGCAAGCCCTGCGCGTCGAACGGCTTGCGTGACGCATCGAGCAGGCCGGGTGCGACCGGGTAGCCGTGCAACGCCCTCGGCAGATCGTCTACGGCGCCCTCTGGCGTTCCGTCCGGGTGCCAGTAGCGCGCGTCGTACTTGGACCAGTCCGCGACACCCTCGTACTTGTCCGGGTCCCCGGAGTCCGGGCGGATCGAGCCGCCGTCGAGCACGTCGACGAACCAGCGGGTCTCGTTGTACTGCGCGTTGTCCGCGTTGTCGCCGGTCGCCACGGCGAAGGCCAGCGGCGCGCCGAAGGCCGGCCCGACGCCGATCCGGTTGATCCGCCGCACCATCGCGTCGGCCACCTGCACCGTCAGCATCTCGTTGGGGCGGTAGGCCCCGGTCAGGTTGGCCAGCCCGGTGAAACGCGAACCAGGGTCGTTGTACCGGTCGAGGAACTCGACGCGGGCAGGGGACTGATCGTCGACGAGGTGAATGTCCGTCAGATGCGCGAAGGCGAGAATCGGCGAGCGGCGGCCCCCCGCGCCACCGGGCGCCGGGCGGCCGGCAAGCTCCTCGCGCAGCAGATAGGGCTCGCCCGGCGCCGCCACGATCGGCCGATAGCCGCCGGGCCCCGCCGGACCAGCCAGCAGCGTCTCGGCGAGGGTGGTGTCCCGGGGCGCGGCCGGGGCGAAGCCGGTGTCCGCTGCGGCGTCCACGGGCACGGGCGGCTCGGCCGGGGCCCTGGCGAAAAGCCGGCCGACAGGTATCGCGAAGATGCGTCGCAGCAGTCCCACCACGGCGGGCACGATACGCGGAGAACCAGGTCCCGCGGAAGGAGCTCATCCCTTCCGGGGACCCGGCCCGCACAGCCCGATCACCAATCCGACCGGGCGTTCACACGCGCCGCTCGGACCGGTGCGGGAGCGCGGCGGCTTAAGAGCGCGCGCGGATAGGGGTACCGCGCTGGACGGTTGATGACACATCGCCTGGCTGCGTCGTGGTCAAAGGCACAGCCAACCAGGATGAGCCTTCGCCCACGTCTTGCCATGCTCGGTCCTGAACCGCCCAGCACGGCACCCCTATCCGCGCGCACTCTAAAACGCCTCCTCCGGCACGTCCATCAGCGCGTTGTCCGTGGCCTCGACGACTGCGCGCCGGGCGGTGAGCAGCGGCAGCACATTGCGGGCGAACCAGCTCGCCGCGGCGACCTTCCCAGTGTAGAACGGCACGTCCCTCGCGGACGCCGCGGCGCTCTTGTCCAGCGCGACGGCGGCCTGCCGCAGCAGCAGCCAGCCGATCACCAGATCGCCGACCGAGTACAGGAAATCGGTGGTCGACTGCCCGACCACGTAGATCTCCCGCGCGTTCTCCAGCGCCTTGGCCGCCTGCGCGAACATCGCGTTGGCCATCGCCTCGACCTCGCCGAGCGCCCCGGCCAGCAGGTCCCGTTCCACGGCCAGCCTCTCGCCGCCGACCCCGGCGTCGAGGAACGCCTGGATCTCGGACTTCAGGTGGGTCAGCGCCCGGCCCTGGTCCTTGACGATCTTGCGGAAGAACAGGTCCATACCCTGGATCGCGGTGGTGCCCTCGTAGAGGGTGTCGATCTTCGCGTCGCGGATGTACTGCTCGATCGGGTAGTCCTGCAGGTAGCCGGAGCCGCCGAGAATCTGCAGCGAGTGCGCCAGCTGTTCGTAGGACTTCTCCGAGCCGTAGCCCTTGACGATCGGCAGCAGGAAGTCGTTGATCCGCTCGGCCAGCTCGTCCTCGCCGCCGGTCAGCCGCGCGGCGTACACCCGGTCCTGCCAGCTGGCGGTGTAGAACACCAGCGCCCGCATGCCCTCGGCGTAAGCCTTCTGCTGCATCAGCAGCCGGCGCACGTCCGCGTGATGCGTGATGGTGACCCGTGGCGCGTTCTTGTTCGTCGCCTCCGGCAGGTCGGCGCCCTGGACCCGGGTCTTCGCGTATTCGAGGGCGTTGAGGTAGCCGGTGGAGAGGGTGGCGATGGCCTTCGTGCCGACCATCATCCGGGCCATCTCGATGATGTTGAACATCTGGGCTATGCCGTTGTGCACCTCGCCGACCAGCCAGCCCTTGGCCGGGCGGTCCGCGCCGAAGGTCAGCTCGCAGGTGGTGGAGACCTTCAGGCCCATCTTGTGCTCGACGTTGGTGACGAACACCCCGTTGCGCTCGCCCAGTTCGCCGGTGTCCCAGTCGAACAGGAACTTCGGCACGACGAACAGCGACAGGCCTTTGGTGCCGGGGCCGTGGCCCTCCGGCCGCGCCAGCACCAGGTGGATGATGTTCTCGGACAGGTCGTGGTCGCCGCTGGTGATGAACCGCTTGACGCCCTCGATGTGCCAGGAGCCGTCGGGCTGCTCGACCGCCTTGGTGCGGCCGGCGCCCACGTCGGAGCCGGCGTCCGGCTCGGTGAGCACCATGGTCGCGCCCCACAGGTGCTCGGCCATCAGCTTCGCGATCTTGCGCTGCTCGTCGGTGCCCAGCTCCCACAGGACCCTGCCGAAGTCGGTGCCGGCCGCGTAGATCCAGATGGCCGGGTTGGCGCCGAGCACCAGTTCACCCGCGGCCCACCGCAGCGAGGCCGGGCAGAGCGTGCCGCCCATCTCCTCGGGCAGCCCCAGGCGCCAGTACTCGGTGTCCATGTACGCCTTGTACGAGCGCTTGAAGGATTCCGGCAGCGTCGCCGAATGCGTGGACGGGTCGAAGTCCGGCGGGTTGCGGTCGGCGTCGGCGAAGGACTCGGCCAGTTCCGTGACGGCCAGACGCTCCAGTTCGCCCAGGATCGTGCGCGCCGTCTCGACATCTATCTCGGGGTACGCGGCGGAGCCGTAGTGGGTCCCGGAGTCGAACACCTCGAAGAGGTTGAACTCGATGTCACGGAGGTTGGACTTGTAGTGGCCCATAGGGGGTGGTCCTTTGCGTCCTCGGCTACCTGCGAGTAGAACTAGTCGGTAACTTCATGATGCTACTCATGGGTAACATCCCGCAAGCCACCGGCGGGACTTCGATGGTGCCCGCAGGACTTCGCGGCCCGCTACGCTCGTCAGTTGTGTACGGCTACAACGGTGACGACTCCGGCGGCGGCCAGGTGCTCCAGCCGTCGCTCGCGGACGCGGTGCGCGCCTTCGCCTCCGGCGCGATAAGCCCCGAGGACTTCCACGCCGTCTTCACCACATGCAAGGTCTACTGCCCGCGCGGGGAGCGGCCCGGCTTCCTCGCGCTGCACGACACTCCGCAACCGGTCATCCCGATGTTCTCCTCGCTGGTCGAGTTGCGCCGCTACTCCGGGGAGCAGTCCCGGTACTTCACGGTCACGGGCGCGGAGGTGCTCGACCTTCTGCCGACCGGATACGGCATAGTGCTCGACCTGGAGGGCGAGCACCGCGTCGTCTTCGACGCGCAGGCCATCGACCAGATGATCGACTACACGATGAAGCGGATGTACGGCTGATCCGATCAGCGAACTGATCCTTTGCCCGGCGCCTTGTGACACCCCTGGCGACCATGCACGCGCCGCGTTAATGTCCCTGGCATCACATGCGACTCGTCTCGCTCAGCGCTGACACAGGCGCATATCTTATCTGACACAGCATCGGCAGTACTGGGGGAACGCACATGCCGCTCGGCTCCGGCTCTCTGCTCGACGAACCCGCGCTCATCACCGAACTGGTCAAGCGCCACCTCGGCCACAGCCCGCGCGCCACCGCCGTCGAGTGCGGCGAGCACCGGCTCACCTGGCGCGAACTGGACCAGCGCATCCGGCACGTGGCCTGCGGGCTGCGCGCCTGTCTGATGCGGCCCGGGGAACGCTTCGCGGTGCTTTCGCACAACCATCCGGCCTGCCTTGAAGCGCTCTTCGCGGCGGCGTTGACCGGAACCACCGCGGTCATCCTCAACTGGCGGCTGCCGGACCACGTGATCGTCGGCATCCTGCGCCGGGAGCAGGTGAAGCTGCTGTTCGTCGGCTCGGATTTCGCGCAGCTGCTGGAGCGCATACGGCCCGAGCTCGACGAACTGGACACCGTGGTCATGGTGGGGCCGCCGAGCGACAACCCGCACGGCACCGACGACTACGAACTCTGGCTCGAACTGCACGAAACCGGCGAGGGCATGTACGAGGCCGCCAAGCACCGGCCGCATGTCGACGACCCGGTGCTCCAGGTGCACAGTGGGGACGACCACGAGCACGTGGCGTTCACCCACCGGGCGCTGCACCTCGGCGTCGCCGGCGTGACACCGGAGCCCGGCGAGACGAAGGTCGTCGCGGACCCACTCTTCCTGGCCCGCGGCATGCTCAACGCACTACACGGCATCCGGCACGGTGCGCGAACCGTACTGGTGCGCACCTGATCGGGCGGGTGCGACCGGAGCGCGCGACCGGGGGCGCGACCAGGGGGCCGCGCAGGCCGGAACGGCTACCAGGCGCGACCCGGATCCGGTCGGCCGCCGCCGGGTCGTCCCTGTGCGGGCCGGCCGTTGCCGTTGTACTCGTCGCGCTCCGGGCGCCGGGGTGCGGGCGGTCCACCGCGCAACTCCCCGCGTGGGTCGATGTTCTCATTTCCCGGCTGGCGCGGCGGCGGGCCGCCCGAGGGCCTGCCGCGGCCCGGCTCGAAACCGCCCGGCCGGTCCCAAGCGCCCGACTGCCCCGGCGGCGGGCCCATCGGCGGGCGTCCGCCGGGCATCGCACCGCCTTGGCCGCGCGCGGGGCCGAACCCCGGCGGCGCCTGCGCGGGACGGCCCGGGGCCGGCGGCGGCAGCGCGGGCAGCCCCGGCATCGGGCCCGAGGGGCGCTGCGCCCCGCCGAACGAGCGTCCCGTGCTCGTCATGTCGGGCGCGGGCATGTTCGGAGTGATCTGCGGCAGCAGCGTGGTCGCCGCGGAATACGCGGGCTCGTACGGAGACGGCGCGGGCGGCGGCGCAGCCGGGTACGGCTCGGCCGCGTATGGAGCGGAGTTGTACGAACCGCTGTCGTAGGATCCGCCGCCGTATGAGTTGCCGTACGAGCCACTGTACGAGCCGCTGTACGAGCTGCTGTCGTATGAGCCGCCCGCGAGTGACGAGGACGAAGAACCGAGGCTCGCGCTGCCCAGCGAGGACGCACCCAGCGGTGTCGACGAACTCTGCGAGGGCGCCTGGGGCAGCGTGGTCAGCGACATGCCCAGCGGGTCGTCCTCGATGGCTTTGCGGGCCAGCTCGCCCACCGTCAGCGCCAGCTCCGTCGCCAGATCGAGGGCACGCGGGGCGCGCGTGTTCTCACGCATCCACCAGCAGGCGATCTGCACGATCGACCCGGCCGCATGCGGGCACAGGATGATCGCCGAGCGGATCGGCACCGGGTGCGGAGAGCCGCTGTTCAGCCGATACCAGACGCCGTCGCGGAACCCGATTGTGGCCTGCCCCACGGAATCCGGCAGCACGACTTGGAAGTACCGCTCGAAGTCGCGGACCGACTGGTCGTAGGGGGGCAGGCTCATCGGGCCGCTCCGGTAACACGGCTCACGCACAGCATCATGGATCCGCCTAGGCGTCGCAGCGGTAGGGAAGGTGGTGCTCGGAGTGCAGCGCGCCGAACATGAACCGAAGGTACTGAACAAGTGCCGATTCCAACAGTCCCACAGGGTACGACCTTGTCGTGCTTCTTGCACCGCTCACGGAGCACAATCCTACAAAGCCGGACAGATGGCGGGTAAATTCGGGGTGAGAGTCACGGTGCGCCGCGGTGCGCCGTGATCAGCCCACACGGAGGCTGGTTTCGAAAGCCGATCGGCTCTACGCTCCAAAACGCCGGAGCCGATGACGTGCGTCGCGGCGACGAACCCAAACGGACAGGTGGTGCGGCGTGCGCTCTACGATGCAGGATGTTCAGCTGTCGATTTCCTCCATCTTGCGCTACGGGTCCATGGCACACGCGCGTTCCGAGGTGTTGACATACACCGGTTCCGGTTTCCGCCGCGCGACCTTCGCCGAAGTGGCGGGTCGCGCCGCACAGTTGGCCCACGGGCTTCGCGAACTCCTCGGTGTCACGGGTGACCAGCGCGTCGGCACCTTCATGTGGAACACGCAGGAACATGTCGAGGCATACCTGGCGATCCCGTCCATGGGCGCCGTCGTGCACACGATCAACATCAGGCTGTTCCCCGACCAGGTCGCCTACATCATCGAGCACGCAGACGACCGCGTCGTCATCGTGGACGACACGCTCGTACCGCTGTTGTCCAAGCTGGCGGACCGGTTGCCCACGGTCGAGCACGTCGTCGTGGTCGGCGACCTGGCCGCCGCGGACACCGGCGCGTTCGCGGCCGCCGGCAAATCCGTCCTCGGCTATGAGGAACTGCTGGCCGGGCAGCCGACGACGTTCGACTGGCCGGAGGTGGACGAACGTGACGCGGCGGCGATGTGTTACACATCCGGCACCACCGGAAACCCGAAGGGCGTCGCTTACAGCCACCGATCCGTCTACCTGCATTCGCTGGAGGTCTGCTCGCCGACCGGGTTCACCTTGGACGCCGCCGAGCGGACACTGGAGATCGTGCCGATGTTCCACGCCATGGCGTGGGGCCTGCCCTACGGTTGTTTCCTGTCCGGCGCCGCCATGGTGATGCCGGGCCGCTTCCTGCAGGCCGCGCCGCTGATCACGATGATCCGCGAGGCGGGGGTGACCTTCGCCGGCGCGGTTCCGACGATCTGGGCGGACGTGCTCGCGCAGTTGGACCGCACCGGCGGCGTGGTGCCCACGTTGCGGCGGGCCGTCGTCGGCGGCTCGGCCTGTCCGCCCGCCATGATCGCGGCCTTCGACGAGCGCTACGGCGTGCAGATCATCCACGCCTGGGGCATGACGGAGCTCTCCCCGCTCGGCTCGGTGGCGCACCCGCCGGCCGGATCCGAGGGCGAGCAGCGCTTCCGGTACCGGTGCAGCCAGGGACGTTTCCCGGCGCTCGTGCAGGCGCGGCTGATCGGCGCGGACGGCGAGCAGTTGCCGCACGACGGCGAAGCGGTGGGCGAACTCGAAGTGCGTGGACCCTGGGTCACCGCTTCCTACTACCGGGACGACGACCCTGAGAAGTTCCGCGACGGCTGGCTGCGCACCGGCGACGTCGGCACGATCACCCCGGACGGGTATCTGAACCTCACCGACCGGGAGAAGGACGTCATCAAGTCCGGCGGCGAGTGGATCTCGTCGGTCGAGTTGGAGAACCACCTGATGGCCCATCCCGCGATCGCCGAGGCCACGGTCGTCGGCGTGCCGGACGAGCGCTGGTCGGAACGCCCGCTCGCGGCCGTGGTCTGGCGCGAGGATCCGGTGCCGTTCGAGCAGCTGTGCGCCTTCCTCTCCGGCCGGATCGCCAAGTGGCAGTTGCCGGAGCGCTGGACCGCCCTGGACGCGGTGCCGAAGACCTCGGTCGGCAAGTTCGACAAGAAGGAGGTCCGGCGTCGCTACGCGAAGGGCGACTACGAGGTGACCCAGCTCGACTGAGCGGCGCCTTCCGTGCCGCGGTAGCCGCGCCGGCGCCTTGCGCGTCAGGCCGGGCAGATCTTCGCGAGCAGGTCGGCGATGCGGTTGCCGGCCTCCGCGTCGGTGGATCGCTCCGCCAGGAACAGCGCGTCGGTCCCGCTGCGCAGCCCGGTCGCGAACTGCGCCGAATCGGTGTCGAGGGCCGTGTAGACGACGATCGGCGTGGTGGTCAGCCGTTCGTGGTCGCGCAGCCACTCGACGATTCCGGCCCGGCGCCGCCGTAGCTGCATCAGATCCATGAGGACGACGTCGGGTACACCATCGGACGCGCGGTCGATGCTTTCCGCGTCGGTCGCCGCGTGCAGGACCTGCATGCCCTGACGCTCCAGGGCGTCCGTCATCGCCTCGGCCAGGCCGTCACGCGCCTCGATCAGCAGCACCCGGGGCAGCGAGACCGCCGGCGGGGTGAGCGCCTGGAGCAGCAGCGCGGGATCAGGACCCTGCGGCGACTCGGCCGGGCCGCCGCCGATGCCCGCGGTCACCATGATCGGCAGGCTCGCGTTGACCGCCGCGCCGCGCAGTATTCTCAGGCCGCGCCGGGTGATCGGGGCCGCGATCGGGTCCACCAGCACCGCGCTGGGCCGCTTCGCCTGCTGCGACGCGAGTTCGTCGAGCGTGCGCGCGAGCGCGTCGAAGTTGTCCAGCGGCACGGCCTCGTATCCGCGCTCGTCGAGCAGTTCGAGGGTGGATTCGTCCGGTTCGGGCCAGAGCAACAACGTCGGGTAGTCCGTCGGCTCCTGGTTGACCGCGCTCGTCCCGGACGCCGTCGCCCCCGGGACGGCACCGGAATCGGCAGTCCTCTGATCGACGGCTCTCGAAATCGAGGTCCCTGGCCGCGCCGCCACGGCTTCGGTGGATCCGGGCTCGATCGCCGCGGGCCGGCCGCGGACCGGCTGGGGCGAGACGACCTGCGCGGTGACCGGACGCAGCGCCGCCGGTCCGCCGGTCCGCTCAGCCGGCCGGGCGTCGCCGATCACCACCGGCGGCATCCGCTGTGTCGGCGCGTCGTCCGTGACGTCGAACCGCGCCGCACGCGCGTCGGCTTGAGGCGGTACCGGCGCGGCGGATGCCGGCGAGTCCGGGGAATGAGCCGCTCGCCTGCGGCCGCGCGGCTGCCCGGTCTCCTCGACGGGGTGCGCCGCCGCCTGGTCGTGCGTCGCCTGGCCTTGGGTCGCCTGGCCCTGCTGACCGGGCGTTGTCTGACCGTGCATCGTCTGGTCGTCGTTCTGCGACCCCGGCTGTTGCACGGGCTGTTCCTCCGGCGCGGCCTCGGCTTGAGGCTGCCACGGGCGCTGCTCCTGCGGTTCGGTCACCTGTGTGCCGCCGTTCGCGGCGGCGACCTGGTCCGAGTGGGCCGCGGCGGTGGCGGATCCGATCGCCCGAAACTCCTGCGTCGGCGGGTCCGCCGGATTGCGCGGCGGGCGCGACCACACGTCGCTGGTCGGCAGAGGTTTGCTCGGTTTGAGGTCCAGCGGGAACGAACCGGAGGAACGCGACTGGACCGGAATGCGCGCCTGGCCGTTCTGCCCGGGCGCGGCGGCGGCGACCGGCCGCCGCGCATCCGCTCCGTGGCTGGTGTGGTGGCCGTTGGTCTTCTCGATCTGCTTTACCTGACCGGCGGCCGCCGCGCCCGGATCCGCATCCGGCGACGTCACGGCCACTTTCGCCGCAGCACCGCCGGGCTGCGGGTGGTCCGCGCTCGGAACGCGCACCCGCGATACCGGAGCGATCCGCGCCACCGTCACGGCCCGCGAATTGGCCGCGGCCACCGACGAGCCCGCGGCGGGGCCCGTCGCGCCGCTGCCCTTCGCCAGCGCGCGCTGCGCGCTCTTGCCGCCGCCACCCGCCGGACCCTCCAGCGGGATCTCGACCACGTGCGTGTTGCCCTTGCCCGCGATGCGGTGCGTCGTCACCGTGCCGCCGTGCTGCGCGACGATCGCCCGGGCGATCGGCAGGTGCAGCGGGCCGCCGCCGGTGTGCGGTCCTCGTATCTCGATGCGCGCCACCGGGCCGCGCCGCGCGGCGGTGACCACGACCTTGCCGCCGACCGGTGAGGCGTTGATCATGTCGGCCAGCAGATGGGCCAGCATCGTCGCGAAGAGTTGCGGATCGACCATGACCTCGACGTCCGCGGTATGTGCGACCAGATCCACACCCAGGGCCGCAGCGTCGGAGTCCGTCGCCTGTACCGCCGCGTCCACCACCGTGGACAGCGCGATCTTGCGCGGATCGCAGGGCGTGTCGCCGACCACCATGTGCTGGTAGTCCACGATGTCGTCCACCAGTCGGGCAAGTTCGGCCAGGTCCGAGGTCGCCGAGCTCAGGGCCTGGCGCACGTTCGGGCCCAGCTCGCCTATCCCGTACTCCGCCACGTTGCGCAGTTCGGTGAGCACGGCGGCCAGCGGCCCGTGCAGTTCGTCCTCCAGCACCTCGGCCAGTTCGCGCGCCCGCCGGGTCGCCGCCCGGGCCTCGCCGTTGTCGGCGAAGGTCATCACCGCGCCGATGATCACATCGCCCTCGTATACCGGCGCGGTGGTCACGTCCACAGTCACCGCGCTGCCGTCGCTGCGCCACAGCACCTCGTCCTGGGAGCGGTGTTTGGCGCCGGTGCGCAGGCTGTCGACGATCAGAACCTGGTCCGCGGCCATCGGCGTACCGTCCGCGGCCGAGTGCGCGATCAACTCGTGCACGTCCTGCCCGCCCAAGTCGCTGGCCCGGTGCCGCAGGATCCGCGCGCCCGCCGGGTTCACCAGGACGATGCGGGACTCGTTGTCGATGCCGATGATGCCCTCGGACGCGGCCCGCAGGATCAGCTCGATCTGCCGCTGCTGCCGGCGCAGTTCCGCCTCGACGTCGAGCACGCCGGTCAGGTCCCGGACCACGTACAACGTCAGCTCGTCGCCGTCGTCGGGCAGCCTCGCGGTGTTCACCTCGGCGGGGAAGACGGTGCCGTCCGTGCGCCGCGCGGCCAGCCGCTCGGCCGGGCCGCGCGACCGCCCCGCACCCGATGGGACCGCGCCGGCCGGCGCGGAGCCCGCGGGCAGCGCGGCCGGTCCCGGTCCCATGTGCGCCATCGCCCGGCCGAGACCCGGCAACAGCAGCACGACGGGTTTGCCGAGCAGCCGCTCGGCGCTCTCGCCTTCGAACAGTTCAAGGGCGACGGCGTTGGCGTTGACCACCGTTCCCGAGGTGTCGGCGAGCAGGAGCGCGTCCGGTAACGCGTCGAGTATCGCCGCGAGTCGAGAGGCAGAACGGCCGGACGTACGGCTCAACGGGTACTGCCCTCCACTCGCTTTCCAGGCCGACCCGTCGCGACGGATCGGTCGACACGCCTGGTCGGCGCCCACATTTGGCGCCCCGACCACACCTCGGGACCGCCACGGTCGGCGCGGCCCGAAGCGGATTGTGCGTCCGACTATTCCACACGCTGCGCTGTGGCGGGAGGGACCACTTTCCCGGTAGACGTCCCGGAACGCCGGGGGGTTGCCGCCCGGCGCCCGCCGCGCGAACGCCGCGCTGCAAGAACCCGGATTTGTTTTGTCGCACCGTCGCCGATCCGGGTATGCTGTCCGGGATCGTACCAAGCCGGTCACCCACGGTGTCCCGGAAAGTGCTGTCCGCGTTCCCGCATGGGGGCGAACTGTTCCAGGAGGCTTCGCCTAGTCCGGTCTATGGCGCCGCACTGCTAATGCGGTTTGGGTCTAAAACCCATCGAGGGTTCAAATCCCTCAGCCTCCGCTGCACGGCCCCCGTCTCAGGACGGGGGCCGCTTCAGTCTTCGCCTTGCTGTTCTCATCCGCGGCGCGCGTGGGCCGCGCGCCGGCCGGGCGGGTCGTTACGCGGTCAGCCGCGCGGCCAGGACCGCGTCTCCCAGAGCCCGCAGCGGGTGCCATCGGTGCGCCACCGCCTGGCGATCCTCGCCCAGCGCCACGACGTTCGCCCCGGTGCGGAACGCGAAGCGGAAGTCGAAGTGCCGGTGTGCCGGCTCGGCGCGTACGTCGCTGGCCGGGATCGGGTGCACGTCGATCTGGATCGGCAGCGCGTCCTCCCCGCCGACCTGCTCGATGTCCTCGGGCCTGATCCCGCACTCCTCGGCCAGTTCGCGCAGCGCGGTCCCGGTCAGCGACTTGTCGTGCGGCTCGCAGTGCCCGCCCGGGTTCAACCAGCGGCCCAGGCCGCGGTGATGGATCTGCAGGACCCGTTCCTGGTCGTCGAGCAGGATGACGCCGGCGGTGATGTGTGCCGGATAACGGCGGCGCGAGGTGAAGTCGAAGCCTTTGCCCAGCGCCTGGATCAACGGGGCCAGCGCCTCGCGTTCCTCGGGGTACGCCGACAGGTAGGCGTCAACAGTAGCGGTGATCTTCTCCAAGTGGATGGCCATAGAGCGGTCCGTCCTGCTGCGGGGTGTGCGCGATAGTCATGACAACGTACTGGAACGCGTGATGATGCCCGAAGCGCCCACATCGTCGCTCAACCGGCCCGGCCCGGTGCCCACAGGCGTCCCGCTGCTCGGCGTGGACGCCTCCCACCGGCCAACCCTTCGCCTCGCTGTCGACCGGTCAAGCGCGACGAGCGCTCATTGCGGAGTATATGAGTGTCTAGCGTAGAGCTGAGACGCCGTCATAGAGTCGTTTTCGTGGATCCGATCAGGAATCCCTATGCGCCGGGCGCCGGGCAGCGTCCACCCGAACTGGCCGGGCGGGATCGCGAGCTGGACCAGTTCGACGTGGTGCTCGAGCGCATCGCCAAGGGTCGTCCGGAGCGCTCGCTCGTGCTCACCGGTCTGCGCGGGGTCGGCAAGACCGTGCTGCTCAACGCGCTGCGGTCGCAGGCGATCGGGCGGTTGTGGGGGACCGGCAAGATCGAGGCGCGACCGGAGCAGACGCTGCGGCGCCCCGTGGCGGCGGCCTTGCACATGGCCGTGCGTGAACTGGCCGCGCGGCATCGCGACCCGGAGCGGGTCGACTACGTGCTGTCGGTCATCAAGGCTTTCGCCCTGCGCGACGGCGATGTCGGCCGGACCGGGCAGTCGAAGGCCGCGGCCAAGCCTGCGCACCGCTGGCAGCCTGGCATCGACGTGCCCGCGGCGCGTGGCCGCGCCGACTCCGGCGACATCGAGATCGACCTGACCGAACTGTTCACCGACGCGGCCTCGATCGGCACCGACCTCGGCGTCGGAATCGCGCTGTTCGTCGACGAGATGCAGGACGTGCCCGCCCCGGACCTGTCAGCGCTCTGCGCCGCCTGCCACGAGCTCTCGCAGACGGGGGCGCCGCTCATCATCGTCGGCGCGGGGCTGCCCCAACTGCCGGTGCTGCTGTCGAGTTCGAAGTCATACTCGGAGCGGCTTTTCCGCTATCACCGGATCGACCGGCTCGAACGCCAGGCCGCCGATCAGGCGCTGACCGCGCCGGCGCAGCGGGAGGGCGTGAGTTTCGCCGTAGACGCCCTCGACTCGCTCTACGACGCGGCCGACGGCTACCCCTATTTCATCCAGGCGTACGGCAAGGTCGCCTGGGACGCGGCCCTGACATCACCGATCACGGCGGAGGACGTCAAGGTCGCCGCGCCCGAGGCGGAGGCTGAACTGGCGGTCGGGTTCTTCGGTTCCCGCTACGAGCGGGCCACCCCGGCGGAGCGTGAGTACATGCGCGCGATGGCCGCTCTCGGCGACGGTCCGGTCCCGACGGCCGACGTCGCCATGTCTCTCGGCCGCCGCCCTTCTTCGCTCTCTCCGGCTCGTGACAGTTTGATCAAGAAGGGTCTGGTCTACGCGGCCGAGCGCGGTTCGGTGGCGTTCACCGTCCCGCACTTCGGCCACTTCCTGCGCTCGCAGCCGGTCTGATCGTCCTAACGCTCGCCGCTAAGGCTCTCTAGCCGAGTCTTCGCTTTGCTCTATATTCGCCTAGACGAAGGTAGCCGCGCGCGGGCGGCCGCTAGCCTGCTCCTCCGGGACTGCTTATCCCTGCCTCATCGCGTAACAAGAGCAGCAACTGATCGGTGCGATACGCCGCGTCCGGCAGTCCGCGCGCCATGAACCAGTCGGCGATGTTGTGCACGTCGCGTGCGAGCAGTTCGCCGCCGCGCGGATTCTTGACGAGGTCCACGACCTGCGGCAGGTCGATCAGCACGAGGCAACCCTCGTGGACCAGCAGGTTGTACGCCGACAGGTCGCCGTGCGTGAAGCCCGCGTGTGCCACGCAGGTCAGCGCGTCGATGAGCTGTTCCCACAGGTCGACAAGCTGCTCAATGTCCGGCCGCACCTGTGCGAGGCGCGGCGCGGCGCCGCCGTCCGTGTCTCCGATGAACTCCAGTACCAAGTCGGTCCCCAGCCGGGAGACGGGATATGGGACCGGCGCCCCGGCCTGCCACAGCTCGCACAGGGCGGTGAATTCGGCGGCTGCCCACTGCTCCGCGATGAGCTTGCGTCCGAATGTCGTCCGGTTCGCCATCGCCCGATCTATCCGGGATTCCCGCGTCCGGCGGCCTTCGAGGTAACCGGCGTCGCGGTGGAAGAGGCGGTGTTCAGCGCTGCGGTACCGCTTCTCGGCGAGCAACAGACGTCGTGGTTGTGGTTGTGGTTGTGGTTGTGGCTGCGGAGTCGGTCGCTGCTCATCCGCGCCACCGACCTCGCTCGGGTAAGCGGTCGCCGTCGCGCCTTCTGGCAGCCACCGCTCGATCAGGTGTACTTCGGCTTCCTTGCCGGTCTTCACGACGCCGAGTTGGGTGTCGACGGCTGCTTGCGCGGTGATCAGCCACGACGGGTGCGGTTGCGGGCCGACTTCGCCTTGGCCCCAGGTGGACCAGCGGTCGGCGCCCTCCGGCAGCGCGAGTTCGTCCTCGGAGTCCCGCTGTGCGGTCGCCAGCCGCGCCCGTTCCAGGTCGGTGAGCCGTCCCCGCCGTGTCCGCAGTTGCGAAGGAGTCTCGTTCTCGTCATCCAAGCGCCGTGCTCTGCGGGGCCGGGACCGGCGACCACCGCGCCCCTTGTAGTCGTCGGCCAGCGCGGCGTCGTCATCGCTGTAACCGGAGGTGTCGGTTTCGTCATCAAATGAGTGCTTGCGCACCGGAATATCTCCCAAAGAAGCGAGTGGATTCCGCTTCGCCGGAAGGGGGTGGGCCGCGCCGTGCGCGTGCCGGAAGTGCTGCTTGGTTCAGAACCGAGGCGAAGCGGTGAGGAGTGGCTGGGCCGAGCCCATGACAACGACGTTGGCCATCGGGCACCTCCTGCGCTCGTCGGCTTGCACTTTCGGCAGAGTCTGCCGCGCTACCGTGCGCCCCGCAAATGCTTTTCCGAGTTCGGGCCCGGGCGCGTCGCGCTCGGTCGCCGTGCGCGCTGCGACGAGTTGGCCCCGCCCGGCCCTGCGGCCGCCGGTCCGCCTCAGCAGCGCAACCCGGCGATGTCCGGCACCAGCCCGTCTGCCGCAGTCGGCTGGCAGCAGCTCCGGTTCGCCGCAGCGTCCGGTTCCCTGCTCCGGACTAACGGTTTGCTGACCCACCCCCCGGACCATGTACACTCGACGGGTCGGCAAGTGGCGGGAAGGTTCCGTCGTTGGCGCCCAGCGCTCGTAGCTCAACGGATAGAGCATTTGACTACGGATCAAAAGGTTGGGGGTTCGAATCCCTCCGAGCGCGCAGTCTGACCAGGAAAGAAGGCCCCGCCGAAAATAGCGGGGCCTTTCTGGTCTCAGTTGGGGTTAGGTGTGTCCTCAGAGTCGCACGGAATGAGCGGGTTTAGGTGGATGTTGGTCGTCTGATCGGCGTGTCGGCTACCGCGTGACCGCATGACTGTCGCAGAATACATAGATGCTTGATCACCCCGACGTACTCCAACCCCAGACTGGCTGGCGGGCCGACTTGGCGTGGCAACTGCATTGCCCGCGGTGCGGAAGCGACGTTGTCGATCGCTTCAGAGGGGATGGCGGAGATCACGACGCGATCGTGATGGAGCCGGACAGGGATGAGTACGTGAGTCCCGTCGGTACGCGCGGCGGGTTTGTGCGGATCGACCTGTCATGCTCCGCAGGCCACCGGTTCAATTTGGTCATCGGTAACCACAAGGGCGCAGAGATTATCGGAATCGTACCCGGGGCTGACGATCCACTGGAGGGCTACGAGCAGCTGGACGACGCTGATGAGCTGTGGGGCGACATCGACTGAGCCTGCGGTGGCTGTGAGCTGGCATCGCGAGCGGACGTTCGGTCTCAGTCTGGGTCTCAGTTCAGCCCGACTCACGGTCTCAGCTGGCGTCGCGTGCGCCGCGCTTGAGCAGGTGGCGCGCGTACTGCAAAGTTAGTGCACGGATTTTCGAGCTCTACGGATCTAAGGGGGTTCGAATCCCTCCGGGTGCGCCCTTCGATCACAGTGTTACCGCAGGTGGGAAGTCTAAGAACTTCTCAAGCTGATGATATAGCAAGACCCTGTGACACCAGTGAAGTCACAAAACGTCACAACTGCTTTTTGGATCTTCTTTCGGGCTGAACGCGAGCGTCTCAGTGTCACGCGCATCTATAAGGTCTTCCGCCCGCGCACATGGTCGCGGTGCGTGAACGATGCGTCCGCGTGCCCGAACCAAGCCGCGATCAGTCTGTAGGCGCGATTGAGTTCGCGAATGTCAATGAAGTGGAGTATGCACGCGTTGGTGAACTTGCCGAGGCTTGGCGCGCCCCTCGGACGGGCACCCGGGCACCCGGCCACCATGGATTCCCGCGAACGCCCGTGATGAGCAGCCCGGCGGGTGACGTTGACGCCGCGCGCCAGGTCTACGGGCACTGTTACGTGCTAGAGGACTGCCGATAGGTCGTACCGGGCGTGAATGCCGCAGTGGTCCGACAGCGCCGGGTCATAGGGCAGGCGCGCGTAGGCACGAGGGGTCTCGCGCAGCCGGTGGCACACGTACTGCCGATCGCAGCGCAACGGCGCTTCATGCTCGAACCCGGCCGTGGGCTCGCGAGGCACGTCCGGGAACAGCGCCGCAGCCACATCCAAGAACTGCGCAGCGTTCAGCACACTCGCCGCGCTCTCCCCGCCCGGTCGCATGTGCCGCATCCGCTTGTACGCGGGCATCCAGCTTCGATCCGGCATCGGATCCAACAGCGCGTCATCGTTGAAGTCCCCGCCGCCGATCACCAGCCGCCCGTCCGCCAGATCACTGGTGGCGTACGCCTCATCTACCCGGATACGCGGCACGAACGGCGAGAAGTGAGCCCCGAACAACCACAGTCGTTCATCGAGCCCCTCCATAGCGACGGACACGCGCGCCTGAGCGTGCCAGAACGGGTGTGCAGTCTCGTGGTGCTCGTACGGATCGTGCAGCCGCTCGCCGTTGATCCACACCACGACGTGACAGCCGTGGCGCGGCGCGAGCACCCACAACGGCGTCATGCCGAGCCGCGATTGCGCCAGGTCGAGCCTGAATGTCGGGCCGCGCGGCTACTACTTCTCGTCCATCGACATCGAGGCGGGCCCCTGTGCGGTAACCAAGCGATGCTCGAGCGCGTCGACGTCGTCCGCGACATCACCGGCGGGATAGGCCGAGCACGTCGGCCCTCCCTTCGCGCACGCCCGTTCCAGGTCCTTCTCGATCACATTGAGTGTGCCCGTGGGGATGCCACTGCCCGAGTACAGCGGCATCGTGGTGTCGCCAGACTGGGTCCGGCCCGGGCGCGGGCTACTTCGACGGCGAGGCGTCGCCGCACCCGGCGTCGCCGGTACCCGTCAGGTCATGTAGTAGGCATTGATGTCGATATACTGATGCGTCAGGTCGCAGGTCCACACGGTGCTGCTCTCGTGGCCCATGGCGACGTCGGCGGCGATCGCGATCGAGTCGGACTTCATGTAGGCGGCCAATGCGTCCAGGTCGAGTTCGTCGTTCTGATCGCCGTCGACGACCACCTGGTGCGGGCCCAGCCACACGGACAGCCGGTCCTGGTCGACCGGCCGGTGCGTCTTGCCGATCGCCATCGCGATGCGCCCCCAGTTCGCGTGCCCGCCCGCGACCGCGGTCTTCACCAGCGGGGACTCGGCGATCGCCTTGGACATCGCAAAGGCGTCGCCCTCGGTGCGCGCGCCCCGCACGGTGACCTCGATCAGCTTCGAGATGCCCTCGCCGTCCTTCACCACCTGCATCGCCAGGTCGAACGCCACCTCGGCCAGCGCCTCACGCAGCTGGCCCAGGGCCGCGTCCCGGTCGCCTCCCGCAGCCAGATCGGTGTGCGCGGTCGCGAAGGCGAGCATCGTGTCGCTGGTCGACTCGTCGCCGTCCACGGTGATGCGCCGGAAGCTGCGGGCGTTCGCGTAAGTGAGCAGACGCTGCAATTCGTCCGGCTCGACCGCCGCGTCGGTGAACAGGAAGCACAGCATGGTGGCCATGTCCGGCGCGATCATCCCGGCGCCTTTGGCGATCCCGGAGACGGAGACCTGCCGGTCGCCCACGGTGAAGGCGCGCGTGCTGCCCTTCGAAAACGTATCGGTGGTGCGGATGGCTTCTACCGCCTGCTCCCAGTCCACCTCGCCGAGGTCCCCGGCCAGGTCCGGCAGGCGGCCGAGCAACTGCTCGTCGGTGACCCGCTGGCCGATGATGCCGGTCGCCGCCATCAGCACCTCGTCCGGCGGGCAGCCGAGCGAGTCGCCGACGGTCTGGCACATACGCTCGACGAGGACCTTTCCGTGCCGGCCGGTCAGCGCGTTGGCGTTGCCCGAATGCACGACGAGAGCGCGTGCGCGCCCGCCGCGGACGCTGCGCTTCGAACTCTGCACCGCGGCCGACGTGACCGTGGACTGAGTGAAGACGCCTGCCACCGCGGTACCGGGACGCAGCGCGACCAGCAACAGGTCGCGCTGGTCGCCGGACTTGAAAGCACAGGACGCGGTCGCCGCGCTGACTCCGGGCACTCGGGCCAGCCGCGGGAACGCGGCCGGCGCGAACCGTGAGATCTCCACCATGGACTGCTTTCCGTCTTCGAGTTCTGGGTTGTTCCACGACGCCGCGCGGGCGCGCGGGGGCCACGGGACTTACCCTGAGAGGTTTTCAGAAACCCGCTTCGTAAGCGAACACGCCGCCTCGCAGGTCGACACCGAAACCAGGCGGCCGCCCGGCCCGGCGCAGTGTCCGCTGTCACACCGGCTCGCGTGGATCGTCAGTTCACGTCGAGTTCCGTGTAAGCCCCGGCCGCGTAGTGGCCGGGGATGTTGCACAGCAGTTCGTAGCGTCCGGTGGCCAGGGTGAGGGTGACCCAGCCGGTGGCGCCAGGGGCGATCCCGTCGCCTGCGCCCTCGGCGCAGGAGCGCGAGGATTCGCCAAGGCTGCTGGATTCGTCCACGCGTCCGTCCGCTCCGACGGCGCGTTCTCCGGCGCCCCGGCCGGCGGCAAGAGGGAGGACCAGTATCTCGTGGGCGCGCATCCCGACGTTGGCGACCCACAGCGAGACCGCGCCCGCGGGCACGGCCTGCGGGTTGTCGATGACGGCCATGCGGCCAGCGTCGCCGAACCGCGCCCCGCCCATCATCGTCCCGTCCGTCATCATCGAGCCCATGTCGGTCACCGTGACGCGGACGACACTCCCGGTCAGCGCGGGCGGCCGGCACCCGGCCGCCGCGGACGTGCGGTCGAAACCGCCGGTCGCGGCGGCCGCCAGCGCCGTCGAACCGAGGCCGAGCACGACCGCGGCCGCGGCGCCGATCCAGAAGGTCCGGCGCCGCGACGATCCCGTCGTGCCGTGCGTTCTCACGTACGGACCGTGCCGCGCAACGTGGCCAAGCGCGCGTGGTACTCCTCTTCGTCGATCTCACCTCGGGCGAAGCGCTCGGCAAGGATCGCCTCAGGCGAGGCGGGCGGCGCAGGCGGCGCGGAGTGCGCAGTGATCCCGGCGCCGGGTGCGGCGTGGTTCTGCTGCCGCGGACCGTGCGCCAGGTAACGGAAGAGGGCCACGCCCGCGGCGATCAGCACACCCCAGAAGACGATCATGCCGATCGTGGCCAGGCCCCAGGCCCAGCCGCTCATACCGTGGTCGCCGTACCAGTACATCATGGTCAATCACTTCTCTCGGCGCCGGATCCGGCGTGCGGCCATGCCGTCTCGGGCATCCTGCTGCGCCTGTGACCGTCGGTGCGTGCGCCCGGCGGTTCGGCCGCGCATGCTGTGGAACCTGTGCTCATTTACACGATCGTCGCGGACAGCCCATGGCGATAGGGACGAGTGGCCCGCCGACCCGGGGCCGATCTGCCCCCGGTGCTCCCGGCCGGTGTTCAACCGGGCTTTCGGGTTCGAATCAGCCGGCGCGCAGATGAGCGCGGCAGTGCGCGGCAGGCCGCCGGCATGCGACAGGAAAGCAGGACCGGTCCGCGTGGGAGAAGCGAAATCGGTGGTATCCGTCGAGTCAGGCCTCGCCGTGACGTTTGTCGGCGTACCGTCGAGGAGTGGCATCGAGGGTGGATGCGTGCGCGTACCGGCGGCGCGGTCGAGATCGGGATATGCGCCGCGACCTTTGGGAATAACCGCGGGTGTGATAACCCGCTCCAGGCGGGCGGGCCGTGGCGCTGGGGGTGGTCACGACGTATAAGGAAGCGATGACGCAGGCTCTGATCACGAAGGACGGGCGGCGGCTGACCGTCGAACAGTGGGGGGATCCGCGCGGCCATCCGGTGTTCCTGCTGCACGGAACGCCCGGCAGCAGGGTCGGCCCGCGCCCGCGCGGCGCGGTGCTCTACCGCCGCGGAATCAGGCTGCTGGCGTACGACCGGCCCGGATACGGCGGCTCCGACCGGCATGCCGGCCGGGCAGTCGCCGACGCCGCGGCGGACGTCGAGGCGGTCGCGGACGCCCTGGGCGTGGAGCGCTTCGCGGTGGTCGGGCGCTCCGGCGGCGGGCCGCACGCGCTGGCGTGCGCCGCCCTGCTGCCGCACCGGGTCACCCGCGCCGCCGTGCTCGTCGGGATCGCGCCGCGCAACGCGGCCGGCCTGGAGTGGCACGCGGGCATGACCCCGGCGAACCGGCACGCCTACGCCATCGCGGACACGGGAGCCGACCGGCTGGCCGAATGGTACGAGGTCAAGGCCGCCGCGGCCCGGGCGAACCCGGCCTCGATGCTCGACTTCCTCGACCCGCAACTGCCCGAGGCCGACCGGCGGGTGGTCTCCGACTTCGGCATCAAGAGCATGCTGGCGTCGAATTTCGCGGAGGCGTTCCGCGAGTCGGCGGCCGGGTGGACCGACGACACGCTCGCCTTCATCGCGCCGTGGGGCTTCGACCTGAGCCAGATCGAGGCCCCGGTGCTGCTGTGGCACGGCACCCAGGACGTCTTCGCGCCGATCGGCCACAGCCGCTGGCTGGCCGAACGGATCCGGCACGTCGCGTTCATCGCCTCGCACGGCGCGGCGCACTTCGGCGCGGTGGCCGTACTGCCGCGTGTGCTCAGTTGGCTGGCGGTGGGCGCGCTCCAGCCGGGCGAGTCGGAGCGCGGCCGGTGGACCGGCCTGTGATCGCGCGGGCACCGGGTCCGGGTTCCGTGGCACCTGCGGTGCCGCCGGTCAGATCGGCTGCGGTTCCAGGTCCCGGCTGACCCGTTTGCCGCCGCGGACGGCCTTGGTGTTCGGGTGCTCGGCGCCCAGTTTCTCGGCCAGGGCCGCCACCGCGCGCTCCCGCAGCGCGTCCGCCTCCCTGGAGCGGCCGAGCTGGCGCAGCGTCACCGCGAGGTTCGCCTGCGCGATCAGCACGTCCGGGTGGGTTTCGCCGAGGCGCGCCGACAGCCCCTCGCTCGCGCCGGTCTCCAGCGCGAGCGCGTCGGTGAACCGCGCCAGTTCGGCCAGGGCGTTCGCCAGGTTCAGCGCGGCGCACAGCGTATACGGATGCTGCTCGCCGACCGTGCGCAGCAGTCCGTCGTGGGCCTGGCGCGCGTGCACCACCGCGCTGTCAAACCGCCTGGTGCCGCGCTCGTACATCGAAAGGTTCGTCAGACACATCAGCGTGTACGGGTGCTCCTCGCCGTACGTGGACCGGTACGCCTCGTGCACCCTGCGGGTCTCGTCCACGGCGTCGCGCTTTTCTTCGTGCACTGACAGGTCCGCGGCGTGGTTGAGAAGGCACGCGAAAGCGTCCGGCGTCTCGGCCTCGGATTCGCTGACGTACAGCGCGTACGTCTCCTCGGTCAGTGCCCGTGCCCGCGTGACCTGCCCGGCGCGCCGCAGCGAGACGGCGAGCGACTTGGCGGTGCGCAGCGTCTCCGGCAGGGTCCGGCCGAGCCGCTGGAAGGAGCTCAGGGCCGCCTCCAGTTGCGTCACCGAGCGCTCGAACTGCCCGGCCTCGCGCAGGTCACGGGCCAGGTGCCCGGCGGAGATCAGCGTGTGAGGGTGCGTGGGACCGAGGATCTCGCTGCGCTTGGCGTGGGTCTCCTCGTCGATCCGCAGCGCGGTGAAGCAGTCCCCGACCAGGCGGTAGGAGATCGCGAGATTGTTCGCGGCCATCAGCGTGCCCGGGTCGTCCTCGCCGAGCACCTCGCGGAAGCTGTTGTACGTCTCCCGGTCCATGGCGAGCGCATCGCCGTACCGGCTCAGGCCCCGAAGGTCGGCGGCGAGGCTGCGCGCCGTCATCAGGGTACGCGGACTGTCCGGGCCGAGGACCGCGGTCAGCTCCGCCAGCGCGGCCTGGTCGATCTCGCGCGCCTCGACGTACTCGCCCCGGGAGCGCTGGATGTTCGCGATCTCGTAGCGCAGGCTCAGCAACTGGCGTCGCAACGCGGTCTCCAGCTCGGGATCCGAGGCGGGTAGAGCGTGCGTGTCCACGGCGGCCTGCCAGGTCGCCTCCAGCGGCTTCGCGGTCGCCAGCGCCGACTCCAGGCTGCCGATGCGATACAGGTACCTGACTCGTTCGACGAGCAGTTGGCGCACCGGCTCCTCGACGCATTCGAGGGCGCGGGACGGTTCCAGGTGCGGCCAGATCACCGCGTACCTGGACCAGTTCTCCGGGTTGTCGGTGTCCGGCTCGTCCGGCCAGGTCGCCGCGAGGATCCGGTGTACCGTGTGCTGCGTGTCCTCCCGCACCTGCGGCGGCATCTGCTCCCGGATCACCGCCTGGACCAGCCGGTGGATCTGGATGGTGTTGCTGCGCCGGTCGACCTTCGCCAGCGCGAGCCGGCCGATCTCCTGGATCACCTGGCCGACGACCAGCTGCTCGCGCAGCGAGGGATCGTGCGCGCGCAGCGCGTCCACCATCTCCCGGCTGCGGATCAGCGTGAGCGAGATCGACGGCGCCATGAACGCGCACAGTTGCAGCATGCGCACCGCCGCGGGCGAACGCTGCTGCAACCGGTCCAGGGAGATGTTCCAGGTGGCCTCCACGGGCAGCGCGTAATCCGCGGGCCTGGTCACCGAGAGGGCCACGGACGCCTGGGCGTCGAGCAGGTCGAGATAGTCGTCGACCGGTGTCCCGGTCACCTTCAGCCACGCGGCCGCGACCTCGACGGCCAGCGGCAGGTCCCCGAGCGCCTGCGCGACCCGGTCCGCGTCGCTCTCGCTGAGCCCGGTGACGCGGCGGGTGAGCAATTCCACGCTCTCGGCGCGGTCGAACACGTTGACCTCAAGCGGCTTGGCGATCGCCGCCCAACCCTGATTGCGCGAGGTGACCAGCGTGTGGCCGCTCGCGCCGCGTGGCAGGAACTGGATCAGCTGCTCGGGCTCGTCCGCGTTGTCGAACACGAGCAGCCACCGGAACTCGGCCCCACGCCGGCGCAGTTCCTGCACCGCGTCCTCGGCGGCCGCGGCGCTGCTGTCGCCGACCGGGATACCCAGGCGGCGGGCCAGCTGCGAGAGCGATTCGACGACTGTCTCGTCCTGCTCCGCGTTGACCCACCACACCAGGTCGTAGTCGGCTCGGAAGCGGTACGCGTACTCGAGCGCCAGCTGTGTCTTCCCGACACCGCCGAGGCCGTGCAGCGCGACCGGGAGCAGGACCGAGGAACTGCCCGAGACCAGTTGCTCGCGCAGCTTGTCGAGGGCGGCGTTGCGACCGGTGAAATTGGCGTTGCGTTGCGGCACGTTGAACACACCCGGGGTGTTGCCGGGGAAGCGCGGGCTCGTCCGGTCCGGCGGCGCGGGGCCCGCGCCGGCGGTGAGGCCCGCCGAGCGAAGCAACGCGTCCACGGCCTGCGACTGCCCCAGGCCACCGAGGTCGAAGATCCGGCCCGCCGCGAAGGCTTCGCCGATGCGCGCGTTGTCGACGTTCAGCATCACGGCCCGCTCGGCGCCGCCGACGCGGTTGAGATCGATCAGGTCGGCGTTCAGCGCGCGGTAAGTCTCAGAACGCATATAAGCGGCCGACGCGACGATCAGAATCCTGTCACAGGTGAGCGCCGTGGCGCGCTCCTGCGGGCCCCCGTTTGGATCGAAGCGCTCCACCTGGGCGCCGGCGTTCGTCAGCACGGCCTCGATCCACTCGGCCCAGAACCGGTTCTCCGGCACGAAACTGAGCAGCAGGCGGGCCGACTCCGGGACGTGTTTGCGCGTGAAGGCGCCCAGGACGCGCAGCCGTTCGGCCTCGGGCACCGGGTTGTACGCGGTGACCGCGCCGTCGGTGAGATACCCGGTGAGCCGTTCGAAGGCGGAAAGCATCGAGTTGGCCACGCCGGGCGCGTCGCCGAAGGTGGCCAGGATCTCCTCGTACGCGTAGAAGGGCCGGTACGGGATCTCCACCGAGCCCCAGTACTCCGCCGACCGCTGCGGTGAGAGCCCGGAGGGCAGCGAGGCGAACCGGGAGCGGGCCAGCCGGCGCCCGGTGTCGGCCTTCTCCTTCTCGCCCTCGTCGATGCGGCTGGGTACGGGCAGGATTCTGATGTTGTGGTTCGCGTAGTCGGTGGTGATCTCCTTGACCACGCTCGCCGCGCCGTCGATGCCCTGGTTGCTCAGCGTGAAGCAGGTGACCAGCACGTCCGGCAGGTGCACCGTGCAGATCGCCGCCGCGTCGCTCAGCCCGGTGCGGCTGTCGATGAGGGCGTAGTCGTACTCGGCGCGAATGTCCTCGCGCAGCGCGTCGAAGAACTGTCCGCCGCCGAGCCGGTCGTAGAAGTTGTCCCAGTCCAGCGAGGCGACCGCGGCGGAGTAGTTGCGGTCCTGGCGCCCCGCGCACAGCAGGTCCAGCGAGCCCCCGGACGGGAAGGCCCAGTCCATCGGCACCACGTGCGGGCCGACCCGCGCCAGTTCGCGCAGCCGCTGCTCGTCCATCGGCCGGTCGCTGGCCCGGGTCACCGCCCACTGGTAGTCCTTGATCAGGTCGATCACGCCCGAGTTGCCGGAGACGGTCTCGGCGTCGAGGAAGGGCTCGAAGAAGCGGTGCAGGCCCGGGGACTCGAGGTCCCAGTCGACCATCAGGACCCTCAGTCCGGCGGAGGCCAGGATCCAGGCGGTGTTCGCCAGCGCCATCGTCCGCCCCGTCCCGCCCTTGAACGAGTAGAACGTGACGATCCTGCCGCGCGTCTCGTCGGTCATTCGCCATCCCCTTCCGTCGCTTCGTGCGCGTCCGCGTCCGCCGGCCCGGCCGCGGGCGGCGCGCCGCTGAGCCGGGGCAGCGGCGGCGCTTCGTTGCCGGGCGGGTATGTCGCGGTGCTGCGGAAGTAGCCGCGCTCGGCCGCGGCGATCACCCCGGGCAGCCGGGCGCCGAAGGCCGCGACCGTGGGCAGGCCGGCGACCGCCTCGGGAGTGTGCAGCCGGCATTGCGCGCGGGTGCGGTCCAGTGCCCGCTGCAGGCCGCGTTCGAGGAAGTCGACCAGGTCGCCGTCGCCCGATCGCTCCTTGTCCCAGGGGACCACCAGACGCACCCACGGCTTGTCGTGGCTGATCCGGTCGAACTCACTGAGCTGCCGCCGCAGTTCCGGGTCCTGCGCGGCCCACGGGTCCACGATCAGCACCGTGGGCGCGCTCGGTTCGGCGCCGTCGCGCAGATCGTGGCAGGAGCCGAGGAATTCGACGATGGGGTGGAATCCGTCCGCCTCGCCGAGCAGGGTGGCGGTCTCGGCGATCGGCGTGTGGTTCGCGGGCCAGTAGGGACGCCACTGTTCCGGGCTGTTGCCGTACATTTCCGGGTTCGCCCCGGAGGGCAGTTTCCCGCGCACCGGCGCGACGACGACGAAGCGCAGCGGGCGCGGATCGTCCGGGTTCCAACCGCCCTCGAAGGCGTTCTCGTGCGGGTCGAGGTGCACCATTCCGCCGTCCATCGGCGGCAGCGGGTCGGTGTCCGCGACCCAGGCGATGTGCTGGGCGAACGCTTCCAGCGCGGTGCGGTACGCGAACCGGATCTCTTCGCGGTTGCTTCGCATCACCAGTTCCCGCATGCCGCGGCGCCGGTAGAGTTCGCCGGCGTCGGGCAGCGCGTAATGGATGCGTTTTGCGACGGGCGGCATGCTGCCGCTGTCCACGGGCCGCCACATCACGGGGACTATCGCGGCCTTGTCCGCCCTGGTGCTGGCGCGGTGGGTCTGCTCGCGGCGGTGGAACGCGGCCCACTCCTGGCCGCAGATCGGGCGCCCGAAATAGTCCGGGGAGTACAGCGCGACGAAGACCGAGCAGGTCGCCAGCACGTGGCCCAGTTCGCGCTGCCAGTACTGGCCGGTGCGGATCTGCCAGTCCGCGAAGCCGACCGGCGCCGAGCGCGGCAGCCCGGCGAGCGCGGCGACCTCCTCGGAAAGGTCGCGGTAGAAGTCCCGCACCGGCTTGTCCGGCGGGTCGTCGCGGCGGCCGGGACGGCGTGGATGCGCGTAGCTGAGGAAGAAACGGGCAGGCCTGTCGGCAGGCCCGGCCGAGCCGACCGACATGCGGTCTCCCTCCCACGTACCGCTTAGCCTCCCCGGCAAACACTGTAAGAAGTCTGTGATGGCAGCGAAAGGGTTTCTCCGAATTTGGCCGTGGCGAATCGATCTGCGCACGCCACGGCCGCCTTCGAGGAGGCCGGGGTTCGAAGAGGCTGGGGAAGGCCGCCCGGTAACTCGCGCCCGGACGGGAAATTCACGGTGCGCGCGGACAGGGGTACCTCACCGGACGCCTGTGCGGCACGGCTGTCCGCGCGAACTGTCAGCCGGCGTTCGCCTGCCGACGGGCCTGCCAGGCACCGCGGTCGGCCTGCACAGCCTGCTGCGCGGCGGCCGCCGCGCCGTGCCCGACCGGTTCGTCGAGCCAAGGCGCGAGCGCGTCGCCCATGACGCGGGCGAAACGCTCGCCGAGCGCGGTGAGCGAACCGGAGCGCAGCAGTTCCTCGACCGCCTCGGCCGTGTGCAGCCGCCATCGGGCGAACTGGATTTCGGCGGCTTCCCGCTGCGCGGCGGCGCTCTCGCGGCTGCGTACCCGCCAATAGTCTGTCACCGCGAGATGTGCATAAGTACCCTGAAGCAGCCCTTCGAGCGGCCGCGGATCGTCCCGCCACGGCGCGTAGTACCTGCGCTCATCGTTGGTGTCGTAAAGGTCATACATATCCAGCAGCGCATTGAGTTTGATGTGCTGGAATTCGTGGATCAGCAGCAGGGCGAGCGTCGGACCGTCGCCGGGCATCGCCAGCCCCACGGCCCCGTACGCGTGGCGGGCCGTGGCGCTCAGGTCGCGACCGGCGGGCGGGGGGGCCAATGGCATCAGGGTACTCAAACCGGCGCGGAGCCCCGGCGGGTAGGCCGGCATCGACTCCTCCAGGAACGCGGCCGCCTCGCCTAGGCACTGTTCCCAGTGCCGGGCCTCGTCGTCGGAAAGGCGCCCGGCGGCGGGCCACTGGTGGCAGTCGCGATAAGGGTCGGTGTCCTGCACGGCGAGAGACCAGGAGCCTGCCCGCAGGCTGCGGGTGGGCAGCCAGCGGGCGTCGGCGCGCACCGCGGCCTCGGCGAGGCAGATCTCGTAGTCGGTCAGGTCGGCCGTGATCGTCGCGGTGCCGTCCTTGCGGGTCTCGATCGCCGCGGGACGGGCCGGACCGCCGAGCGCGAGCGCGCCGATCGTGGGCAGGTGCACGATGCCGTCGACGACGTGCAGCGGGAGGCGGACCGCCTCGCCGGACAGCAGCGCGGTAGCGGCGGCCAGCTCCGAGAGCCGGGTGAGCTCGTCGTCGGCGGGCGCCTCGTGTTCGCGTTGCAGGACTCGTACCGCCCACACGCGCGTATACGGATCGGCGAGCACCGCGCCGAGTTGCGCGGGATTGGACTGGTCGAGCCGGACCAGTTCCTGCCAGGCCGCCGCGAACGGCGATCGCGGCGGCACCTGCTCGCCGACGGACTTCACCAGTTCTCTGGTGATCGAGCGCTGCGGTGCGCCGAGCCGGCCCACCTCGTCCTCGCCCCCGAGACCGGAGGCCAGCAGGTCGAAATCGCGCAGCGAACCGACGTGGGGCGCGATCGCCGCTTCGGCGTGGCGCCGGGTTTCATCCCGTTCAATATGTTCGATCATTGCCTTGATATCTTCGCAGTAGACTGAGGGGTTGGCGAAGCCGCTGCCGGCTCGGTGCCGGTGCGCGTACAGCCCGCCGCCGCAGATCTCGACGACGGGGCAGGCGCGGCAGGTGGCGCACAGGGACTCGGCGCCGCCCTGCCGGGCGGTGATGCCCGCGTGCGCCGCGGCCTGGTCGAAGCTGTGCTCGAAGACGTTGAAGCCGGTCGCGCCGGCGCCGTCGTAGGCGGTCTTGAGCGAGTCCGCCTGTTCCAGGCTGCCGTCCGTCTCGATCACGACCAGGGCGGCGGGGGCCAGGCCCAGCGATTCGGTCTGGCTCGGCCGGCCGCGCAGGATGCCGGATATGGAGTCGAAGGTGCGGATCGCGAAGGGCCGGCCGTCCTTCGCCCAGCGGTCGTAGACCGCGGTCAGCCACGCCGCGTACTCGGGTGGCCCGTGCTCGTCCCGGCGCACGCCGCGCAGCGGCGGATGGTCCCAAGTCGCATGCGGCAGGAGCAGATCAGCGCGCGGCGGCTGTTCGGCGGCGAGCGCCTCGTACACCCTGCCGGGATCGTTCCTGATGTCGATCGTGCACAGGATGCCGGCATAGAGATGCCGGTAGCGCGGTTCCCGCAACAGCGAGAGCGCGCTCAGGACCCGCGAATGGCTGCTGCGGCCGCTCGCGTAGCGCCGGTGCAGGTCGTTGGCGGAGCGGTCACCGTCGAGCGAGACCCCGACGCTGACGGCGAACTCGGCGAACAGGTCGAGAAAATCGCGGTCGAGTCGCACCGCGTTGGTATGGATCCTGAAATCAAGCTTCGTGTAAGGAGTGATCCGCTCCCGGAAGAGGGACAGTAGCGCGCGAGTGCGCTCGGCACCGTAGAGCAGCGGCTCGCCCCCGTGCAGAACGACCGTGATCCGCCCGAGAGTGTGCCGCACGGTGTGTTCGACGATGCGGTCGGCGATGCGCGCGGCCGCCTCCTCGCTCAGGGCGAGAGGGCGGCCGCGCCAGGACTGGTCGGCGTGCTCGTAGACGTAGCAGTGGTCGCAGGCCAGGTCGCACCTGCTGTGCAGCTTCAGGACGTAGTGCCGGAACGGCAGCACCGCGGGACCGGCGACCATGCCGAGCCGCCCGCCGGGATCAGATCGAGGACTGGAAGGCGGCGGCCGTGACTCCCGAGCCGGTTTTCCGCAGAACCCGCTCGCGGATGGCGGCGGTGGCCGACAGCCTCTCCTCGGACCGTTCGCCGAGCGGGAGGTTGTGGACGTCCGGAACCTGGGTCTGCGGACCGGACTGAGTCAGGGTGGAGGGCACGGTCATCCTTCAGCTTGTCAATGGTTGACGGCCGTCCAACGCCCGGATGAACACGAAGACACGCGGGTTAGGCTACGCGGGTGAGTAAGCGCTACCTGGCGCCAGACGGAAGGGCGGGCTTCGAGCGCACCGGGGCGACCGCGCGTCGCGACGCCGGACGGGATTGAATCGGGCCTCGCTGCGCGGACACGGCCGAAGCCGGTCGCGGGCATCACCGCCGAGCGCTTCCCACCCCTGTGCTTTTGCACACGTGAATTCAATCACAACGCAGTGCCCTGTAGTACCGGTTGCGGCCAACGGAACATCACGAATCCGCCGCACTTGCGGGACCGCGCAGCGGGCGAATCGGCGCGGTCCGGAACTCGCCGCTCGCGCCACGGGCGCTGGTGTCCCGCGCCGGAAATCCGTCGCATGACTCTGCTCGACCTGGCTGCGCGCGTCCGGTCATCCGCGCCCGGCTGGCAAGGCGCCGGAACACCCTCGCGGTGCTCAATCAACGCAGTGGGTCGTCTGTGGGCGTTTCGGCAACGCGGCCAGGCGGGATGCGGGGGCCGATTTTCACGGCGGATTTCCGGCGCGGGACACTATGGGAACCGGGCCGAGTGGTCGCGCCGCCGTGCCTCTCAAGGCTTTTTCAGGGTGTTGAGTGCGTTAAGAGGGTGGTTTCAGCGGGCAGACTGCGGGGTTGTGGGTATCACCTTGGCGAAGTCGGCGCCGGCCGCGGCCGCGGGCCCGGCCCGCGCGACGGGCCGCACCGTGCGCGTCGGCGTCACCGGGCACATGGATCTCGGTCCGGAAACGGTGCGGCTGGTGGCCGAGGCGCTGCGCGGCCACCTCAGGGGGCTCGGGGCCGATGCCGCCGGCCTGGTCGGAGTCAGCTGCCTGGCGCCCGGCGCGGACCGGATCTTCGCGCGGGTGCTGCTCGACCTCGGCGGCCGGCTCGAAGTGATCCTGCCGTCCGCCGGATACCGCGACCAGACCGACGAGGACTGCGCGCCGAGTTCGTTCGCGGCGCTGTTGCGGCAGGCGGACTCGGTGCGCGCGATCGAGGGTCCGACCGCGACCCCGCACACCTACGTGGCGGCGAACGACGCGATGCTCGCCTCGGTCGACTCGCTCGTCGCGGTGTGGGACGGGCACCGCTCAGCCAAGCCGGGAGGGACGGCGCACGTCGTCGAGATCGCGCGGTCGCGCCGGATGCACGTCGCGGTGATCTGGCCGCCCGGAGCGCGGCGGGAGCACCGCGGTCACGGATCCGGGTAGTCGCCCGGGCCGATCCGCACGATCGCCAGGCCGGCGTCTGCGAGCATGCGGGGCAGGTCCCGCACGGCTCGCCGGTCCCGCTCGCGCTGCCGGTCCGCCAGCAGGTCCCAGGGCACCAGGTCGGGATGCCGCTTCGCCGCGTCGTCGCGCTGAGCGCCCCACACCCAGCCGTGGCTGAGCCGCTCGGCGGCCCACCGCTCGTGTTCCAGTTCGGCGAGCCGTTCCAGTTCGCCGTCGCGCCAGCGGAAGCAGGGTCTTCCGCTGCGCCGCGGGGTGAGCAGGCAGCCGATCGCGGCCAGCTTGCGGCCGATGTCCGCGGCCTGGTCCCGGTTCGCGGTCCGGTACTCCTCCGCGAGACGTTCCCAGGGCACGAGGGCCGGGGTGCTGCCGGGGATCGCGCCGCCGTCGAGCAGTTCGGTGAGATAGCGCTGATGGCAGGCGCGGGCCAAGCCCTCGGCGAGATCGTCATCGACGAGCGCGGGGTCGCAGCCCTCGCCGGTGACGTCCACCAGGCGCAGTTGGCCGCCGAGCGCGTCGAAGAGCACGCCGCCGCCGCGGTCGCCGCGGAAGCCGGCGGCCATCGCGGTCATCCGATCGAGCCGGACGACGACCTCGGCGAAGGCCGCATGTAGCTGGGCGGCGGTGTCCAGGGCGGCCTTCAGCGCTTCGCCCTCGTCGTCCTGGCACAGGTAGAGCCTGCGCAGCGGACGCAGCGACGGGTCGCCCCAGCGCGCGGCGAGTACGTGTTCGAACGGTTCCGTGCGTGGCTCGATGCGGCATGCCCGGGGCAGGAAGGCGTAGCGGCCGCACAGCGCGGCGGCTGTCTCGACGGCCTCGTCGCCGATGAGGATCACCCGCGCGGGTTCGCGTTGTGCTCCGCCTCTGGCGACCCACTGCCACGCGAACTCGACCAGCACGCTGCGCGCGAAGGCCCCGGTGCCGACGATCGCGATCTGCGGGGTGATGCCGTCGAAGGCCGCGCGGTCGGCGCGAACCGTCGCCTGCGCCGCCAGTTCGTCCGGGTTGAAGAAGCCGAGGTGCCGGGTGCGGGACTCGGCCAGGCTCCAGCGCCGCGCCCGCAGCGCCGAGCACAGTTCCAGGTCGGGAATCAGCACATGGATGCGCTTCGGCCGCCCCCGGCCCGCGCGCAGGGCCTCGGCGGCCCCGGCGACCTGCGCGTTGTCCTCGCCGCGGTCGAGGCAGGCGTAGAGCATCTCCGCGCGATGGGCACCTGCCGCGAGCAGGGCGTGCGTCGTGCGCGGGTCCGCGCACAGTGTCTCGCGGCCCGGGCGTTCCAGGGTCTCGGGAACGATGGTGACCACGCGGGTTCCCTCCGCCCGCAGGCGTGCGGCCAGGACCTCGGCGGCCCTCGTCGCGCCGCAGACCACGGCGTGGCCCTTGGCCCGCCGGATGCGTGAGCGCCGCAGCCGGGCCGCGGACACGGAGATGCCGATCTCGGTGAGGGTGTAGGCGGCCACGCAGGGAGCGCTGAAGCGGGCGAAGTTCAGCGGTCCCGGCGGTGGACCGCCCACCGACAGCGGATAGGACTGGAGCAGGAACAGTTCGGCGTCGAAGTAGACCAGGTTGCTGGTTCCGTCGTCGCCGGAGGGCAGCTGTTTCGCCGCCTCAAGGGAGCGCACGTAGGGACCAAGGCCGAGGTAACCGAGTATCAGGCTACTGAGCCCCAGACCGACGAAGAACAGCCTGACGGTGGTGATCGCGCGCGCCGAAAGCGGCTCGCGGCGTGTCTGTGCCACCGCGCCTCCCCCCGCGTCTGGCCCCCGCCGGACGGCAGCGCCGACCGGCCACATCTCAGGCTTCTTACCCTGGGCGGGCGGGCTTGGAACGGCGCGGCGCCCGGCGACGGCGGGCGATCGGAACTCGGTGGGCGGGCGGCTGCCGTGCGGCCGATCACGCCTGCAGGCGGACCTCGCCGTCCTGCACGGTGATCCTGCGAGCGGGCAGCGCGGTGGGGGCCGGGCCCTGCAGGACTGAACCGTCGCTGATGCTGAACGCGGCGTCGTGACAAGGGCAGGTGATCATGCCGGAGGTCACCGCGTCGCACTGGCAGCCGGCGTGGGTGCACACGGAGCTGAACGCCTTGTACGTGCCGGCTTTCGGCTGCGTGACCACGACGTTGTGGTCGGCGAAGACCATGCCGCCGCCGACGGGGATCTGACCGGCCTTGGCGAGGTACGTACCGGCGGGCCGGGCCGGTGCGGCGCTGTGTGCCTGCGCGGGCTTGCTCGCGGCCATCGTGTCGCCGCTGCCGCTCATCGGCTTGGCGGCCGCGCCGGACGCGGCCGGGCTTCCGGGCATGGTCTCGGTGGTGTTCGCGCCGGAGTGGCCGCCGTCCGCGACGTTCTCGTTCGGGGACAGGATGTGGCCGCAGGCGCTCAGGCCGGCTCCGGCGACGGCGGCGGTGCCGGCGGCCGCGGCGCCGCGCAGGAGGCCGCGGCGATCGAACCCGGAGCGCGGGCACGCGTGAGCGCTCGTGCGGCAGTCCGCGGCCGGTCGCCGCGCGGCGGTGGTCGGCAGGTCGGTGGGGTCAGGCGTGCTGGTCATGATGCGCTCCACGGATCAGGTGTTCCATATTCGGTGTCGTACTGAGTGATGCGCGGCATGTGCCGTGTCGTGCCTTCGCGACCGGGCCCTGGCCGGACCGGCCGTCCGTCGCAGGATCCGCACGGATCACGGCCGTGTTCGGTTCTGTACTTTCCGTGACTATCGCGCCGTGCGCCGCAGCCGCCCTGGTCGCGGGGTATACGCCGGCCGCGCTGAACCGTTTGCGTCCATGCGCCGTGCAGGCCTGCCAAGGAGGTCGCCGCCGGGGCCTCGCTCGTCGCATCCGATTCAGGCAGTGGAGCTGACTATGGCGCAGTGGGTGGATCGTGCCGTTTCCGTACCACCGGCGCCGCATCTGTCCGCGCGCGGGCCGGGGCGGCCGGCCGAGTCGTTGCGCAGCATGGCGTCCGCGGCGCCCATGGCGTATCGCGCCCGTCCGCTGCACCGATCGCGCGTCTCAACCCGCACCTTGCCGCCGCGCGAATACATCGCGGCCGCGCTGGCGGGCGCGGTGGGCGTCGGCGCGGTAGCGGTGCTGGCGTTCTGGTGGATGGACACGCCGGGCACGTCGCTGGCAGACCTCGGCGGGCAGGCCACCGCGGCCGGGCAGGCGGCGGGCATGCTCGGCGCGTATCTCGTGCTGATCCAGGTGCTGCTGATGGCGCGGATCCCGTGGCTGGAGCGCGCGATCGGGTCGGACTGGCTGACCGGCGCCCATCGGGCGTCGGGCGAGTCGCTGGTGCTGCTTCTGTTCGCACACGCGGCGCTCATCACGCTCGGGTATGCGGGTTCGTTGCGGAAGACTCCGACGGAGTTCTTCAGGATCCTCGACATGCCCTACGTGTTCGACGCCGCCCTCGGCCTCGGGCTGCTGCTCGGCATCGGTTTCATCTCGGCGCGGGCGATACGCCGTCGTGTGCGTTACGAGACGTGGCATTACACGCATTTGCTGGTGTATCTCGCGATCGTGCTGTTCTTCACGCACGAGTTCACGGCCGGCAGCACCTTCGAAACCAACTACAGCGCGCGACTTTTCGCGGTCGGTCTGTACGCGGCGGTCGCGTTGACGGTGCTGGCGTTCCGCGTGGTCAAGCCGGTGGTGTTCTCGTTGCGGCACCGCCTGCGGGTGGCCGATGTCCAGCGCGAGTCGAACGACGTGGTGTCGATCTACCTGACCGGCCGCAATCTGCGCCGCCTCCAGGCCGAGCCGGGGCAGTACTTCCGCTGGCGCTTCCTGACCCCCGGCTGCTGGTGGCAGGCCCATCCCTTCTCGCTGTCCGCCGCTCCGAACCGGGAATGGCTGCGGATCACCGTCGGCGCGCTGGGAGATCACACCCGTGCGCTGCAGAAACTGCAACCGGGCGTGCGGGTCTTCGCCGAGGGGCCGTACGGGGCGATGACCGCGGCGCTGCGTACCCGCCGCAAGGTGGTGCTCATCGCGGGCGGCATCGGCATCACCCCGCTGCGCGCCCTGATCGATCCGCTGGCCGCGGCCGGTGAGGACCTGGTGCTGCTGTATCGGGCCTCGCGGCGCGGCGACATCGTCTTCCACCGGGAACTCGAATGGCTCGCCGCCGGCGGCCGGCTGACGGTGCATTACCTGCTCGGTCCCCGCGACGCCCGGCCGGCTCCGCTCGGCGCCGCGCGGCTGACCGCACTCGTGCCCGATATCCAGTCCCGCGACGTCTTCGTGTGCGGGTCACCCGGCATGATCCAGGCCGCCGCGCAGGCGCTGCGGGAGGCCCGGGTACCGCGCCGCCACATCCATCAGGAGCGCTTCACCCTCTAGTGTCCCGCTTCTAAATTTCGTTTACTAAGTTGGTCTCGTGCGTCTTCGCCCGTGACGCGCCGTAGGTACCGGGCCAGGGATTCGAGGATCTCCTCGGCGGATTTCTTCCACACGAAGGGCTTCGGGTCCTGGT
>NZ_JAGSXH010000239.1 GCF_018283645.1 Actinocrinis puniceicyclus | reverse complement strand
CCCTCCCGCTACAGCCTCCGGCACCCGCGCTCGCGGCTGGCCTGGATCCGGCCCGCGATGTGGCTGCCGGCGGTCGTCATGCTGGGTCTGCTCGGCGGGTTGTGGCAGTGGGCCGCCCAGCGCATGCCCTATCTGCTGCCGCCGCTCGGCGCGGTGGGCGGCACCCTCACCCGCAACCCCGGCTACTACCTGCGCAACGCGGGGATCACGCTCGAGGAGTCGCTCGCGGGACTGGGTATCAGCTTCGTCGCCGCGTTCCTGCTCGCGGTCGTGATCAGCGAGGTCCCGCTGGTGCGCCGGGCGGTGATGCCGATCGCGGTCGTGCTCAACGTCACCCCGTTGGTCGCCATCGCGCCGGCGCTCGTGGTGGCCTTCGGCTTCGGCAACGCACCGAAGATCATCATCACGGCCCTGATCTGTTTCTTCGCGATCCTGATCAACACGGCCACCGGCCTGCGCGCGGTGCCGGCGCCGGTACTCCAGGTCTACCGGACGATGAACGCCTCGCGCCTCGAGATCCTGCTCCACCTGCGTGTGCCGCACGCGCTGCCGTACCTGTTCGCCGCGCTGCGCATCGTCACCCCGCTGTCGGTGATCGGAGCCGTCGTCGCGGAACTGTCCGCCTCCGGTGCGTCCGGCGGGCTCGGCACGGTGATCAGCAACGCATCCTCGATGAACCAGCTCGCGGTGGTCTACGCGGCGATCGGCGCGCTGGCGGCGATGGGCTGCGCGCTGATGCTGGTGATCATCACCACCGAACGCCGCGCCCTGCACTGGCACGAAAGCTCCGTCGACCGCACCTGACGCGCCCGGGAGGACCCCCGGCCGCGACGAGCGGCGCGCTTCGCCCGAAGAGAGAAGGAAGAATCCATGCTCCGACACCACCGGCCCGTGCGCACCGCGACGGCCGCGCTGACCGCGGCCGTCCTGGCCTTCGCCGCCGCGGCCTGCGGCTCATCCGGCGGCTCCCCGGCCGCCGCTTCCGCCACGGCGATCTCGTCCCAGCGCTGCGCCCAGAACAAGGCAGCCGGCCAGATCACCTACCTGTCCGGATACGAGTTCCAGTCCTCGGCCTCGATCCTCGAATACGTCGCCGCCGACAAGCTCGGCTACTTCAAGGACCTGTGCCTCGACGTGCACCTGCAGCCCAGCACCGGCGACACCGCGCAGGGCACGAAGCTGCTGGCCGGCGGCAAGGCACAGATCGGGGCGGTGGCCGAGCAGGACCTGATCCAGGCGCGGGCCAACGGCATCGCCATCGAGGGGGTCTCCTCCTACTCCGACGCCGGTCTCGACATCCTGATGACGAACCCTGACATCACGAGCCTGACCCAGCTCGACGGCAAGATCATCGGCGACAAGGGCTACATGCCGGCCTCGGTGCGCGCGATGCTGGTCAAAGCAGGGGTGAACTGGAACTCGCTGAAGGTTGTCACCGAGGGCTACGACCCGACCGTGCTGCCCCGGCACCAGGGCGGCCTCGAGGCGCTGACCGGCTTCGTGTCCAACGAGCCCAACCAGCTCGCGGACGCCGGCCACAAGGTCACGGTCTGGCAGCCCGTCAAGTACGGCGTCCCCAGCTCGCTCGGCGCCATGGCGGTCAACCCCGCGTTCGCCGCCGCGCACCCGACCGCGGTCCAGGACATGCTGCGCGCGGCCCTGCACGCCTACGCCTACTGCTCAGCCAGCCCGGCGCGCGCCGCCCAGTGCGTCGGCTACGCGGCCGCCCTGTCCGGCCCGACCTACGACACGAAGCTCAACGAGCAGATCTGGAGCACCGAGACCAGGACCGTGGCCGACAACCCGACGCCCGGCCAGCCGCTCGGCGGCATCGACCCGAAGAACGTGACCGCGCTCGGCGACATGCTGCGCGAGTTCTCCATCATCCCGGCGAGCGTCGCCTCCGCGCAGATCTCGTCCTGGTTCGACGATTCGTACATCAAGGCCGACTACAACGGCAACACCCTCATCTGGCCTGCGCCGTAACCGTCAAGAGCCGAACAAAGGGAGGTCCCGCGGATGGGAGCGAAGGAGTACGGCATCTTTCTGCCGATCGGCAACGGCGGCTGGATGGTCTCGACCACGGCCCCGCATCCGGAGGCGAGCTACGCCTGGAACCGGCGCGCCGCGATGCGGGCGGAGGAGATCGGCCTGGACTTCGTGATGTCGATGGCGAAGTGGCGCGGCTTCGGCGGCGCGACCGACCACTGGGGACGCTCCCTGGAGTCGCTGACCCTGATGAGCGCGCTGGCCGAGGCCACCAGCCGGGTGAAGATCTGGGCCAGCGTGCACGCCAACGTCCACAACCCGGCGATCGCCGCGAAGATGGTCACCACCCTGCAGGACGTCAGCGGCGGCCGGGCCGGGATGAACATCGTCAACGGGGCCTACGCGGCCGAGTTCGCGCAGTTCGGTGAGTGGGACCCGGAGCTGAGCCACGCTGACCGGTACGCGATGACCGAGCTGTGGACCGAGGCGGTGCTGCGGCTGTGGACCGAGGACTCGGTGACCATGCGCACCCCGTACTTCACCCTTGAGGGCTGTCAGTCCCGCCCGCACCCGGCCGTGCGCCCGACGATCATCAGCGCCGGCCGGTCCGTCGAGGCGCGCGCGCTCCAGGCCAAGTACGCCGACGGCGCGTTCCTGGCCGGGGACACCCTCGAGGAGATGCGCGGGCTCTCGCGCGACGTGCACGAGCGGGCCGCGGAATACGGCCGGGCGTGTAAGACCTATTCGATGCTCACCGTCGTGCAGGCCGAGACCGGTCAGGCGGCGCGGCGCAAGGTCGAGCAGTGGGGCGCCGGCCTCGACCGCGAGGCGCTGGCACTGATGCGCGCGTCCTGGGGCATCCCGGCGCAGCAGGCGCGCGCGTGGGCCGCCGGCGCGGTCGGCGAGGCCGCGTTCCAGACCCCTTACGTGGCCGGCGACGCCGACACGCTGATCGAGCACATCACCTACATCACCCGGGAGGCGGACCTCGACGGACTGATGCTGATCTTCCCCGAATACGACAAGGACGTGCTGCTGTTCGGGGAGACGGTGCTGCCCGCGCTGCGCGCCCACGACGCGGTCGCGGGCGGGTGAGCGTGCGTTGCCGGCCGAGCCGCGGCCGGCCCCACCGGTAGGCCCGCGAATGGAGTGAGAACAACTCCGCGTGGAGCCCGTCGCGGGCCGGCAGATCGGCGTGCGAGCCGTGCTCGACCGGCGCCCGTGCTCGAGCACGGCGATGCCGTCCGCCGTGCTGACGACCCAGCGGCCGGACAGGCCGCGCGGGTCAGATTCCTGCGGTGAGTCCTTCCTGGCGGCCGTCGTCGAGTCCGTGGATCGACGAGTCGTCGCGCTGGAGCACGCGCACCGCACCGCCGACGCTGGCGCGCACGCGCAGCGTGTGGCCGGCCGCCTGGAGGGCGTCCCGGACTTCGGCGGTCATCGAGGCGTCGACCTGCAGGTGCGGTTTCTGGTCCGCCTCGTTCTTGTCCGCGCCGGGCAGGTAGGTCCACCGCGGCCGGTTCAGCGCGCTCAGCACGTCCACACCGTCGATCAGCAACCCTGCGAGAACCTGCGCGTTCCACTGGCACTGGCCGTCGCCGCCGGGGGTGCCGCCCAGCCACCGCACTCCGGCGGGACTGCTCGCGCTCCAGGCGAAGATGGTGTTGACCGGCCGCCGGCCAGGAGCGGCGCCGTTTCGCTGCCCGGGGACGAGGGTGGCGCTGCGGCCGAGCCGGTTGCACAGCAGCAATCCGAGATCCGCCACCCCGACCCCGGC
>NZ_JAGSXH010000238.1 GCF_018283645.1 Actinocrinis puniceicyclus | reverse complement strand
GTTGTAGGTGATCTGAAGGGTGGGGTTGGGTTGGATGTTGCCGAACCAGTACACCCCGTTGGTGCCGGCCGGGTCGCCGTCGGCTTCGAGTTCGACGGTGATCTGCGTGGCGCTGGTGTTGGAGGAGACCGGGTAGGTCAGGTCGAAACCTTCCGCGATGTCGCCGCCGGTGCAGTTCAGTCCGGTCTGCGCGGGCCAACTGTGGGTGACGGTGTGGCCCAGGTCGGCGGGTTTCGGGTTGGCCCAGCTGGTGCCGGAGTTGATTCCGCCGCTCCAGTGCAGGGTGGCCGAGGCGGGGGATCCGCAGGCGGCTGAGTAGTTGCGCGTGACCTTCACGGTGGCGTTCTGGATGATGCCGCCGTGGATCGCCGCGGGCAGCTTCCACTGGAAGTAGGGGTCCATCAGTCCCTGACAGCTGGACCAGAGGTTGCGGCCGATGCCCAGCGCGTGCTCGCTGGTGTTGCCCAGTTGCGGCGCGGCATCCCAGAACGACGTGTTGGTGCAGGGCGAGCCCTGTTCGCGGTCGACGTAGTCGGGGGTTCCCGCGGTGGTGGGGGTCCAGTCGATAGTGGGGTCGATGTACAGCGGGTAGACGGTGTGCAGTCCTGTGAGCAGCGCCGGGTCGGGGATCAGGGTGAGCGTGCCTGCGGTGGCCTTGGTGGTGACCGGAGCGAGGCGGGCGGCGATGCCGGCGTGCCCGGCGTTCGACGGGTCGGGGGACAGTTGCAGGTGTGCTCGTGCGGCCTTGGGGTGGACCGCGGCGAGGGTCGTGTTCGAGTCCCACATCAGGGGGCTGGCGGACTGCAGGATCGGGCCGCGAGGCCCGCTGGAGACGGTGATGCCGTCTTTCGCCCGGCTGCGGGTGATCTGGCCGCCGGCGATACGTGTCGGGAGGTTCAGTGTTTTCAGTTGCGGGTTGCGTGCCGCGGCGGCGGTCTTGACGATCAGGACGGTGGAGAACCCGCCGGTGTCCGTGGCCTGCACCTGCAGGTCAACGCCGGGCAGCACGTCCGGATAGGTCGCGCTCGATCCCGACACGCGCGGGGCCACAAGACGCCCGGGCCAGGAGAGCGTGTACGACACACCGCCGGAGGACGTGGTCGCGAGCGCAGCGGTGCCGCCGCCGGAGAAGCGCACGGTGCCGTACGCGGTGGAGTTCGGGGAGAGCGAGCCGTCCGGGTTGCGGTGCAGGCGGATGTCGATCGGCACCCAGGTCCCGCCGTGCAGGGCGCGCACCGGGGTGACGTTGGTGTCCGCGGTGAACTGTCCGTCCGGTTGGGCGATGACCTGGGTGACCTCGTCGGTCAGTGCGGTGACCGGCACGGGCTTGCCGCTGGCCTTGGCTTGCGTGGCGGCGGCGGCCATGGCGGCCTGCTGCGCCGCTGTTGTGCCGGATGCGGGTGGGATCTTGATCAGGGGGCTGTTGCCGCTCGTGGTGGAGGATGCTGAGGGGTCCGGTGCCGGGCTTCCCGAGGCGTTGGGCGCGGTGGGTGACGCGACGCTCGAGCCGGCGTCCCGGGGCGCCGTGGCGGCCAGCGCGGGCGATGCACCGAGCATGCTCGCCGCCGTCAGTGCCGTGGCCAACGCGCTCGCGATGACTGCATGGTGCTTTCGTGTGGCTGTTCGATATCTGATGTATGTGCTCGTGCGTGCGGGCACGATTCCCCCTCAAGGTACGTATAGAACACGCGCGCTCTTTGGGCGCGTGAGCCTCGACGCGGTGATCGTACGACGCGAGCGATGCGATGGCGAGAGTCATTACCTGTCAGGGCACGAACCAGCCACTAGGGGCAATCGTTGCAGGTGGCAGGGGATCCAGATCTCTCACGCTGGACTATAGGCAGCAGAGCTGGTGATAACCGATGACTGGCACTCCTGTCGTAAGAGCCCTGTTGGTCAGTCAGCATTTGTACACGTGATCGTCTCTTTCCAGAGTGTTCGAGCCCTGGTAGCTTCAACGTTCGACTGGCTTGATCGCGGCATCGACACAGGGGCGGGTTCGCATGGCGTTCGGGGTGCGCAGGGGCGGATACGTGGGTCGGGACGCGAAGGCGAGCGCACGCCGGCGGGCGGCGCGCTCGCTGATCAGCGCCGTGGCCACGGTGGCGTTGGGCACGGGTCTGCTTGCGGGCGGCGCGCACGCGCAGGCAGCCGTGGGACGCGGTGCGCCGCCGGTGCCGCGCACCGCGTCGGTCCCGGTCAGCCCGATCGTGTCGGACTACCGCAAGCCGGTGCCTATGAGCAGCCGGAAGGGTGCGGTCCCGGTGTGGCCCGCGGGCAGCGCGGACGCCCTGTTGACCGCGGCACAACCCAGCGGTGGTCTCGGCAGCGCTGGTGCTGCCGCGTTGCACGCGGGCCCTGCTGCTGCCCCGGTGCGGGCCGGTGCGCTGCCGGTGTGGATCGCCCGTTCGGCCGGCGCCTGGGCGGGCGGGCCGGTCAGCGCGCGCGTGTCGATCGCGCCCCGGACTGCCGCCGGCAAGGCGGGCGTGAACGGCGTGCTGATGTCCCTGGCGCGTACGGACGGCGCGAGCGCCCCGGCGCCGGTGCACGTGACGCTCTCTTACGCGCAGTTCCAGGACGCGTTCGGCGGTGACTGGGACGCGCGCCTTGCTTTGGTCGCGCTGCCGGCCTGCGCGCTGACCACCCCGGGGGTTGCGGCGTGCCGCACGCAGACCCCGGTGAGGTTCACCAATGAACTCAAGACCCACACCGTGGAAGCGGACGTCGCGCTGTCGGGTTCGACTCGGCCCGTCGCGCGGTCTTCCGCGACCGTGGCGGGCGCGCAGTCCCGGCGGGCCGCGGCACCGGCGATGGTGATAGGTCTGACGTCCACGACGTCCTCGGACGCCGGCGGCGGGGGTGGTGACTTCACGGCCACCTCGCTCAAGCCGTCGGGCTCCTGGCAGGCGGGCGGGTCGGCGGACGCGTTCACCTGGTCCTACCCGGTCCCGGTGCCCGCAGTGCCCGGTGGCCTTGCGCCGAAGGTGCAACTGTCCTACAACTCCCAGGCCCAGGACGGGCTGACCTCCTCCACCAACAACCAGGCTTCGAACGTCGGGGACGGATGGAGCCTGCCGCAGTCCTATATCGAACGCTCCTACCAGTCCTGCCACCAGAACCCGACGGGCACGACGCAGACCTACGACAACTGCTGGTCGAGTAACAACACGCTGACGATCTCGCTGAACGGGTCGACCAGCACCCTGGTGAAGGACGACCTCACCGGGGCGTACCACCCGGCGAACGACAGCAACGAGCTGATCCAGTTCAAGACCGGCGCACCCAACGGCGCACACAACGGCGAGTACTGGGTGGTGACCACCACCGACGGCACCCAGTACTACTTCGGGCAGAACCAGCTGCCCGGCTTCGCGTCGGGGGACGCGATCACCAACTCGGTGTGGACCGAGCCGGTGTACTCCACCGCATCCGGGCAGCCCTGCTACAACACGACCTTCGCCAATTCTTGGTGCCAGCAGGCCTACCGGTGGAACCTGGACTACGTCGTGGACACCCACAGCGACGCGATCTCGTACTGGTACAGCACCGAGACCAACTACTACGCGATGGACCAGGGCGCCACCGCGCCCGCGGCGTCGGCCTACACCCGCGGCGGGTACCTCTCGCAGATCAAGTACGGGCAGCGTGCCGGCCAGGTGTACACCACCACCCCCGCAGGTGAGGTGTCCTTCACCGTCAACGGGCGCTGCGACACCTCCGCCACCGGGTGCGCGACCTCCGGGATCTCCGGTTCCACCTCGAGTTGGCCGGACGTGC
>NZ_JAGSXH010000237.1 GCF_018283645.1 Actinocrinis puniceicyclus | reverse complement strand
GACACCTGAATGATCCTCAGATGCCGTGCCCGCCCGCAAATCCGGCATGTCAGGCCACGCAGACCGTGCCGACGCACGGCTAAACCACCACGAACCCAGCCGCAAGATCACTTTGTCATTGACCCTGCCATCGACCCCTGGTATGCGCTGCGAACTGCGTTCCCGAAACGGTATCACCGCGGCTGATCGCGAACGCGGGGCTACGTATCGTTGAGCCATGCTCTGATCGCAACGCAATGGTTTCGCTTCCCGCGCCCGAGGGGGCTATGGTCGTGCTGGCTGCCCGCCGGGACGGGGAGCCCTATCGTGCATATCGGGGAGCTACGATGAGCGGTTTTTTCCAGGGTGATCTCGGTGTTCTGCAACAGATGACGAAGACGCTCCAGGACGCGGGCGAGCAGATGGACGCGGCGCTGAAGGCGATGAGTTCGTCGCACGTGAGACAGCGGGGGACAGGCGGCCTGAACCGGGCCGCGGACGCCTCCCAGAACGCCTGGCAGTACGGCCTGGGCCAGCTGCGCCAGTCGATCCAGGAGACGAACGACGGCGTGAATAAGGCGCACGACCCCTACAAGCAGTGCGGCGGCGCGGTCGGCCAGGCGTTGGATCAGATCGACGACTTCATCATGGGCCAGACGGGCCAGTTGAGCGCCGCCGAGACGACGAAGGGGGTCAAGTGAGCCTCTTCGACAGCGTCGCAGAATTCGCCGACACCGCGGCCTATCCGCATCTCGGCTTCAACCCGGTGCCGGGGATTCCCGGCGACGTCGCGGCGATGAGCTCGCGGCTGGAGCAGGCCGTCGGCTCGATGCAGCAGTCAGGCGAACTGTTGGACGAAATGCGCAACGCGAACACCGGTGTCTGGCAGGGAGACGCGGGCGATGCGTTCCGCGAGCACTTCAACACGAAGCTCGCCACGGAGCTGACCAATGCGCACACCTCGCTGAGCAACGCCGTCGGGGTACTGACGAACTGGCACGAGGACCTGGTCGGCTTCAAAGACGTCGCCAGGAAGCTGGACCAGGAGGCCGCGGACGCCAAGCAGGCCGTGCAGCGCGCGCAGCAGCAGCTCCAGCAGGCCCAGAACAACCCGGACCTCCAGCTGATCGGCCAGTTCTTCAACACCCAGCAGGACCTGCAGGCCGCGCAGCGCCGGATCGACGCGGCCGAGTCGGAGCTCAAAGACGCGGGCAATGCGGCGCAGCAGGCGCACGAGGACCTCGACGCGACCATGAAACGGGCGCATGAACTGGCGTCGCAGCATGAGGCGGCGGCCAAGAAGTACGCGCAGGAACTCGAGCACGCGACCCAGGGCCTTGCCCCGCACAAGCCCGGCTTCTTCTCCAGCCTGTGGAGTGACTTCACCAAGGGCCTGAGTATGGTCGGCGGCTGGGTGGCAAACCACCTCAACGCGATCCACTCGGCGCTGTCCACGATCTCCGCCGTGGCCGGCCTGATCGCCCTGTGCACCCCGCCTCCCATCGACGTGGTCGCCGGGGCGGTCGCCATCGGAGCCGGCGTGGGCGCGCTGGGGTGCGACTTCGCGAACCCGAAGGTGCGCGACGCGCTCGGCGGCCTGCTCACCGGCCACTTCACCATGCAGAACCTGAAGAACGCATCCGCGGTGGGCATTGACGCGCTCAGCGTGATACCCGGCGTCGGCGCGCTCGGCAAGGCAGGTATCGGCGGTAAGGGGGTGGTCAACGCGACCAAGGACGTGACACTCGTCGGCAAGGTGACGGGCTGGGCCGGCAAGCTGGCGGGTACGACGATCGATGACATACCGTCCATAGCACGCGGCGTGACCGGCGTGACCGAGGACGCGATTCAAGGCGGCGGGCAGCTGATCCGCGACGGCGGGACATACGGGCAGCGGGTCTACACGGCCATGCAGCAAGGGGCCCATTCGCTGAGCCTTCCGGTCAAGTTCGGTATCATGCCCGTGGTGACCAAGACGTTCGGCCTCGGTGAAGAGGCCGCCAACACCGTCGGCCACAACATCGAACTCGCCTGGAAGGGCAAGTCGGTCGCCACGAGCCTGTATCACGACGTCAAGCAGGCGATCGGCTGATGCCCGGGATCACCGAGATCCTCTCGGCGACCGGCGCCGGCGAACCCGCGGACGACGCGCTGAACTTCTGGATCGAGATGCCGCAGGGCTACTTCTCGCTGCCGCTCACCGACACCGACGACGTTCTCGCCACGGCCGAGGCGAATCTGCGCGAACTGGCACCGCCGCAGCAGCAGGACCTGCTTTCCGCCGTGATCGGCACGTTCAGCGTTCTGCTCGACCAACTCGAACAGCGCAACTGCGTGTACTGCGGGCTGGGCTGGCATACGGCGCAAGACGACACCGTCGTCTCCTCCAGCCTCGTCCTATCGCAGCAGGAGATGGGCCAGAAGCGCAACCCCCGGCTCGTGCTGAAGGATCTCGTCGACCTCAAGGCCAGGGCCGACGAACACGGCCAAGCCGACCTGGTGGACCTCGCGAACAGACCGGCGCTGTTCTTCGAGAGCGTCGTCATCCTGCAGCGGCCGCAACTGCCCGGCTCGCAGGGACCGGCGGGCGACGCCGAGGTCTACCAACTTGAGGCGATCGTGCCGTGCGAGGACGGCAGCCGGATAGTCGCCATCGAATTCTCCACGCCGTACGTGCCGCACGGGCCGCAGTTCCGGACCATGATGGTCCTCATGGCGAACTCGGTTTCCTTTACGGCCCCGCAGGGTTCTGAGGACGCGGGCACGGCAGCTCAATCGATCAACCGGATCCTCGGAGGACTGGGCTCATGACTTCGCCGACGCCGCCGAACCCGCCGCTGAGCGATCCCGAACTGTTCGCGCGGATCCAGGAAGACCTCGGCAGCGACCACAAGTGGCGGCGCGAGCAGGGCGAGCGCGACAAATACCTCCTCGAGCGGTTCGCCTGGCAGGAGTATCCGGTCAAGCTCGGGCGCTGGTCGAAAATCGCCGACCCCAAGAGCCTCAACGCGAAGACGATCCTCGAGGGCCTGACCACCCGCTGGGTCTGGGAGGCGGACCTGACCGCGGTGCTGATCTTCGACCCGGCGACCCGCCGGCCGCTCTGTGAGTACGAGATCAAATGGCCCAAGGACCAGGACTGGATCACGCCGCGGATCACCAGCCTGTGGTTCGCCGGGGACCTGCGTTTCGGCGGACTGTTCACAGCGGTCGGCGACGGGCGCAGGACCGCCCTCGGCAGCCGCCGGGAAGTTCCGCTCGGCACTCTCGCGACCGTGGCGAAGATTGAACAGTTCGCGCCGAAGTACATCGCCAAGCCCTTCGAGGTACCGGACAAGCCGGGAGTGACGGACGGACCGTGGATCAGCGACCATCCGCAGATGCCGGAGCCTCAGGGGCCCCCGCTCGCCACACGGCTGTTGAAAAAGCTGCGCGGCTGACCGTCAGCGGGATGGGTTCGGCTGGGTGCCCGCTGATTCGGAGTCAGCACGTTGCTTCAGCTCCCTTTGCATTCGGAATCGCCTGACATGAAGAGCCGTGGTTGCAACACTGAGGCGATCTCGGCAGCGCCGGTTGGACGGAACGGGCGTTCTGGGGTGATCACGGCACGCGCGGCATAGACATGGAGCCCGCGTGTAGAAGAACCCTTACCAGAGACGATCTCTACGGTGAAGACTCCACGTGGAGCAATTGTCAAATCCTGTGGATGTGATGTGCTGATCAGGCTGCGGTGAGCTGTTCGCGCTCGACGAGTTCGCCGCGCTCGAAGCGTGCTCCGGCGCGTACGAGGGCGACGAGGTGGGGCGCGTTTACGGCGCGCCAGCGGTCCTGCGCGGACTC
>NZ_JAGSXH010000236.1 GCF_018283645.1 Actinocrinis puniceicyclus | reverse complement strand
GCCCGACGGCCATGCCGAAGTAGCGTCCGTCGGCCTCGGCCGCCGCGCGCAGCGTGCTTGCCGCGTTGGCGGTGCCGGCGGTGAGCACCACGGCCCCGGTGGCCGCCGCCACGCACACCACCGTGCCGGCAGCCAGACCGGCGCGCAGTCTGCGGCGGCCCGAGGTCTCGCGTCTCGGCCGCATGACGCTGTGGTCGGCGCCAGAGTCGATATCCATGGATAGTCCTTTCCCGTCCGCGTCGCGCGGTCGGTGATGGGTTGAACTGCGGTTGTGCTGCGCACGCCGGCGAACGGCGTGGCGCGGTCGATCGTCCGCCTACGTGCCTTTTCGCGCGATGCGGGTCGGCGGCGCGCAGGCCTGCGTCCGCGGTGCGCTCGGGCAGGCGGCAGACGGCCGCACTCGGGCGTCCCGGACGTCTGCGGCGATTGCGAAGAAGGCCAAGGGCTGAGAACCTCACCAGGACAGGACCCTGGCAGGTACGTGACACAGCACAGAGTCTTGGTAGCGCTAACAAATCACGGACGGGGCGTAACCGACGAGGAGCCGACTCGGACGGCCGCAAGGGTGCCGGGGCGGTTTACGTCGCCGTGAGCGTGCCAAAGGACCATCGAAATCTCAATGGCCACTCTCGCAATGTTTCGAGACCTGGTTGGGCTCATGCCGCCTAACCAGCACGACCGATGCCTTCGGACGTGGCGGCGGGCGAGAACGCCGGGTAGCCGTCGTGAAACTTACCCTTGCGGGGCGAACCACGCGGAGAACCCGCACGGTCCGCGCAGTGTCACGGGTGACTTCGAGAGGTACTTTCGAAGCGCAAACCGCAACATTCGGTGAGCCGGAAACGGGACGGGGTCGTCAGCCGGCTCGGCGGCGCACCTCGGGAATCGGCCCGCGGAACGTCAGCTTCAGGGCATATGCGGGCGCATCCGGCGCGGCAGCGTGCAATGCGCCGACGATCTCGGCCGCCTCGCGCCGACCGGTTCCCGCCTGACCGGTCGGCGCGGGCGGTTTTCAGCCGCACGCGGGTCGCGCTACCCATGCTCCGCGAACCGCGTGGGCCGGCTGTGTGCCGTGCTCAGCCGAGGGTCCATTGCTGGTTGCTGCCGCCGTTGCAGGTCCACAGTTCGACCAGGGCGCCGTTCGCCGTGGAGGCTCCGGTCACGTCCAGGCAGAGCCCTGACTGCACACCGGTGACGGTGCCGTTGGAGTTGAGGTTCCACTGCTGGTTGGTCTGGCCGTTGCAGGAGTAGACGATCACCTTCGTGCCCGCGGTGGTGCCCTTGCCGTTCGCGTCCAGGCACAGGGTGCTGCCGCCCACGCTGAGGGTCAGCTCGTTGGAGGAGTTGTGCGTCCAGGTCTGGTTCGCGGCGCCGTTGCAGGTGTAGATCTGCTGCTGGGTGCCCAGCGTCGTGGTGCTGTTCGGATCGTCCAGGCACTTGCCCGCACCCACCGCGTGCAACGCACCCGTGCTACCACCGCCACCGCCACCGCCGCCGCCACCACCGGAGGATCCTCCCAGCGTGATGTTGGAGTTGCCGCTGCTCTGGTAACCCTCGGTGGCGAGGATCATGTAGTTGAACGCGCCCATGTTCATTCCGTGGCTGGCCCAGGCGTCGAAGAAGTTGCCGGTGGTGATGCTGCCGCCGGTCCGCCGGCTCTGGCGCACCGCCCAGTACTGGTTGAAGGTGGCGGTGCCGATGATCGACGGCGCGTTGACCCGCTGCGTCTCGTAGATGTCGTACGTGCCGCCGTCGCTGGAGACGGTGCCCTTGTAGGTGCCGGTGGGCCGGTAGCTGCCCCAGTTGTCGGTGATGTAGTACTCGACCAGCGGGTTGGTCGTCCAGCCGTACAGCGAGAGATACGAGTTGCCGGACGGGTTGAAGCTGCCGGAGTAGTTCACCGTCATCCGTCCGCCGGTGCTCCAGCCCGTTCCCGCGACGAAGTTGTTGACGTTGCTCCAGGAGGTGCTGTAGTCGCCGCCGGAGCCCAACGTCATGCAGGCAGAGCCGCCTCCGGCGGTCCAGAACGAGTAGTAGTAGCCGTTGCTGGTGCCGGTCTGGCTCGAACAGATCGTGGTGGCGGCGCTGGCGGGACCGGGCAGGATGGTCGCCACCAGGGTGAGCGCCGCGGTCATCGCCGCGGCGAAAGCACCCCCGATCAGCAGCCTGGCGCGTCTGCCCAGTAGCCGCAGACGCCTGCGACTGCCGGATTCGAATCGGGCGGAACGCATGTGTTGCTCCTTCCACGTTGAAGGCTCGCCGAGGAAACGGGAAGCCGGGGGGCGGCCCGTTCGGATATTGATGGTCGGCGGCAAAAGTATTGGTTGGCCGTTCGGGCGGCGTCAACGATTTTCGGAATATTTCGGAGACGTTCCGCCGGCGCGGGCAGAATGCGTGTCGAATTCCCACGGTTTCAGACAGCGGAATGCGCCGCGGACGGCAGGGAAACGGCTCGCGGGCGCCATGTCCGCTGCGGCGGGCGAGACGACTCGCGCTCATCGCTCGAACATTCGACGGCCGCCCGACATTTTTCAACAGCATGGACGGTCACCGGGCGGCGACGGCTGTTCGAATCGGCACCGGCTCTCGCCGGAAAACGCCGCGGCCGGTGTGACGGTCGCGGTAACCGCGGTAACCACCCGAGTCGGCGCCGCCCTTCCGCGGAGACTTAGGCTATGGCCTGGCACCAGGGCGGAACGCCGAACTGGGCTCTGCGGAGGGACCGATGGTGAAGGTGGATGACCAGGCCGCTCGGCGCGACATCAGGCACCGCAGGCGTGAGCGGCGGTGGCTGCCGGCCGCCGCGGTTGCCGCCGCGGCCGTGCTGGCCGTCGCGCTGATCGCGGTGTTGCTGCCGGACCACAAGGCCGCCGCCGGGTACGCCGCGACCACGCGCTCGGGTTCGTATACGACCCATACAACCCATGCGACCGGGGCGAATGCGTCGAGCGCGGCGAGCGCGGCGCCGTCCGGCGGCGCGGCGGCCTCCGCCTCCGCGCGGACCGCACCGGCCACGCCCCCGGCATCGAGCGCTGCGCCGGCCGCCGCCGCGCCGGCCGCGGGTCGCATTCGGCCGGGAGCCACCTATCAGGGCGTGGCCACCGAGTACAGCGCCGGCGACGGAGACGGCGCCTGCCTGTTCGGCCCGGCGGCCGACATGATGATCGGGGCGATGAACTACACCGACTACGAGTCGGCCAGGGCCTGCGGGGCGTACGTGCTCGTACACGCGGCCAACGGCGCCTCGATCACGGTACTGATCACCAACGAGTGCCCGCTGCCTTGCGCGCCTGGTCAGATAGACCTGAGCCGGCAGGCGTTCGCCAAGCTCGCCGACCCCACGCTGGGCCGCGTCCCGATCACCTGGAAGCTGCTGAGCCCCGACCTGTCCAGCCCGCTGTCCCTGCGGTACAAGACCGGCTCCAGCCGGTACTGGTGCGGCATCCAGGTGATCGGGCACCGCAATCCGGTGGCGGCGCTGGAGGTCCGCGTGGGCGGCGGCTGGCGGGAATTGCCGCGCACCGATTACAACTACTTCCTCTCGGCCGGCGGCGCCGGATGCGGCGGCCCGATCAGGATCACCGACATCTACGGACAACAGCTGACGATCAACGGTATAGCGATTCTGCCGAATGTCGCGCAACGTACCGCGGTCCAGTTCGCGCGGCACTGATCTGTTTGGGCGCCGGCCCACGCGGACAACGCCCGCCTTCGCAACTTTCACGGCGCCCGGCGGGATGATCGGCTCGCTCGGCCGAGAAGGCAGCAGGCAGCCGCGTCCATATCGCCCAGCTCCGGAAAACCGGTTTCCAGGCCATTGACGAGTTTCCGGCCACACGTGACTATCAAACGAATCTTCGGTGTCGGCGCCCGCTGACTGTGAGCGCTAACAAATAATCCCACGGACGAAGAGGTCCTATGCTCAGATCCCGTCTCCTGAGGTCCCGGTGGTTCGGCGGCGTCCTCGCGCTCGCCGCCGCCTTCGGTGTGAGCCTGCAGGCCGCGCCCCCGGCCGCCGCCGCGTCGCTGACCCAGATCACGAGCTTCGGCAACAACCCGACCGGCCTGCAGATGTACCTGTACGTGCCGAACAACGTCAAGGCCAACCCGCCGAT
>NZ_JAGSXH010000235.1 GCF_018283645.1 Actinocrinis puniceicyclus | reverse complement strand
CCATCAGGTCAGGGTTCGATAACGCCCCGAAACTGACAAGGAGGGCGTGGCTTCGGACGGCGCGCGGGCCCCCTGCCGGTCTGGCAGGGCGCCCGCGGGGCTGGACCGGGTGGTGCCGGCTTCCGCCCGGGAAGGTTGTTTGCTCGGTGCCGGCTCGGCCTGGTGCGGCGTGATTTTGCTGCCGGGGTCAGGCTTCGGGGATGTCGCGGCCGAAGGTCCCCGTCATCAGCGCGCCATCATCCGCATCTGCGCCGGGTTGTGTGTGTCTCCGGCGGCCGGGGGCAGAGCGCTGAGCCGGCTGAGCTGCTCGTCGGTCAACTCGACGGTGTCGGCGGCGATGTTCTCCTCGACGCGGGCGACGCGGCGGGTGCCGGGAATGGGCGCGATGTCCTCGCCCTGGGCCGGCAGCCAGGCCAGCGCGACCTGCCCGGGGGTGGCGCCGATCTCGGCTGCGACTGCGGCGACCTGGTCGGCCAGGCGCAGGTTCACATCAGCGGCGACACCGTCCACCCCTGAAGGCATCACCACCGGCCACCCGCCCCCAACCCCACACAACCGACTGAGAACAGCGCAGCGGCGTCACCGAGACGGCGCGGCTGACGGAGAACCCGAGGCGGACGCGCGCCGACAGATCCAAATGGCATACATCCTGGCGCGCAAGGCGCCGGCCGAGGGCGACGCCCGGCGGTCAGCAGAGAATTTCGTCGCGAAGCGTGGCGTTTTCGTCTGCATTTCGTCCTTCTACCGTCGTGGGCTCCGCATCGGGATCTGCTTTGTCGCGCTGCGACGAAATACCGTCCGAGGTCGTTTCGTCCGGCCTTTGCTCCGGGTGAAGACGCGCCAGAAAATACTCCCAGGGAAATTCCGCGAACGACTGCGCCGCATACACCGAGTCCGCTTCGTCGAGTGGGAACAGCACGAGAGCCGCGAGCAGCGGCTCGGCGCCCGGCCTCCCGCACGGCTCGGTTCGGCCCCGCGCGGGCGAGTAAAGCCGCTGTTCGGAGTGGTGGCGGTGGCGGTAAGCCCGCTGCCGGCACGCCGTCGAGCAGTAGCGGCGCGGCCTGCCGACCGGCGCCGGAGCGGGCAGTTGAGCATCGCAGACGACACATTTCATGGCACGCCTTTCACCACGCGGGACGCGAGCGGACATGGAACCCGGTAAAAAGGTTCCCGCGTGCAAAATAGTGCCATAACCCGAGAGGACGATAACGCTGCCGATCGAGTGAAGTGCAATTGATGGCGACCGGTGAAAGTGATGGAGAATTGTGCCGATAAAAGCAGTCGAGCGTCCGGGGCGTCTGGCGTTTCAGGTGTCAGGCGTCACGCGCAGGCGTCACGTGTCAGGAACCGGCGTCGGCCTCAGGCGCCGGGCGGCAGCAGCCGCAGTCCCGGCGTTGGACCGTGTTCGATCAGCCGCCACAGCGCGTCGGTGTCCACGTGCTCGGCCACCGCGTCCGCCAGTCGGTCGTACTGGGCCAGCCGCGCCGCCGCGAAATCAGTGTCCGAACGCGGCTCGAACGAGCGGCGGGCCCGCTGCGCCGTCCACCGCAGGAAAGCTCTGCGATAACCGTCCGACTCCAGCGTGCCGTGCCAGAGCGTACCGATTACGTTCCCTGACACGCAGCCGTCCAACGGTACGCCGGCGCCGTCCGTGAAGAGCGGCTCGCCGCCGTGCGCCGAGACCACACCGTGGTGGATCTCGTAACCCGAATCCACCGGCTGGCCGAGGCCGAACCCGCGCGGCCGCGCGAGCGTCTTGTCCGCCGCGAACCGCGTGACCACCGGCAACAGGCCGAGCCCCTCGACCCGGCCGCCGCGGCTCTCCACCGGATCGTCGATGTTCTTGCCGAACATCTGGTACCCGCCGCAGATCCCCAGCAGCACTCCGCCGCGCGCCGCCCGCGCCATCAGGGCGTCGGCGATGCCGCGCTCGCGCAACCATGACAGATCGCTTACGGTGGCCTTCGTACCGGGCACCACCACCAGATCCGCCTCGGCGATCCCGCGGGCGCTCGTGGTGAAGGAGACCTCGACGCCCGGCTCCAGCATCAGCGCGTCCACGTCCGTGAAATTGGACACCCGCGGCAGATGCACCACCGTCACCGTCAGCGGCTCGCGGCCGGGCGCGGGCGCTGCGGCCGCCGGCAGCGGACGGCCCTGCAGGGTGAGCGAATCCTCGGCATCGAGCCAGATGTCGCGCAGATACGGCACCACGCCGAGCACCGGCCGCCCCGTGTGGTCCTCGATCATCCGCAGCCCCGGCGCCAGCAGCGCCGGGTCGCCGCGGAACCGGTTGACCAGGAACCCGCATATCAGCGCCTGGTCTGCCGCGTCCAGCAACGCGACCGTGCCGTGGAAGGCCGCGAACACGCCGCCGCGGTCGATGTCCCCCACCACCAGCGCCGGCAGCGAGCGGGCGCGGGCCAGCCCCAGGTTCGCCAGGTCCCCCTCGCGCAGGTTGATCTCCGTCGGCGAGCCGGCGCCTTCGCAGACCACGACGTCGTAGCGGGAACGCAGGTCGTCGAAGGCGTCGAGCACGGTGCCGAGCAGCCGCTTCTTCAGGCTCTGATACGACTGGGCGCTCGCCTCGGCCAGCGGCCGCCCCAGTACCACGACCTGGCTGGTGCGCTCGCCGCCGGGCTTGAGCAGGATCGGGTTCATCGCCGGCTCGGGTACCGCGCCGGCCGCCGCGGCCTGCATCGCCTGCGCGCGCCCCAGTTCCGCCCCGGCCCCGGTGCGCGGGTCGAGGCAGACCGCGGAGTTGTTCGACATGTTCTGTGCCTTGAACGGCGCGACCCGCACGCCCTGGCGGGCCAGCCACCGGCAGATCGCCGCGGTCAGCACGCTCTTGCCGGCGTCCGAGGTGGTGCCCGCGATCAGCAGCGCCCCGCGCGCCGCCGGGCTCATCGCGTTCCGCTTCCCCGCCGGTGCGCCGCCGCCCGCAGCGCCAGCGCGCCGACCGAAAGTCCCGCCGCGGCCGCGGTGGACACGGCCGCGGACAGCCGGTTGGCGCGTGCGATGTCGAAGCCGCGCGGACCGCGGCCGGTCCCCAGATAGGGCCGGTGTTCGATCCCTGACGTGTAACTGTTGGTGCCGCCGAGCCGCAGGCCGAGTGCGCCGGCCGCCGCGGCTTCGCAGCGCCCCGCGTTCGGGCTCGGGTGCTTCCCGCCGTCGTGCCGCAGCGTGTGCCAGGTCTCCAGGCGCGAACCGCCGACGGTCGGCGCGAGCACGGCGGTCAGCGCCCCGGTAAGCCGCGCCGGCGCCAGATTCAGCGCGTCGTCCAGTCGGGCGGAGGCCCACCCGAAGCGCGCATACCGCTGCGAACGGTGGCCGACCATCGCGTCGAGCGTGTTGGCCGCGCGGTAGCCCAGCAGACCGGGTACGCCGGCGACCGCTCCCCAGAACAGCGGCGCCACGACCGCGTCCGAGGTGTTCTCCGCGACGGATTCGACCACCGCGCGCGCGACCTCACGTTCGTCCATCCCGCGCGGATCCCGGCCGCACAGCCGCGGCAGCCGCTCGCGGGCGGCGTCGAGGTCGCCCGCCTCCAGCAGGCTCCCGATCGCGGCGGCCTCGCGGCGCAGCGAGGCCGCTCCGACCACGCTCCAGGTCGCGGCGGCCATCGTCGCGACCGCGGTCACGGGACGGCCGCGCGAGCCGCGCGTCGTCGCGTATCCGAACAGGGCCGTACCTCCGACGCAGACCGCGGTGAAAGCAGTTCCGCGCGACCGCGAGTCCTGATAGCAGCGCCGCTCCAGCGCCGTCGCGGCCCGACCGAAGGCGGCGACAGGATGCCCCCGGCTCGGGTCTGCGACCAGGGCGTCTACGGCGTATCCCGCGACGAGGCCGAGCGCCGCGGCGGCACCGGAAGATCTTCTGCGCACGCCAGCACCCTACCGTGCGGCCGAGCTCGGGCGGGCGGGAGAATGACCGGATGCGCGAGGAACAGCGGAACGCCGACGCCGACGGCGATTGCGACGCCGACGGAAATGGCGAAACTGCGGCGATTGCCGGGCAACCGGTGCCGCCGGCCACCCATGAGTTGCTGCGACCCCGATGCGCCGACACTTCGACGCGTCGCCAGGGCGAAATGCCCGCTGTACCCCCTGTACCCCC
>NZ_JAGSXH010000234.1 GCF_018283645.1 Actinocrinis puniceicyclus | reverse complement strand
GGTGTGATGGGCGACCCGGCGGGGGTGGGTGTGATGGGCGACCCGGCGGTCGGCCTGTTCCTCGCCCACCGGCCGTCGTGCCCACCGGCCGTCGTGCCCACCGGCCCGCGGGCACAGGCGCGGATTATCGCGCCGGCTGTGTCCACCATCGGGTAGGTTCTCGCAGCACGCGTTCGGCGCCGTCGTGGTCGGCGAGGCGCGCGGAGACGACGGCCTGCGCGATGTCGTCGGGGAGCGCTGCGGCTCTTCGGATCACTGCGTGCCGGATCCAAGGATGTCTTCGCTCCAGGTCTCAGCGGCGACACTGTTGCGGACCTGGCGAAGCCGGAGCGCTCGGCGGGCTCGTCCTCCATGCTGTGGTCGGCGCAGGCGGTGATGCTCCTGAAGCGTAGTTCGCTGCCTGCTGCCGACCAGCCGTTGACAAACGCATCGAAACTGCGGTCCGCCTCAGGCCGGCCGGGCAGGCAGGTCCGGGCGCTGGGCCGGATCGTCCCAAACTACGGACCCGTCCGGCAGGTACTCTTCGTCGTCGCCGCCGAGCAGCCGCGCGCCGAGGCGCTCGGCGGCGAAAGCAGCGATCTCGGCGATGCTCTTCTCGCCTTCCGGGTAGATCCAGAGCTGCCCGTCGCGCCAATAGAAGTTGGTCAGGAGGTCATCCACGCGCGGCCAGTCTGCCAGCGCCGCCTCCCACTGCGCCTGCGGGATCGGGAACTCGGCGGAGCGCAACTGCGATCCCGCGCGCGTGATGTGGAGGTCATAAGGCATGTCATCAGCCTCCTACCGGGTAGAGGAGCACGATGATCCCTAGGCAGCGCTCATCTGACTGATCGTGGAGGGTGCCGCAGAATGTGTACCCTGCAGGTTCGAGACGTACCGGGAGCGCTCGCGGATGAGGCGGACGTGGGGATTATCCCGATGCTTCCGGCTGCTCGGCCGTCTCCGTCTTCTTCCACAACAGCGTTACTTGAAGGTGTCCTTCGAGGGTGCTTCTCGCGATGATTGCTCCGGCTTGAGCGTCGAGGCGCACGCCGAACTCGACGGTCACCTCGTCCGGTTGATGCGGCAGGCTGGTGAACTCGCGCAGGGTGGCGGCGGCTGCGGCGCGCACCCCGCTGAGCGCTGCCTGGAATGTCTCCGCGGCGTTGCGTGCCGCCTCGCCGGCGATCGACGCGCGGGCGATCCCCGGCTCTGCGGCCGGTTCGACGAGGACGGTGCCGCCGCCGTCCAGTTCGAAGCGGACGAGTTTGCTCATCGCGTGTTGTCACCTCTCCGGGAGCGGTAGCGTGCCGAGTGTGGCCCAGGCCGACCAATAGGTGGCGTTGTCGAACCGCGCGTACCAGAGTCGACCGGTCGTACTGGCTATGAGGCATTCGTACGTGCCGTCGGGCTGCGTGCTAGCGGCGACGTCGGCGACCGGTTCGGGCGTCTCGAACGTGTGCCAGGCCGACCAGTCGGAGCCCTCCCGCTGCCAGCGGTGGATGAGTTCGCCGGCGCTGGTCACGGCGAAGACCTCGTGGTGTCCTGGCGCGAGGCTGGCCGCGGCCACCCGCTTGATCGCGGGGCTCTTGGTCCCCTCCGGTATGCGCATGGGTTCCTCCCACGAGGACCAGCGGCCGCCGTTGTGTTCGGCACGCCAGCACCTGCCGTGTTCGTCTGCGATCACGCAGAGCACGTGGCCGGGTCGCATGGAGGCGGCGCCGACATCGCTTACGCGCGTTTGAGTCTTGAACAGGTGCCAGGTGGACCATTCCAGCTTCACCTCGGCATTCTCTGCCCAATGCCAGCGGTGGATCAGCTCGCCGGCGCTGGTTACCGCGAACAGTTCCGCATGGCTGGGGCCGCTGCTGACCGTGGTCACTCGCGCGATTACCGGACTGGCGATGCGTAGGCGGTCCTGCGCGGTGTCGGGCGGGCGAATGGGCTCCCAGTTGCCCCACCGGCCAGCGCGGCGGGACGAATGCCAGACGCGGCCATACTCGTCGGCGGTCACGCAGTCCATCTCGCCGGCGGCCCGCGAGAAGGCGGAAAGGTCCGCGGGTCGAGCCGGCGGCGCGGCGTCGTACCAGTGCGACCAGGTCCCGCCGCAGTCCCACCAGCGTCGGATCAGCCGGCCCGATGCCGTCACGGCGCTGACTTCGTGGGAATCGGGCCAGGGGGCGCACGAGGCGACAGCGGTCAGGTCAAGCGGTTCGATGACGAAGCGACGCTCGGCGATCTCGATGCGGTTCATCATCAGGGGCCAGTAGCGAGTGATCGTCTCGGTAGGCAGCATCCAGGAGACGTGTGCCCGCTCGTCTTCGTCGAACGTGACGATGATTCCGAGGATCGCGCCGTCTTCGGCGTCGACGACCCCGGCTCCGCTGAATCCGCGTTCGACGCGCTTGTCAGTCGGGCTGTCCGCGCGCAGTTGAACCCAGTCCGTCTCCGGCGCGGGTGCCTCTCCCTGCCTCAGCCACGTGCGTACACCGCGCTCGTTGTTTACGGTGTAGCCGAAGACTGAGAGCTGATGGCCCACGCGTCCGGCGGACGGTCGCAGAACCGCGTTCGGGATCGCGACGGGCTCGTCAAGCCTCAGGATGGCGATGTCGGCGTCCTGTCCGCGTTTGGGAAACCATCCGCCTTCAAGCACGTGAGCGCGGTGCTTGACGGGGTGGCGAAGACCCGGGAAGTCGATCTCGATCTGCCCCGGGGGTGCCGGCACGATCTTCGAGTCCTGTTCGTCGTCAGGGTTCACCACGTGAGCGCACGTGAGCACGTGCTGCTGTGAAATCAGGACTCCGGCACCGGCGACTTCCCCGTAAGGGCTCCAGATCCGCGCCCGCCACGCGTCTGCGGCTTCGGCTCGCTCGCTCACGCCAGCCCCCATTCGCTCGAACAAGACCGCCTCGACGGCCGAGATTATCCGAAACACCCCGGGGTCGGCGTGCGAATGCTTGAATGTGCGCACACTGCGTTCAGGCGATTCGGCCGTTGACGGGGTAAGCGGGCTGATCGAATCGGAGCGTGATCGCGGTGCCTCGAGCTTCTCGGGTGGCGGCGAACTTCCCCGAACCGGGGAGAGGCAAGAGCGGTGAAGGTCGTGAACGTGTACGGCGACGCGGTGCTGAAAGTCGTCGAAGTCCGACGGTCGAACCGTTGCCGGGGGTAATGTTCGGCCGAGGAGGGAAAATGGCGTTCACTGCTGCCCAGTCCGCCACCATGGCGACGGGCGACCCGTACCTGCGCATCCTCGCCCGCGCCGGATCGGGCAAGAGCGAGTTCGTCTCGCGGCGCATCGCCGGGTTGCTCGCCCGGCCCGGCGCCGAGCCGCGCCGCGAGCATGTCGGCTCGCGCCGGACCGCAGAGAGCGGGCGGCGGTGAGCGTGGGCCGCACCGGATACGCGGTCTTCGACATCGAGACCACCGGATTCAGCCTTTACCCTGATTCGATCGTCGAGATCGCAGTCGTACACGTCGATGCGCTCGGCGCGATCACAGGATCCTGGGACACGCTGCTCAGACCTCAGGACGACGTCGTCGGGCCGACCTTCGTGCACGGCATCACGCAGGACATGGTGCTCGACGCGCCGCGATTCGCCGAGGTGGCGCCCCAGTTGCACGGCCTATTCGCCGGGCGGGTGCCTGTGGCACACCGGCTGCCGCAGTTCGACGGCCGCTTCGTCGCCGCTCACTTCGCCTGGTCCGGCATCCGGTTGCCGCAGCTGACCCGGGGCCTGTGCACGTGGAAGCACGCACGCCGCCACCTGCCGCTCGCGAGCCACACGCTGGGCGCGTGCTGTGGGCATCTGGGCATCGACCTGACCGAAGCGCATCAGGCTCTTGCTGACACCCTCGCCACGGCGAAGCTGCTGAGCCACTTCATCACCGCAGGTTTCCCCCTCGAAGGCGTCGCGTTGCCGGCGCTCACCGGAATGCCGCACCCACGTTCGCCGGCTGAGGACCGATTCCTGCCGCGCACGGTCGCGACTCGACCGCATATCGGGTCCTGACGACCCAGCGGCTTCGTCCTCGTTCGAACAGAGGGACCGGCGTCGGTGCGAACCCGACCTGTTGCGACGCCCGGCATCCCGGCCGGTATGGGCGCGACCGGGTGCGCCGCCGCGTGGCCCCCTCGTCGCCCCCGTGTCTCCCTGTCTCTT